>NZ_CP079195.1:2197500-2400000 GCF_019263805.1 Polaribacter sp. NJDZ03
ATTCTCGTATCTTTCATAGCTTTGCTCTACAGCTGCTCCGTCTAATTCCCAAGGATTTGGTAGTACAGTAATATCTAACTCTGTAAACATTACTTTTACACCCAAGTCTGAATATGCAATAATACTGTTTTCAATATCTTCTAAAGATGGCCCATCTAAACTCCAATGTGCTTGCATACCTACACCATCAACTTTAATTCCTTTTGCTTGTAAGTTTTTTACAACTCTAATAACTCCTTCTCTTTTTGCTGGTTTCCAAAGGTTATAATCATTGTAAACTAAATCTGCATCTGGTGCTGCTTCTTCTGCAAGTTTAAAAGCCAATTCTATATAGCTTTCTCCACCAAAAATTTTATAAAACATAGACTCTCTTGGAGATCCATCTTCATTTAAAGCTTCATTAACAACATCCCAAGAATCAATTTTCCCTTTATATCTACCTGCAATTGTATTAATATGTTTGGTAATACTATTTACTAAAGTATCTTTATTTGTAATTTCATGTACCCAAGGTGCCAATTGACTATGCCAAAGTAAGGTATGCCCTACAACATGCATGTTATTTTTATTCCCGAAAGCAACATAAGCATCTGATACTTCAAAATTAAAAGTGTCTTTTTGAGGATGAATTTGCTCCCATTTTAAATCGTTCTCTGGTGTAATAGCATTAAACTCATTAGTTATTAAAGCTGTTTGACCTGCATCTACTTCTTTAATTTGACCTGTATTAAGTGCTGTTCCTATTAAAAAGTCTTCTTTAAAACTATCTTTTAAAGAGGTCTTGTTTTGAGGTGTTTCACTAACAGTTTCTTTTTTTGCTTCTTTACAGCTTAAAAGGCAAATTGAGAGTAAGAGTAAAGTTGTATTAATTTTATTAAACATATCTAAATTGTATTTATTTGTGAATTTCTAAGGATGTCACTCTGCTATTAAGTGAGTTTTTTAAAGCTAAATTAACCAACAAATAGTTAAAAAAAAAAACGACTTGTTATAGGATTAAAATTAACTGTAATATGTAGATTACTGTAAAACAAATACTGCTTTTAGTAGAACAATTCTTGCATTACAATAACTAATTTATGTTTTAAAAGTATTACTAAATTCTAGCAATCACTTATAAACACTAAACTTATAAATAGTTCTTGAAAAATACTTTTCTTCTGGTAATAATAAAGTTGATGGAAAATTGCTTTGATTAGGACTATTTGGAAAATGTTGCGTCTCTAAACAAAACGCGGCTCTTTTTTGATATAAAATATCGTTTTTGCCTTCTAAATTATTTAGGTGATTCCCCGAATAAAATTGTACTCCGGGTTCGGTCGTATACACCTCTAAACTTCTTCCAGAATTTTCATCAATTGCCTTTGCTACAAAACCTGAATTCACATCATCTAAAACAAAATTATGATCAAAACCACTGCCTAATTCTATTTGTTGATGTTCTTTATCAACAACGTGTTCTAACTTTTTTAATTTTTTAAAATCGAAAGGAGAATTGGTAACATCCTCTAAAACTCCTACAGGAACCATTTTATCATTTACCGGTAAATAATGAGTTGCATTTATTTGAAATAAATGATTCTCTATTGATTTATTAAAATTACCCGATAAATTAAAATAAGAATGATTTGTTAAGTTTATAACGGTTTTTGCATCTGAAACTGCAGAATATTCTATTTGCAATTCATTGTTTTCTGTTAACGTATACAATACTTTTACTTCTAAGTTACCAGGAAAACCCTGGTCTAAATGTTTAGAAAAGTGAGTTAACTCTAAACTAGATGCTGATATTTGTGTTGCCTGCCAAACAATTGTATGAAAACCTTTATTACCACCATGTAATTGATTTTCTACTTCATTTTTAGGTAACAAAAACTCATTATTATCTATACTAAATTTACCGTCTGCAATTCTATTACCATATCGGCCAATAATAGCTCCAAAAAAATGATCTGGCTTTTCTAAATACTCTTTTGCCGTGTCATAGCCTAAAACAACATCTTTAAAAAGGCCCTCTTTATCTGGAGTAAATAAATTTACAACCCTACCACCATAGTTGGTAATCTGACTAACAATTCCATTTTTATTTTTTAAGGTAAATAATTTAATTCCCTGTTTCTCAAAGCCTTTAGAAAACTGATTAGCATCTATTAATTTTATCATTTTAATATAGTCTTACTTATTGTTAATTCTTTTTTAAAACCCAGTATATGCCTCCAAAAATGTGATTTAAGAAATTTTTATCTTTAAACGATTCTGGTCTATGTCCCAAAGCAGTATAAAAAGATTTCCCACCATCATACTCTTGACACCATGCAATAGGGTGTTTCTCTCCCATACCTTTTAACGGAATGTCATCATAACCTGCAGTAAAATCATAAGAAGCTTCATCAACAGTTAATAGAATATTTAGTTTCTCTAAATTCATGTTTTTAAAGTTATACCATTCATCACTGCGAAGCCATTTATTTGGTAGATGCCATGTTACCGGAGAATCATTATTCTCAACTTTTACTATTGCGGCTTGTAATTTTGGGTGATCTATAAATTTTGCTCCAACAAGACCATCAAACCAGGCATTATCCTTTTCACCATCTGATGTTGTGTGTATACCTACAAAACCTCCTCCTCGTTTCATAAATACTTTTAAAGCATCCATATGTTTTGGAGTTAAAAAATTTGCATTGGCGTTCATAAATATGACTACATCATATTCTGGTAATTTATCAATAAGATCATCTGGTCTTTGTGTCCAATCAAACTTAAACTGATTTTCTGCGGCCATTTCTTCAAAAGCCTCAACAGCAACTGGTATGCTATTGTAATGCCAAGTATCATGTTGCGTAAACAACAAAACACTAAACTGGTCTTGCCCATTAGTTTTAATCATTGTAAAGAAAAATATAGTTAATAAAAGGTATTTCATTTTAAAAAATTTCATAATTAAACGTTTATTTTAATAATTCATAATACAGATATTCCCATGCTAAACCAACACTTGTAATGGCTGGATAAGCGTAATCTTCTACTTCTCCAATAACATATTTTAAACCTGCTTTTTCTGCTGATAAAAAAATCTTATTAAAGTCTATTTTACCACTTTGCCCTAATTCTTTATAATCTTTTACATGCCAACTTATAAATCGTTTTGGATATTTTTCAAAATAATCTACAGGATTAACACCTGCAACATCCATCCAATACAAATCAGATTGAAAACTTACATATTTTGGATTGGTATTCTCTAAAAAGTACTCATAAATTATTTTTCCTTCTACCTCTAAAAACTCGTCTTTATGATTGTGAAATAGAAATTTTAAGCCTGCTTTTTCACAAAGCTTCCCTACTAAATTATAATAATCAGTATATACCTTTAACTCTGATAAAGATTTGATGTTTTTTAGATTGTTATTTGAAGTTGATAAATAAGCGACACCTGCATTTTTATGATCTAAGATTGTTTTATTCCACCACTTCTCTATTTCTTTTTCACTTTTATCAATTGGATTATAAAAAGTCATAGAACCTAAAAAACGCATGCCATTTTTTTCTACTATATCTCTAAATTCTTTTGGAGAGTAACCATAAAATTTACCTTCTTTATACACAAAGGTCTCTATATAACTATACCCCATTCTCCCTAATTGTTTCAGCGTATTTTCTGGGTTTTTATCCATTAAATCCTTTACTGAAACCAACTGAATACCAATATTTTTATCTTTTGGATTTTTCTTGATATATTTTATCTTCCAAAGTTCTTTACCTGCAGAGTCTGTTCCCTTTAAAACTACTTCTGAACTACTTAAAAAATTAAATTTTACGGTAGAAATATGTTCTCCATTTAAATTCTCATCTTTCATAATCCAAAGGTTATTTTCATAAAAAGCTCCTTTGCCTATAAAGCATTCGTTTTTATCATTAATACCTTTTGCTATAATTTTATCAGTTACAACATCATAAGAAATGAGTTCTACCAAAGTAGTTTTCCATTCATTTTTTTTACTTTCAAAAACTTCTACTTGTAAACCATTTGTAAAACCAATTGTAGGTTTTACAGTCATTTTAACCTTAGGGTTTTCACTTAAATTATCATCATTAATATTTTCTGCACCATACCAAGTACCCATATATTTTGATAATTCTTGTAACTGATTTTCTGATTTATCCTGTGCATTTACAAAGAGGCTTTGAGAAATAAAAATGCTTAAAAGAAGAAAATGTACTATTTTAGAATGTAACATTATTTTGAGTTTTATAATCTATACTAATTGCTATAGCCTTTAATATTTGAATAAAAAGAAGCTATTTATTCTTCCAATTTGTTAATTCAAATATTTTGTGAAAAATAGCTGTATTTTCATAGATCCCAGTAAATGCTTCAGAACCTGGACCAAAAGCAAACACCGGAATTAAAGTAGCAGAATGCCCTTTGGTTGAAAACGTTCCTGTAATTTCCTTATAATCGTCATAAGTGGTACCATCTTCTTTTTTCTTTGGCGTAGAAGCTAACGTAAACCCTCCGGTTTCATGATCTGCAGTTACAATAACCAAAGTATTACCATCTTTCTCTGCAAAATCTAGCGCTTTACCTACAGCGTCATCAAAATCAATCAATTCAGACACCAAATAATCAGCATCATTAGAATGGCCGCCCCAATCTACTTGCGAACCTTCTATCATCATAAAAAAACCAGCTTTAGCAGCATCTTTATTCAAAAATTCTATTCCTAATTCTGTTGCTTTAGGTAAAAAATCTCCACGTCCTTTTGCTGCTGCACTCATGTGTTCTTTAGCTAATAAGTAAGCCATTTTAGAATGCTTTTTAATTTCAGAAAAACTACCCAAAGCAGTAGTATCTACTTCAAAACCATTTACTTTTAACTCTGCTAATAAATTTTCTCCATCTTTTCTTTTATTAAGAAATTTTATACCTCCACCAGCAAAAAAGTCTACATCAGAAGTAACTAAATCTAAAGAAATATCTTCATATTGACTTCTATGTAAAACATGCGAATAAAAACTTGCCGGAGTTGCATGTTGTATTGACGAGGTAGAAATTAATCCGGTTTTAACATTTTGTGGTGATAAAATTTCTACCAAAGTTTTTAGCTTCGTAGAATCTACAGCAACACCAACTGCCCCATTGTAAGTCTTTTCTCCGGTAGAAAAAGCGGTTGCTCCTGCAGCAGAATCTGTAACATCTTCTGTTGCAGAAGAGGTTTTAATAAGCCCTATTGACTTAAACCTTGCGTAATTGGGTTTGGTTTTTTTATAATAAAATGCCGATGATACTTGAGACAAGCCAGTACCGTCTGCAATTAAAAGAATAACATTTTTAGCCTTTGGTGGCTTAACCTCTTCTTTAATAGCTATGGATTTACAGGAAATTAAAGTTACTAAAAGGGCTATAAAAATACTATATCTATACTTCATGAATTCTATTTTTATTGTTATTAATTTATATTCTTATTTTTAAACCAGTGATAAACCGCATTGTTTGTACTTTTTTTACCTGATGAAGTTGTGTACATTCCGTAAATTGTACCTACAAAACCACCTGCTTTTTTGGTACTTAAAAAAGTAGCATCAACATTTTCATTTAGAACTTGCCAATCTGTATTGTTTATGGAGTAGTAAAAATTATAATAGATTCCTTTTGCTTCTATCTTAAAAGAAATTTTATCACTCTCTTTTATTGATTTAAAAGTAATTTCTTCTGTTCCGTTTTCTGTTGATTTTAATAACTGAACCACTGGTTTATTACCTTTTAAACTCTTACAGACATAGTAATAATGTTTTTCATTTTGAAAGGCAATTAAACCCGCTTTTTCATTTTCTGCAACTGCTTTAAAAGATAAATTTGTGGTTACCTCACCAAATAAATGTTTTTGTCTATACCCAATAAAACTTGGGTTTGATGTACCTGAAGTAGTTTCTAAACGTGTATTTATAGTTAATTTTCCGTTTAAAAGTGAATACCATTTTTCTTTTGGTGTTCTTAAAAAAAGCCAGTCGAAAGCTAAAGTATCTGTCTTAAATTCATCTATAAAATCTGCATTAACAGACGGTACATTTGTAAGAGGTTTCTGTAATGTTATTTGATAATGATCTTTTACAGCATCTCCTTCTAAATCAAAAACTGGCCAATCATTTTTCCATTTTACAGGTGCCATAAAAGTTTCTCTACCTGTGTTAAAGTGGTTATCATCATCATAAGGTCTACATCCTAAAAAAACGCCCCACCAATTCCCTAAATTGTCTTCTATAATATCTGCATGCCCTGTTGATGTAATTGGGTTTTCTCTAGTATCACTTAAATTTCTTTGAGTTAAAATTGGGTTATTTTCATAACTTTTATAAGGACCTAAAACATTTTTACTTCTAAAAACAACTTCAGAATGCTCTTCTGCGGTACCACCTTCTGCAGCCATTAAATAGTAAAACCCGTTTCTATTATAAATATGCGGACCTTCTATCCAAATTGGTTTGTCTTCTGGTTTTGCTCCTTTATTTATAATTATTTTAGCTTCACCAACTGTTTTTAGGTTCTTAACATCTAATTCTATAATTTTAATAGTTCTGTGTCCGTCATATTCTGGTAAATTATTAGGAGGAGTGCTATTAAAAATAACATACGTTTTATCATCTTTATCAAAAAACAGTGCAGGATCTATACCTTCTACTTCTGGTAACCAAGTTGCGTTAGACCAAGGTCCTGCAGGGTTAGTAGCAGAAATAATAAAATTATTATTACCACCAACAATTGTGTTAATAATATAAAACACACCATTATGATGAGAAATTGCAGGTGCAAAAACTCCTTGAGAAACCTCTAAACCTTCTAAATCTAACTGTTCTGGTCTGTCTAAAGCATTTCCTATTTGTTTCCAGTTTACTAAATCATCACTTTTAAAAACAGGAATTCCCGGAAAATAAGCAAAAGTTGAATTTATTAGATAATAACTATCCCCTACTTTACAAATACTTGGGTCTGGATAAAACCCTTTTAAAACAGGATTTGTAAATGTGGTTGCTATAACTTTACTTATTACTTTTTTATCTGAACAACTTAGAATAAACGTACTGATAAATACTACTATAAAAAATTTCTTCATAACTTATTTTTTTTTATTTCTTCCTTCTGTACCCCACTATTACAAGAATGTAATAAAGAAACTGTTGTAATTATAAATATTGAATTGAAACATATACTGCAATTCATAATAAGTTATTTAAACTATTAACTGATTCTTTATTCTAAAAAAAAATCAGTTAAACTTCGTTGAAAAGTTTAACTGATTCTGTATTATTACACCTAACAAATAACTTATTTATTTCAACCCTTCTAAAAAACCATCGTAAGCAGGCTTTTTACTGTAATCTTCATTAAACATTAGTGGCCAGTCTATATGACCCCAAAAATCTGTTAGCCAAGTTTCATTATCTCTTACCCCCCATACTGTTAATGCATATTTATTTGCTAACGGTATTGAATTATAAATTTTTACAACTTCTGTAAATTTTGCTTTTTGAAGACCAGCTCTTTCTGATGTTAAAATAGTTTGATCATCATCTGGATTTGCTCTAACATCTAATTCTGCAAAATGTAGTTTTAATCCTCTAGAAACAGTACCATCTGCAACTGCTTGAATATTTGCCTTTGATGGAAAATTATAATTAATATGCATTTGAGCACCAACACCATCTATTAAATCTCCTAAATCATCAACAATATTAAACATTGCTGCTCTTTTACCAGAACTAGATGCCATGTTATAGTCATTATAAAACAACAAACAATCTGGATCTGCATCTCTTGCCCATTGATAACATTTTTTAATATAATCGTCTCCCATTTTTTGTTTAAAAACAGAATTTCTTAAAGGGTTTCCACTACCATCCTCAATAGCCTCATTTACAACATCCCAAGAAGCTACTTTACCTTTATATCTTGTTACCGTTGTTGTAATATAATTTTTAACCATTGTCTCAAACTCTGCATCTGTTCCAGAAAAGTTTTTAACCCAATCTGGTGTTGCATTGTGCCATATTAAAGCATGGCCATGTACATTAATTCCATTAGCTACTCCAAAATTTACAATAGCATCTGCAGCTGCAAAATCGAAAGTACCTTGTGATGGATGCATTCTATCCATTTTCATTTCATACTCTGAAGTAATACTTGAAAAATGTGTTTTTAAAATTTCGGCATCCATACCACCACTATTTACTTTAGATGCTCTTGTTATATTACCAACTAAAAAGGTGGTTGATACATCTTTTAAAACTCCTGCATTAGATGTAACGCAAATTCCATTAGGGCATATTCCCCCTGCACTATTAGCAACAACTACTGTTTGAACATCTTGTGTTACACCGGCTTCATTAGTCACTTTTAATGTAACACTAAAAGTTCCATCATTATCAAACCTAACTTCTTCAATTCCTGGTTGATCTAATACAAAACCATTTCCTTGACCATAATCCCATTCGCTTGTAAACTCTCCAGTTCCAACGGTTTTATTGTCTAACAAAAGCACGTTTTGGTCTGTTGGAGATATTGACATCTCAAAAGCAGCCCTAACTCTTTCTACGGGTGTTGTTATTGGCTCATCACTTTCTTCTGACCCTCCACAAGAAATAAGTACTGTTACAAAAAATAAAAGGCTTAAAATTTTAGTGATTTTCATATTTAAATATAATTTATAATACTGTTTTTTTTATCGAACATATAAAAATACTAATAACATCTTGTTTTAAACATAAAAAATGATGCATTTTCTAAAAAAAACACATCATTTTTGATATTTAATGGGATTCATTCCCTTTAACGGTAACGTTTCCTTAAAACTGAAACTATTTATTGATTTTTACATAATTGGACGCATCGTTGTTTCTAACAACAATTATATACTTCTTTTCATCTTTATTAATTAGTCCCATTCCTTTTACATCACCCGAGGCAAAAAAACCAGATTCCTTTCTTGAAGTTGCCTTAAAGGTTCCATCACCATTTCCTTGTAAAAAAACGCCATAACTTGCATCATTTCTTGGTGTTTCTACTTCAGACATATGCAAATTACCTGCAACCAAAGCATCTAAATTGCCATCATCATTAAAATCTTTAACAATAATTTCATTTATACTTGAAATTTGAACTTCTTGAGGAAGTTTGTGTACAATAAATTTTCCGTTTTTATTTTCTAAATAAATACTCGCAAACGATTTTACTTGATAGTGTAAAGCAGATTCTAATGCTTTATCAGAATAAACATCGATTAAAGTCGCTTCAGAAAAACTTTCGTAATTTTTAAATTTCTTTTTAATTCCAGGTATTTGTTGAGATGAACATGATCTACCTCTTACAGGATACTGTTTCCCTTCATTATAATAACTTAATACAATATCTTGTTTGTTATTTTTATCAAAATCATTCACATAAATATCAAAGGTTTCGTCTTGGTTTGCTTGATACTTATAATTAAGGCCATTATTACCTAAAATATAATCTGTGTCTCCATCATTATCAAAATCTCCTTGATTAATGCTCCACCACCAACCGGTAGTATTTTTATCTAAACCTAACTCTTCAGAAACATCTACAAAACCATTTTTATTATTTTTAAAAACTTTAATAGGCATCCATTCTCCAACAATTATAATGTCTTTTAAATTGTCGTCATTAATATCTGTAATTGTTGCCGATGTTGCCATTCCTAAATCTTTAAAAGGTTTTGTAAAATCATCAGAAAAGAATTCGAATTTTGGATTTCCTTTTGAACCAACATTTTTTAACATATACGTTGTGGCTGGTAATGGATATTGACCAGGTATTTGTCTACCTAAAACTAACAAATCTTCTTTACCATCATTATCAAAATCTGCATTATATACCTTTGAACCACTTGAAATAAATTTAGGTAAAGTTCCTTTTTTTGCTTTAGAAAAATTTCCCTTTCCATCATTTACATACAATCTGTCTTGTAATAATTCTGATGTTGCATCATATTCATAACCTCCACTTACAACATACAAATCATTATCTCCATCTGCATCTGCATCAAAAACGAGAGCCCCTAAGTCTTCGCTTAAAAGATCTTCTTGTAAGAAACTTGTGTTCTGTGCTTCAAACCCTGTTTTAGTTTGATAAAACATTGCTCCTAATTTTCCTTTTGCTCCTCCAATAAAATAGTCTTCTAAACCATCATTATTTAAATCTCCTATTGCTAAAGCGGGTCCTAAAGAAGATAATTTATGAGGCAATAATACCTGAGTTTCAAAATCGTCATGTACGTTTTCTTCATGTTTGTACTTTGGAAACAGGTTCTTTTCTGCTACAAATAAATTCTCTTTTTCTTCTTTATTATTGATAACAGCCGTTGTAGCATCATCATAATTAAAAACTAGATTTTTATTTACAGAAACATTATTTAAAATTTGAGTTTTACCATTTTGCCAGACAACCTTTACTTCTTCAACTTTAGAAGTTGTACCCAAACCAAAATGCAATTCTGGCGCTACGGAAGACTGAAAACCTCTGGTTAGTGTTAACTCTTGCATTTGAGTTTTATCGGCAGTTTTTACATAAACTCTATTTCCTAATCCGAATTTATTATTTAAACCTCCTTTAAATCGAACCTTTAAGAAATTGCTATTGTCGGCACTTTTGTTCTCAAAAACAGCAGCATAATCATCTATATTATTGGTAATAATTTCTAAATCTCCATCATTATCTAAATCAGCATAAACAGCACCATTAGAAAACCCTTTGTATTCAATGCCCCACTTTTTATTTGCTTTTTCAAAATTTAGATTTCCATTATTTTTAAAAATAAAATTATCTATTTTTTCTGATGGAATTTGTAAACTCATTTCTAAAGACTTGCTCACACCTACATTCGCCTCTTCTAATTTTTTAAAATAATCTCTATTATTTACTTCTCTTCGAGTACCATTTGTAATAAAAACATCTTTAAACCCATCATTATCAAAATCTGCCATTAAAGGTCCCCAGCTCCAATCTGTAGAAGAAGTACCTGTAATTCTAGAAATATTTGAAAAATATGGAATTCCATCATCAAAAACGCCAGAATTTACTTGAAAACAGTTTTGCATGTATTGATAATGAAAGCCAGCATCTACAACACTCCAAAACAAATCTGGATTCATACTTGCCATATTTGCCTTCTGTCTACGGTTACTTTTAGCATCCATATCTACCTGAAAAATATCTAAATTTCCATCATTATTAAAATCGGCAATATCAACGCCCATTCCATAAAATGCCGTATGTGCAGTTGCTTTTTTTACAACTTCTTTAAAAGTTCCATCTTTTTGATTGATGTACATTAAATCTGGCGAACTAAAATCACTAGAAACATACAAATCTTGCCAACCATCATTATTTAAATCTCCTACGGTAGCACTTAAAGATAAACCAAATGCTTTTAAACCAGCTTCATCGGTAACGTTTGTAAAAGTTCCTCCATCATTTCTATATAAATGATCCGACTCGTTTTCTTTTACGTTTTTCATTTCCATTTGATAAACAAATGCTGGGGAACTAAATTTTAAAGGAGGATAATTTGCTACATACACATCTAAGTCTCCATCATTATCATAATCAAAAAAAGTAGCATTTACACTATTTCCTTCATCTGCTAAACCATATTTTTCTGCTTGTTCTGTAAAAGTATTGTCTTTATTGTTGATGAATAACTGATTTTTTAATGTTCCAAATTTCCCTGAAACGGAACAATAGATATCTAAAAAACCATCATTATTTACATCTGCCATTGTAACCCCTGTGTGCCACTCTTTATTGCCAGAAACACCAGCTTTTTCTGTAATATCTTCAAATTGTAAGTTCCCTTTATTTAGATATAATTTATTTGAAACTTGGTTACCTGTAAAATATAAGTCTGGCAATCCATCATTGTTTATATCACCAACAGAAACACCACCACCCATATAAATATAGGAATAAGTGAAATAATTTATAGAATCGTTTTCTGTAAGAATGTTTTTAAAATCGATATTTGTATCCGTATTTTTTAACTGACTAAAAATTTGTGTAGACGCTATCTTAATTTCTTTCTTAGCCGATGTACAATTACAAAGAGTAGTTATTGTAAGCAATAATAAAATGTGTTTAAAATAAGATTTCATTTTTATATATTTTTTTTTTAAAAATAAAGATAATCCATTGTTAATATTTACACGTTTTAAACATGATGTATTGGCTATTTTTTAGTTGCTAAAAATTTATTTCATCATAATTATTTAATGATTTAGATAAATAAATATTTTGCCTCACCTTTATTAACAATCAATAACATAAATTTCTATGTTTTCTACTTTTCTTGACAGCATCATATCATCAAAATAAAACCAATTTTATTTTAAACTAATTTACTAAATTTTTAAAGAATTGTCAAGTAAATATCTACTAAACCATTCATATTAAAATTATCGGTAGCTACTCTAGCTTTAGCTAATGTGTCTATATAATTTAAGCAATTTAAATCATTGGTTTGCTTATCAAAATTTTAAAAATTTATATTCAATTTTCTCCCAGAAACAAGTATAAATTTCTCTTTTGATATGTATTATTTTATTGCTAGAAAAATACCCAAGAATAGTACGTTGTAAAAAAATATTTAGTTGAATATTGCTTATTTTTTAAAATAAAAAAAACGGCGCTTCGTTAGAATACGCCGTTTTAATCAATCAACTCAAATTTTTTATCTTTAATAGGTATTAATACCCAGGGTTTTGGTCAGCACTTGTAACGTTAGGGTTAGAAGAAATTTCCTTATCTGGTATTGGCCATAATTCATTTTTACCTGTCTGGAAACCTGTACCAGCTAAAAAGGTTGCAGCTCTGTCCCAACGAATAAGATCATCAAAACGAACTTGTTCACCTGCTAATTCTACTTTTCTTTCATGTACAATAGCTTCAAAAACTTCTGCTTTTGAAAGTGTCGTTGGTAATAAAGGAAATACTCCTCCTGCTGTTGCACCTGCTCTAGCTCTTACTCTATTTATATAACCAACTGCAATAGATTGTGATCCACCAGGTTTTAGACTTTCACATTCTGCCATCATTAACAACACATCTGAATAACGGATTACTTTCGCATTAATTCCAGATTCTTGTACTTCACTAGGTTGCTTATAATAATTTTGATATTTTCTCCAACCTCTCCCTACAGCAAAGTCAGTTGCTTTAAAGGTTTTAGTATTGTTATCATAAGAATCTCCTGCAAAATAAAATGTTGCATTTAATCTCTTATCACCAGCTTCAAAAGAATTAACTAAATCGTCTGAAGGCGCAGATCCAAACCAATCTAAGGCTCCATAATCTTGTCCTCTAAAAGTAGCATGGTTTTTACCGGTACCATCGCTACCCCATTTATTGTTAGTTCCTAAACTTAAATCATATTGCACTTCCCAAACTGATTCTATACCATGTTCTGTTTCTTCTAAAAAGTTATCTAAGAAATTAGGCTCTAAATCGTAACCAGACATTTTGTTAAATGAAGCTAACGCATCTACATATCTCTTTTGATACAATAATACTTTTCCTAAGAAAGCTTGTGCAGCACCTTTAGTAGCTCTACCGTTTTCTTCTGACTCTTTAGGCAATAAATGAATTGAAGCATCTTCTAAATCTTCAATTATTAATGCAATTATATCTGCTTTTGGGCTAATTTCCTTCCCTAAGCTTTCTGTAAAGTCTCCGTTTCTTAATAATGGAATGTCTCCAAACTTATTAACTAACAACCAATAGTATTGTGCTCTTAAAAATTTAGCTTCTGCATAGAATTTTAATCTCTTTGCATTACTTAATTCTCCTTCTGGAATTCCATCAATAATTGCCGCATTACCAATTACAAAATTTGCTTTATTGATACCTCTATAACAAGCATCCCAATAGTCTTTAATAAAAACATTTGTAGAGTTAAAGCTAAAGTCTAAAAACACTTCTTTATTTGGCTCCATACCACCACCATTAACAGCTTCTTGAGACATATTGTCATTCATAAACCACATTAACCTACCATATAAGGCACCAGGTTGTAAGTTAGCGTATGAGGCATTAACAGCAGACTGAACTTGCGTTTCGTTTGCAAAAAAAGTTTCTGGCATTACCTGGTTTGGATCTGCTAACTCTAGATCATTTGTACTACAAGAATTTATAGCAAAAACACCTGTAAGAAACAGAAATAAAATTTTATATTTTTTCATGATTATTATTTTTTAAAATGAAACTTGAACTCCGAATAAGAATGATTTTGGTTGTGGATATCTTCCATAATCTACACCTGATGTTAATTCTGGATCTAATCCACTATAATCTGTTATAGTAATTAAGTTTTGCCCACTTACATACAACCTAAGTTTAGAAAGGTAACCTTTTAACAACTCGCTAGGAACTGTATAACCCAAATTAATGTTTTTTAACCTGGTGTAAGAACCATCCTCAATAAATCTATCTGATACTGCAAAGTTTTCTGTAGATCCACCAAATCTTGGTGTTGTAGTTGTTAAATTACCAGGAGTCCAACTATCTAACAAAACAGGGCTTCCATTAAATACTCTACGAGCACCACCTTCTAAATCATATCTAATGGTATTATAAACATCAACTCCTTGTACACCAGTAATAAATAAACTAGCATCAAAGTTTTTATAATTAGCACTTAAATTTAAACCATAAGTAAAATCTGCAAGTCCATTTCCTAACACAGTTCTATCATCAGCATTAATCTGTCCATCACCATTTATATCTTTATATCTTATATCTCCTGGTTTAATATCTGTTTGACCCGTATTTGCAGAAAAAACAGCATCTACTTCTCCTTGGTTTTGATAAATACCATCACTAATATAACCATAAAAATGGTCTATCGCTTCTCCCTGTTGAATGTTTGTAACGTTAACTGCAGCATCTTGCAGAAAATTTCTAGGAATTTCATTTACCCCTAAAATTAACACTTTATTAGTACTAGAACCAATATTAAAATTAGCAGACCAAGTCAAATCACCTTCATTATCATTATATCCTAAAATTGCTTCAAAACCTTTAGTTTCTACAGAACCAATATTTGATGTAATGTTACCAGCATGAGAACCAGAAGATAATGGCGTTGGTAAACTCACTAATAAATCATCACTTCTGTTGTTAAAATATTCTAAACTTGCTGTAAATTTATTATTAAGTATACCTACATCAAGACCTATATTTAAATTCGTTTTTTCCTCCCATTTTAAATCTGGGTTAGAACCACCATCTTGGGTAAAACCTGGTGCAAAAGAATCTCCTACAGGATATTCAAAACCACCAACAAGTGTAGCAGAGTATTGGTAATCTCCAATAGCATCGTTACCACTAATACCGTAACTAGATCTTAATTTTAAATTATTAATATTACTATCATCTCCAAAAAATTCTTCTTCAGAAATTACCCACCCTAAAGATACTGCTGGAAAAGTACCCCAACGATTGTTTTCTCCAAATCTAGAAGAAGCATCTCTTCTTACAGAAGCAGAGAAAATATATTTAGTATCATAATTATAGTTTAATCGTGCTAAATAACCTAACCTAGTTGTTTTGTTATTATTACTTCCAATAGTTTGAGAATCTGGTCCAAACTGCTGTACCTCATCAGTAACAAGGTTTCTTGCACTACCACCAAAACCTAAATAAGTGTTTTCTGTTTTTTCTACTAAAGCTAAAAACTCAACATTGTGCTTTTCTGCAAATGTTTTTTCGTAGTTTAAACTGTTTGTAAAAACCAATCCTTGACCGTAAGCTACACCTGCATTAAAAGAAGCAAAGTCTTGTGCATGCGTATTACTAGCATCATCAGAATAAATAGGTACAAAAGTACTATTTCTACTATTAAAATAATCTAAACCTATTTGAGTTCTAAATTTAAGACCTTCTAAAATGTCATATTCACCATACAAACTACCAATAACTCCTATATTATGGGTACTAAATGTTGGAAGTGTTTGAATTCTAATAGGATTCTCTGCATTTTGGCTATCACCAACATTATCTGGTCCTTGAAAACCACCTTTATTATCAGGATTATATACCGGTAAAAATGGAACTGAATTTACAGCATGTGTTATTAACGTTCTACCACCCCCCATTTGTTCTCCTTTAGACTTACTTAATGATATAGACATTGTTTGTCCAAACTTTAACTTTCCTAAAGTATAAGAACTGTTTGCTCTAAAAGAATAACGATCGAAACCTGTATTAACAATTGTACCTTCTTGTTTTAAATATTCTGCTGAAAAATATTGTGTACTATTTTCTGTTCCTTTAGAATAATCTAATTTATAATCTTGTATTAAACCAACTTGAAATAGTGCATCTTGCCAATCTGTATCGTTTTCAAATATTGCTGCAGGTCTGTCTGGAAAAACATTGTTATTAGCAGCAAATTTTAAATACTGAGCAGTATTCATAAGATTATACCTGTTAGTAACTGTCTGAGCACCTGTATATGAAGAGAAATTTAAGGTTCCTCTACCTTTTTTTCCACTTTTTGTAGTTACTAAAACTACACCATTAGAACCTCTTGCTCCATATAATGCAGTAGTAGAAGCGTCTTTTAATATAGACACGTTTTCTATATCTGAAGGGCTAATTCCAGAAAGATCTCCTACAATTACACCATCAATAACAAATAAAGGACTATTGTTACCAAAAGTACCTAAACCTCTAATTAAAACTTGAGGACTAGATCCTGGTGCTCCTGAATTAACAATAGTTACACCTGCAGCTCTACCTTGTAAAGCTTGTTCTGCATTTGCTACTGGTAATGAGGCCATTTCTGCCGCATCTACTGTTGCAATGGCACCTGTAACTGTTTTTCTACTTTGTTTACCATAAGCTACTACAACTATTTCATCAAGACTTTCTAAAGATGCTATTAAAACAACATCAATATTTGTTTTATCTCCAACTAAAATAGTTTGACCAGTCATACCAATGTATGCAAAGACTAACTCATCTGTAGGCGAAATATTGTCAATCTTAAAAAGACCATCAAAGTCTGTTTGTACTCCTTTTTGTGTTCCATTTACTACTACACTAACACCAGGTAATAATTCTCCCATGGCATCTTTTACTGTTCCGCTAACAGTCTTAGATTGTGAAAACAGACTCTGAGTACATATCATAACTAATGCTATGATAGCGATTTTCATTTTTATCATTTTGAATAATTTAAATTTATTGAACTTGAACTTTAGTGATTAACACATTCTTTTCTGATGACAACTTTACATCTGGTTGTTTGCCACCAATACTAATATTCATCATTCCAGATTCTATTACTTTTTTTCCTTCTTCAGATATTCTTGCATATTTTGTAGCAGGAATTTTAAATGTTATTGTTTTAGTTTCATTCGCTTTTATAAGCACTTTCTTAAAGTCTACCAAACTTCTTATTGGATTGTTTTTAATTGTATCGTTCTCATGTGTAACATAACATTGTACAACTTCTTCTCCAGAATATTTACTGTTATTTTTCACATCAACCGAAATAATAAAATCCTCATTTTTAGCAATCTTCTCTGATATTTCTAAATTTGAATACTCAAAATTAGCATAACTTAAACCATGGCCAAAAGAAAATAAAGGCTCTCCTTTAAAGTATCTATACGTTCTGTTTTCCATGTTGTAATTTTTAAAATCTGGTAAATCTTTTACAGATTTATAAAAAGTTACTGGTAGTTTCCCAGATGGGTTATAATCTCCAAAAAGAATATCTGCAATTGCTCTACCACCAAATTCACCAGGATACCATGATTCTAAAATAGCAGGAACATTTTCTGCAGTCCAATTAATAGCCAAAGCACTTCCATTCATTAAAACAACAATTGTTGGCTTGCCTAATTTCTGAATGCTTTTAACTAATTCTAACTGTGTTTTTGGTAGTGTAATTTTAGATCTATCTCCTTTATCAAAACCTTCTATAACAACAGACATTTCTTCGCCCTCTATTTCTGGTGTTAATCCTAAACAAAGAATTACTACTTCAGATTTTTTTGCAGCTTCTAATGCTGGCGATAATAAGTCTTCATTTAATTTTGCCCAAACTAAATGTGCTTGAGGGTCTGATAGTGTATTATTATATTCTATTCTTATTTTATAAGCTTCTTTTGCTTTTAATTTTGCATCAAAATATTCTAATTTTGGCTCATATTCTGCACTGTATTCAAACTTTAAAGAATCATTGATATACAGCTTTGCATAGCTACTTGCTTTTAAACCAATTCTATAATCTCCAGATTCTTCTGGCACAATTTCTCCTGACCATCTTACTGAAAAATCATCCGATTTTAAATCTTTAATAGGTCTAATAGGCGTCCAAATAAAGTCTACAGTAGCATCGTTTCTAACCAATACCGGCTCTCCTTCTAAATTACTATTGCTGTAATACTCTGCTTTAAGACCTAAACCATTTTCATTTTTTAAAACCTCATTAGGTATTGCTTTTAAGCTTGGCCATTCTTTTGCAATGTAAGAACCTAAGGCATAATTAATAGTTGTGTTTGGTAATTTCTCTTGTAATCCTTTTAACGGTGTAATAAAGTTCTTTGGCGTTCCGTGATAATTACCTAACAATGCTTGTTTAGAGTCTGCATTTGGACCAATTACTGCAATCGATTTTATACTTTTACTTAAAGGCAATATATTATTGTCATTTTTTAACAACACCATAGATTCTTTGGCTATTTGTTCTGACAATTTATAATGCTTATCACTTGCAACAACACTGTATGGTATTTTAGACCATTTAACATTGTTTTGGTCATCAAACATTCCTAATTTAAAACGAGCAGAAAATAATCTTATCAAAGCAATATCTAATTCTTCTTCGTTTATTAACTGCTTTAAAACTGCTTCATTTAAGTTAGGGTCATATGCACTACCACAATTTAAATCGGTACCACTTGTTACTGCCATTGCAGCTGCTTCTTCTGGTGTTTTTACAACAGCATGTTTGTCTTCTTCCCAAAAATCATTTATTGCCCAACAGTCTGAAACTACATATCCACTAAACCCCCAATCTTCTCTTAATATTTTTTGAAGTAATAAATCACTACCACAACAAGGTTTATCATTATACCTATTATAAGCACACATTACAGAATGTACTTTTGCTTCTTTTACAGCAGCTTCAAAAGCTGGTAAATAGGTTTCGTACAAATCTTTTTTAGTAGTTACATAATTATCTTGATGTCTCGATTTTTCTGGTCCACTATGAACTGCAAAATGTTTTGCTGTTGCAACCACTTTTAAATGCTTTTCATCATCACCTTGTAAACCTTTTATATAGTTTACTCCTATTCTACTTGTTAAAAAAGGATCTTCTCCATAAGTTTCTTGTCCTCTTCCCCAACGTGGATCTCTAAAAATATTAATGTTCGGAGTCCAGAAAGTAAGACCTTGTCCCATTCTTCTTTTTCCTTCACTAATAAATTTATGATGTTTTGCTCTTGCTTCATCAGAAACAACAGTTCCCATATTAAAAATTAAATCTGGGTTCCAGGTTGCTCCCATACCTATTGCTTGCGGAAAAACAGTTGCTTCACCAGCTCTACCAACTCCATGTAAACATTCGTTCCACCAATTATATTCTGGCACCCCTAATCTTTCTATTGCGGGTGCATCATATCTCATTTGAGATATTTTTTCAGTCAATGTCATTAGACTAATTAAATCTGTTGCTCTTTCTTCTGTTGATAGAGATTCATTTTGAAATTTAAATCCTGTCTTTTCTTTACTACATGAAAAAACAAGAAATAATGAAAGGAAGCAGATCTTAAAAGCGCTTCTAGATTTTAATTTATTGGTATTCATTTTACTTTTATTCAATATCATTAATTAAAGGTTAAGATTAGTAACAGTATTAAAATACCCATAATAAATATTTCTAAAATAATATTTCTTATAGGATATTTTTCTGCACAACGAACTCATACAACTATTCAAATATAGAAAGTTGATGTATTTTTGAATAAAAAAAAGAATGCATACGATGTTAATTTTGGCTCTTTATAGGGTAAAATAGCACAAACACTGTATCCATTAGCTTTTGGTAGCTAATTTTACATTCAAGAAAAAAAGGAAAGAGTTATTCTTTTTCTTTGATAACAACCTCGGTTGGAAGCTTTCCAAAATGTGCTTTGAAACATTTTGTAAAATAAGATGCAGAAGAAAAACCAACTTTAAAACCTACCTCGCTTACAAATGCAGAACCTGTTTCTAATATTTGATATGCTCTTTCTAATCTAATTCTTCTTAACAGTTCATTTGGAGTTTGACCTGTTAGAGATTTTATTTTTCTGTATGATTGACTTTTACTTAAGTTTAATTCATTAGCTAATTCTTCTACACTTAAACTAGAGTTACTAATATTTTCACCGATGTAAGCCAAAACTTTATTAATAAATTTTTTATCTATAGAAGTAGCATTCGTGTTCTCTTTGGCGCCACTAACTTCACTAAAGTATTTATCAAAAATTAATTTTCTACTAGTAATTAACTGAGATAGTCTTAAAGTAAGCAAACGCATATCAAATGGCTTGGTCATATAAGCATCAGAGCCATGTTCTATTCCTTCAATACGATCATCAATTCTTGCTTTTGCAGTAAGCATTAATAAAGGAATATGACTTGTTTTAACATCTGTTTTAATACGTCTACAAAACTCAAAACCATCCATTTCTGGCATAATAACATCTGTTAAAATAACATCTGGAAAAGATACTTCTGCAATTTTTAATCCCTCTAAACCATTATTTGCAACTAAAACTTTATAGGTTTTACTTAATTCTGTTTTTAAGTAGTTTCTTAATTCTGTATTATCTTCTACAACAAGAATCGTATACTTTTTAGAGGTTGTTTTTTCAGCTTCTTCTTCCTCTTCTGTCTCAGAAATTTTATTTTCTGGAATAAAGTTTAGTTCTTTTTTAGGAAGATCTATTTCTGCTTTAAAACTCTTAATTTCATCTTTAGAAAAATGCTCTTTTCCTTTTGGTAAAATTATTCTAAAGGTAGTACCTTCATCTATTTTACTAGTTACCTCTATTTTACCTTTATGTAAATTAACAAAACTACTAACTACTTCTAATCCTATACCTGTACCGCCATAGTATGTTTTATTAAGACTTTCTACTTGATAAAATCTTTCAAATATTTTATCAACCTGATCTTCTTCTAACCCTTTTCCTGTATCAGATATTACAATTTCTACTACTTTTACAGCTTTGGTAGATGAAATAAGTGGTAAAATATAATCTTCATCATTGTCTATTAAATTTACATTGATTACCCCATTATCTGGAGTCACTTTCATTGCATTGGACAAAATATTGAAAATAATTTTCTCAAGCATGTTCTGATCTGCCCATGTTTTTATTAATGATACCTCTGTATCTAAAGTCAAAAATATATTTCTAGTTAAAGCTTCTTCTTTAAAGAAAAGCACAATATTCTTGGTAAAATCTACCAAATTTAATTCTGATGCTCTTACTCTTACTTTATCAAATTCTAACTTTCTTAAATCCATTAGCTCATTTATAAGCCTAAACAATCTATCAGAATTTCTATAAATAGTATTGTGTTTAGATTTAACTATTTCTGGTAAATTTAAAGTCTTATCCATCATCATATCCTTTAAAGGATTTAATATCAAGGTTAAGGGAGTTCTAAATTCGTGAGAAATATTTGTAAAAAATTGTAATTTATTTTTATTTAAAATCTCTTGATGAATTCTTTGAGTTCTCTCATTTTTAATGAGTTCTTTTTCTTTTAATCTATTTTTTGTTATTTTATTTAAAAGTAGAACTCCTAACCCAAAAAGTAATACATAAAATACGGAAGCCAACTTAGATTTCCACCAAGGTGGTAATATTGTAATTTTTAATTCTAATGGTTTTTCGTTCCAAAGGCCATCGTTATTTGCCGCTTTTAACTTAAAAACATAATCTCCGTAATCTAAATTGGTATAAGTAGCACTTCTTTGATTGCCTACATAATTCCAAGATTTTTCTAACCCTTCTAAATAATAAGCATATTGGTTTTTCTCTGGTCTTGTGTAGTTAATACCTGTATATTGTATGGTAAATACAGACTGCTCATGATTAAACTCTATACTTGATGTTTCTGTAATAATTTTTGTAAGTGGTGAGTTTTTTTCATTAGGATGTACGTCTTCATTAAATATCTTTAAACCCGTTAAATAAAGAGAAGGTACGCTAGAATTTGTACTTAAGTCTTTTGGGTTAAAATAATCTACTCCTTTATAATTTCCAAAATAAAGTTTTCCTTCTTTATCTCTATATACTGCATTAAAATTAAAATCATCAGATAATAAACCATCATTCATGGTATAATTAACAACTTCATTTGTTTTTAAATCTAATTTTGTAATTCCTGTATTGCCACTTAACCAAATATCCCCTTTTCTATCTTCAATAATACTTGCAATATTTTCTTCCTTTAGTCCAGAAAACGTATTAAACCATTTAAATTCGTCTGTTTTTTTATCATACCTACACAATCCAGCTCCTCTTGTACCAATCCAAAGATAATTATCTGTACTTTCATATAAGGATAATATGTGGGTAGAACTTCTTTGGTTATTGTTAGAGTTAGCCATTGGCTTCACAAAAGACTTTACACTTAATATGCCTTGGTTATTTTGTATCTTAAAAAGGCCAATAGTTGTTCCTAACCAAATAGAACCATCACTATCTACCAATATTTTTCTAACATCACTTGTATTTATACCATGCTTTGCAAATTCTGGTAAATTATAGTGTGTTAAAACCTGTGTTTTAGGGTTAAAACTATAAACACCTGTATAAAAAGTACCGATCCAAATAATACCATTTTTATCTTCAGTAATACTTAAAATGGCATTAGACAATAATTTTCCGTTAGAATTTTGGATGTTAATATTAGTAAAGTTTTTAGACCCATCTTTTAAGATGTAAATTCCATTATCCCAACTTCCTGCCCAAATATTCTTTTTACTATCAATAAAAATAGTTTGAATGTGATTACTTGTAAGCCCTTTATATGTTTTATTATTACCTTTATTAATATGGTCTACTTTAGATGTATTGATATCAAAAACATCAATACCTCCACCATCCATAGTAATCCATAATTTATCATTGGTATCTTTTACAATACCAGTAACGGATCCTATCTGTAAAGAATTTGGATTATTTTCTAAACTTTCTATGTTATCGAATTTATCAAATAAATGATCGCTTACCACAACACCATTATTGTAATATCCCATCCAAATTCTCTGATTATTATCAACAAATAATGACCAAATTGAATTTGAACGAATACTATTTTTGTCTTTTTTATTGTAGAAGTAATTTTTTATTAAAACTCCATTAGAATCTATGTGAAAAAGGCCATCATTTTCTGAACCAAATAAAATGGTTTTATCGGCTAATTGCACTAAAGATAATATGCGCTTTTCAGTTATAGAAAATTGTGAGGAACCAATAATATTATTTTCTTTAAGTTGATATTTAAAAATCCCTTTAGTATAGCTTCCTGCCCATAAATTATTTTTATCATCTACCAACAAAGTTTCAATAGGTACATCAAAATTTAAAATAGTAGTATCCTCTGCTTTTTTGGGCTTTGAAATTACAGCGTTTAGCGTATCTAATTTTCTTAAGCCTAAACTTGTACCAAGAAATATAGCACCATTTTTATTTTTTTCTATACTATTTATAGCAGGTATACTAGCATCTTTACTAGCTATTCTTTGTATTTTATTTGTTTTTAGATTCAGCTGAAATAAACCATTAAATCGTGTACCAATGTATAGATTATCCTTATGTTCTAGAATACTTAAAACAGAGATATTAGCAGTATCTAAAAGACCAACAGATATTTTTTTAAATTGGTCTAAATCTCTATCATAAAGATTTAAACCATCTTCTGTACCAATCCAAAGATTATTGTTTTTATCTAAGTAAGAAGAAAACACCAAATTACTACTAATTGATGTTGCATCTTCTTGCTTAAACTTATAGGAAGTATAATCAAGACCATCAAATTTATACAAACCAGATCCATTAGTTCCTATCCAAATAAAACCGTAATTATCTTGACTAATTGTATAAATACCTACTTTAGAGATCCCTTCTTTTATCGTTTCAAAATTAAAAATTTGCGTTTTATTTTGTGCTTCAATAGGGGCACAAAAAAATGTGCATAGAGATAAAATAAAAGTAACACACCACTTAAGTTGCATAATTGCGATTTTTAATTTGGTCTAAAGTTACTATTTTTTGAAAGAATAAAACGGTCCATTTTAAAACCATCTTCTCTCATCGAAAAAGACAGTACATATTCACCTGATTTCTCGAAGTTTAAATAAATTGTTTTTTCTGTACCACAATGATTATCGGGCATTCTTTGAGCAGAAGACCAAGTCCACTCATTTTTACCATCGCACCATTGTATTCTAGCTCCACTTTCTTGCCAATTTTCATTAAAACCAACATGTACTCCATTATCTTCTGTCCCTGTAGAGAGTGCATTGACCCAAATATAATATTTTCCTGGATTATTTATTTTTATTTTATAAGAAATAACACCTCCTGTACCAGAAACAGGAAAGAAGTTTTCACCTAAAATAAGAGTATCATCATGTGTAACCCTTGTATCTGGTAATGCTTGAATATAACTATTTTTATTAGCAGATTTACTATAGTTTGCAACACTTATTTTATCATCTAAAGATCTTACAACCCAATTTCTCTTGGTGCTATTATTATTTTTATAGTGATAATTTTCTGCTTCAATTTCTAACATTCCATCTTTTTCTTCAAAAGGTTTAGTATCTGCTAATATTTTTAGTAACGAATAATCTTTAGGAGTAAAAGTAATAGAATTCCATCTTCCTCTAGACCAAGCTGTTTCATTTCCTTCTGGAATTAAACCATTGGTAACCGCTTTAGAGGTTATTTCAATAATATCATTTACATGTAAATAAACAGCATCAACTTGGTGTCTAATGCTTTTAAAAGACTCAGAAACTCTAGGGTTTTTAATAGTATCTAAAGCTGTACCATTAATTTTAATTACATATTCAGATTCTCCATCATTTTCTGCAGTAGTTACAAAAGTAAAATTATAAACACCAGTAACTCCTTTAAATTTAGCAATTGCTGTTGCAAATTTGTTTCTATTATTTACTTCGGATGCTTCAATAGCCAATACGTTGTTTGGAAAATCCTTGTAATACCCAAAACCATCCTTTTCTAATAAATTGAAATCTTGAATAGCATTTAAGCTGATTATTTTTTGCTCAATTTCTTGAGAACCTTCTTCTTCCTTCTTGGTAGATTTAATAAGTGCAACCCAATCTTTATCTTTATTTGGTGGTAAACCTATTGATTTTTCTCCTCCACCTGTAATTCTTTTAATAGAACCATTTACCAATTCTCCTCCAGTTCTTGGGTTGTACCATTTTACAACGTATTTTTTTGTTGAACCAAATAAATTAATTTTTGTTTCTTTTACCTCTGGTAAATAAATAGCATACGTTTTATCATTTTCTACAAAAACATAATCGTCTGGGTTATCTGTTAAGCCATCTGCAGCATGCATTTTATTAAAAGGTAAATACGTATTAAAAAAGTCTAATGCGTGTTTTGTTTGGTTCCAAACAAATTCTCTAGATCGCCAATCTTCACAATTTAAATCATTGTGCGCAAATTTATAACCAAAATACCATTCTACTCCTGCTCCTCCAGCCATTAAATTTCCCCATAAAACTTTATGTCTTATATTATTATGGTTTGGGTCATCTGCATCTGGTTTTGCCCCTGTATCTGCAGGTCCTATTTCATCTTGAGAAACAATCCATTTTTTTCCGGTTAATTGAGATTCATTAATCCATTTTTTAGTGATATTATGAATTGAGTCTGGGTCATTTGTTTGCATAGAAGGTCCATCTAAAAACTCATATCCCAATAAAGGTTCTAAAAACAAATCTTGTTCTTTTGCAATAGAATGTGTATGCAAAGCCACAAAATTCTGATAAGGATCATGTGTTTTAACATAGGTAGCCATCGCTTTTCTATCTGCATCATTTTGTCCTTTTGGAGACCAATGAACAGGTCCATTTTCTTCTCCTAAATTCCACGTAAGTGCTAAGTGATGAGCAAATCTTGCAATTAATTCTCTGTAATATAATTTACGTTGCGTTTTTAACTCGCCAATATCTAATAGTAATTCGTTTTCTGTTTCTTGCGTAACAATATGTAACATTAAACCTAAATTATCCATATGATCAAAGACAATTTCCCATTGATCTAGTTTACTTGTATCAAAACGAGTTCGGTCATTTTTAGTAGCCCAAGGCCAAACATCATCTCCATCTCCTTGTACATTCATTGTTAAAAAAAAGACAGAATTCATTCCTTTAGATGCCAAATAATTTAGTCCTCCAATAATATTTTTCCCTTTTCCGTTTTGCCAAGTTGGATCTCCTTTTTTCCAATCCTTAAAATGTGGTTCATATTTATGAGATGCTGGTGTTTCATCAAACTCATAATATGCCAAGAAGTTTTCTGGACTATTTGCACCACCTTTTAAAAAGGGTTTGTTAGACTCAGAATAATACAGGTAACGTTCGTCTTTATTAATTAATCTACCATCGGTTCTGTTTTTACTGTTTTTTATTATAAAACTTCCTGTTTCATTATCAAAACCAATAGATTCTCCAACTTTTTCATCATCATTTATGGCTATTTCATTTCCTTTTTTAAAAGAAGCTTTGTACGTCCATTCTCCAATTTTATTAGGCATAAAACGCACCTGCCAAACAGCACCTTTTTCAGCACTTGTTTCTGCAGCATTTCCATCTGCAGCAAAAAAACCAGGAACTGTTATTTCTTCATCTCCATTTTTAAAAGTTACATTTAATCTATAATTTAAGAAGGGATTATCTTTATCATTTTCACTAAATTCTTTATAATTAAAGTGAATGGTTACTTTATTCCATTTTTCTAATTTTCCCTCAACTTTTCCTTGAGAAAATAAAGTAAAATTAAAAACGAGTAGTAAAAAATAGAGACTAAAACTTCTTTTGGTTATTGACATAAAATTAAATTTTGAGTTAATATAACTTATTAAAAAAATAAATTTACATTTAAACTAAATTTATAGATAACAAAAAAAGTGCATGAAGTGTTATAGATTGTGCAAAATGTACAATTATCTTATAATTCATGAGATTAATTCTATAATTATTATTGCAAAAAAAAAGGTAAATTCTAAATAGAATTTACCTTTTTATCTTCTTCATAACAATAACCTCAATACTAATTCCCCTTCTTATAATCTTCTAAAAATTGTGCCAATCCACTATCTGTTAAAGGATGTTTTAACAATCCTGTAATAGAAGATAAAGGTCCAGTCATTACATCAGAACCTAATTTTGCACAATTAATAACATGCATTGTATTACGTACAGATGCTGCTAAAATTTGAGATTTAAATCCGTAGTTATCATAAATTAATCTCATTTCTGAAATTAAATTTAATCCATCTGTAGAAATATCATCTAATCTTCCTAAAAACGGAGAAACATAAGTAGCTCCTGCTTTAGCAGCTAATAATGCTTGTCCTGCAGAAAAAATAAGCGTCATATTTGTTTTAATTCCTTTATCAGAAAAATATTTACACGCTTTTACACCATCTGCAATCATTGGTAATTTTACAACAATTTGAGAGTGCAACGCTGCCAACTCTTCTCCTTGTTCAATCATTCCATCATAATCTGTAGCAATTACTTCTGCAGAAACATCTCCTTCTACAATGTCACAGATTTTTTTATAATGGTTTAAAATATTTGCTGCTCCTGTAATTCCTTCTTTTGCCATTAAAGATGGGTTAGTAGTTACACCATCTAAAACTCCTAAAGCTTCTGCTTCTGCAATATCATTAAGATTTGCTGTGTCAATAAAAAATTTCATACGTTTATTTTTATACTGTTTTTAAATATTCTAATACTTGTTGACTTACTTTTTCTCCTGTAAATCCAAATTTATCATCTAAGATGTTTGCCGGTGCTGAATACCCAAAATGATCTAACCCGAACACTTTACCTGCATCTCCAACCAAACCTTCTAAGTTTACTGGTAAACCTGCTGTTAAACCAAATAATGGTTTGTTTTTAGGTATTACACTTTGTTGATATTCTTTAGATTGTAATCTAAAAACTCCTTCAGAAATTACCGAAGCAATATTTACTTTCAATCCGTTTTTAGCTTCTAAAATTTCTGCTGCTGCTACTAAGGTTGCAACTTCAGAACCATTTGCAACTAATACTACATCAGGATTTTCTACTTCTTTTACCAAGTAACCACCTTTTTCAGCAGCTAATGCTTCTTGATATCTTGATGATGCTCCTTTGGTTGGTAAATCTTTAATTCCTTGTCTAGATAAAATTAAACCTGTTGGTGTGTTTTTATTTTCTAAAGCCATTTTCCATGCAACGCTTGTTTCTGCAGAATCTGCAGGACGTAAAGCCATGAAACTTGGGTTTCCACTATGGTTTTTTAATTTTTCTAACAATCTAATTTGTGCTTCTTGCTCTACTGGTTGATGCGTTGGTCCATCTTCTCCAACTCTAAAAGCATCATGCGTCCACACATATTTTACACCTAATTCTTGAATACCACTTAAACGAATCGCTGGTTTCATATAATCTGAAAACACAAAGAAAGTTGCTACTACAGGAATAATCCCTCCGTGTAATGCAATTCCGTTTGCAATACAAGACATCGTTAACTCTGCAACTCCTGCTTGTAAAAATGATCCAGAAAAATCACCTTTTTTAAGTGCGTGTGTTTTCTTTAAGAATCCGTCTGTTTTATCTGAATTCGATAAATCTGCAGAAGAAACAATCATGTTTTCTACCTTTTCTGCTAAATATCCTAATACTCCAGAAGAGGCTGCTCTTGATGCTAAACCTGCTTTATGCTCAATTCCTTCAAAGTCTAATTCTGGTAACTCTCCTGATAAAAAGAAATCTAATTTATCTGAAAGTTCTTTATTAGCATTTTTCCATGCAGAAATTTCTGTTTTCTTTTCAGCTGCTTTTGCTGTTTTTTCTTTTAATAAATTCTGATAAAATGCGCTAACATCTTCATAAATATCAAAAGGGCTTTCTGGGTTTGCATTTAAGTTTAATAGGGTTTTTGTGTAATCTGCACCAGAAGCTCCAATAGGCTGTCCATGTAATTCACATTCGCCTTCAAAAGTTTTATCATCTGCAGTAACACAACCTTTACCCATTATTGTTTTTCCAATAATAAGTGTTGGTTTTTCTGTTTCAGCATTTGCATCTTTTAATGCTTTTCTTATTTCATCATGGTTATGACCATCAATAGTTACCACATTCCAACCCCAAGCTTTGTACTTCATTTCTGTATCTTCAGAAGTAACTTCGTCTGTTGGTGTAGATAATTGAATATCATTAGAATCGTAGAACATAATAAAATTACTTAAGCCTAAATGACCTGCAATTCTACCTGCTCCTTGAGATATTTCTTCTTGCACGCCTCCATCAGAAATAAAACCATAAATTTTATGATCCATCCAATTTCCAAAACGAGCTTTTAAAAAGTTTGCTGCAATTGCTGCACCCACTCCCATAGTATGTCCCTGACCTAAAGGTCCTGATGTATTTTCGATTCCTCTTGCAACATCTACTTCTGGGTGACCT
The DNA here is from genome assembly GCF_019263805.1 of Polaribacter sp. NJDZ03. Classification (NCBI taxonomy): domain Bacteria; kingdom Pseudomonadati; phylum Bacteroidota; class Flavobacteriia; order Flavobacteriales; family Flavobacteriaceae; genus Polaribacter; species Polaribacter sp. NJDZ03. Next base: position 2,227,311 of record NZ_CP079195.1, read on the forward strand.
GGTGTAATTGAACCCCATTGTCTAAAGTTAGCAACATCATCTTTCTCATAGTTTCCTAAAAGATAATATTGTGCATACATTAAGGTTGATAAATGCCCCGCATCCATAAAGAAACGGTCTCTAAATGCCCAAGTCATATCTGAAGGATCAAAATTAAAGAATTCTGAATATAAGATGTGCATAAAATCTGCACCTCCCATAGGACCTCCTGGATGTCCTGAATTTGCTTTTTCTACCATGGCAACACATAATGCTCTAATATTATCTGCTGATTGTTGGTCTATTTTTTTGTTCATATTTACTATTTTTATAACACACCTCACAGAGAAACTGCTCCTCAACGAGATTCATTATTATTTTTTTTAATTTGATTTTTTTAAGATTACTTTTTCCAAAGTTTTTCCATCTCTTCTAAGGTTTTCCCTTTTGTTTCTGGAATGTATTTCATAATAAATAACATGGCTAAAACACTCATAATACCATATACCCAATAAGCGAAACCATGATTAAACAATCCTGTTAAATAAGAATTATCATTCATCATAGGGAATGTTAAAGACACTAAATAGTTAGAAATCCATTGTGCTCCAACTGCAATAGCTAAAGCTTTTCCTCTAATTTTATTTGGAAAAATCTCTGCTAATAAAACCCAAGTTACCGGTCCCCAACTCATTGCAAAACTTGCAACATATAACATCATACAAAACAATGCAAAATAGCCTGTTGCACCTAAATAAAATACAAAACCTAAACTTACCATAGCTACTGCCATACCTGCAGCTCCAATAATCATTAATGGTTTTCTACCGTATTTGTCTACTGTTTTTACTGCAACAATAGTAAATAAAAAGTTTACAACACCTACAATAATAGTCATTAACAAGGCACTATCTGTACCAGATGAAATAGTTTTAAAAATTTCTGGAGCGTAATACAATACTACGTTTATACCCACAAATTGTTGAAAAATAGAAAGTAAAACTCCAATGATAATTACTAGCCAACCAAAAGATAAAAGGTTTCCTGATGTTTTTTCATTCATAGAATCTTGTATTTCTGCAAAAACTCTATTACCTTCTTCTTTACCATTTACTTTAATTAAAACATCTAAAGCTTCTGTTGGTTTGTTTCGTAATACTAAAGATCTTGGTGTGTCTGGAACAAAAAATAAAAGTCCTAAAAATAAGCCCGCAGGTATTACTTCTGAAGCAAACATCCATCTCCAACCAACTTCATTTAACCAAGCATCAGAACCACCACCTCTAGAAATAAAATAGTTCACAAAATAAACTACCATAAAACCTCCAACAATTGCTAATTGATTAAAAGAAACCAATTTACCTCTACTTTTTGCAGGAGCAATTTCTGCGATGTATAACGGAGACAACATAGATGCTAAACCTACTCCAATACCTCCAATAATTCTATACACAATAAAAATTGTAGAATATGTATGATCTAATTCTCCTAAAGTTCCAATAAACATTTCTGGCATTGCAGAACCTAAAGCTGAAATTAAAAATAAAATAGCGGCTAAGATTAACCCTTTTTTTCTTCCTAGTTTTTTACTAACTAACCCTCCAAAGATTCCACCAATAATGCAACCAATTAATGCACTTGATACTAAAAATCCTTTAAAAGCACTTGCTGCTGTTTCTGATAATCCTTTTGGAATTACAAAAAAACTATCTAGAGATCCTACAGTTCCTGAAATTACACCGGTATCATAACCAAATAGTAAACCGCCTAAAGTGGCCACTAATGTTAATTTAATAAGATATCCTGAATTAGTTGATTTCACCATAGTTTTCTAGAAGTTAGTTTTTTTAAAGTCTTTTTTTTTAAAACTGAGTTTTAGTAAAAAACCTTTCATATTGTTAAATATGAAAGGTCTCTTTATTCTTATATATATTGATTGATAATATTCTCAAACAATTCTTGCTTACCACTTTGTAATGTTAATTCCCCATTTTCATGAGCAATGTTGTATAAATCTTTAAGATCTAATTTACCAGCTTCAAAGTCTTTTCCTTTTCCTGCATCAAAAGAATTATATCTTTTTTCTCTTAAAGAGTTGTAAGCAGAAGAAGTTAAAATTTTGTCTGCAGTTAACAATGCTCTAGCAAATGTATCTGCTCCACCAATATGTGCATGAAAAACATCATCCATATCTGTAGAGTTTCTTCTAATTTTTGCATCAAAATTAACTCCACCACCTTGTAAGCCTCCAGCTTCAATTAACACTAACATTGCTTCTGTAGCTTCTTGAATGTTGTTTGGAAATTGATCTGTATCCCAACCGTTTTGGTAATCTCCTCTGTTTGCATCAATACTTCCTAACATTCCTGCTTTAGCAGCAACTGCCATTTCGTGTTGCATTGTGTGTTGTGCTAACGTTGCATGGTTTACCTCAATATTCAATTTAAAATCTTGGTCTAAACCATACTCTTTTAAGAATCCAATTGCTGTTGCAGAATCAAAATCATATTGATGTTTTGTTGGCTCCATTGGTTTTGGCTCAATAAAGAAAGTTCCTTTAAAACCTTGTGCTCTTGCATAATCTCTTGCTACGGTTAAGAATTGTCCCATGTGGTCAATTTCACGTCCCATATCTGTGTTTAATAAAGACATGTAACCTTCTCTTCCTCCCCAAAAAACGTAATTTTCTCCGCCTAATTTAATAGTTGCATCTAAAGCTAATTTTACTTGCCCACCTGCTCTTGCAAGTACGTTAAAATCTGGATTTGTAGCAGCACCATTCATATAACGTGGATTAGAAAAACAGTTTGCTGTTCCCCATAATAATTTTACGCCACTTTCTGCTTGCTTACCTTTAATGTAATCTGTAATAGTATCTAATCTTTTTTCTGATTCTGCAAAAGTTCCTGCTTCTTGCACTAAATCGTAATCATGAAAACAGAAATAATCGAAACCTATTTTATTGATAAATTCAAAAGCAGCATCTGCTTTGTCTTTTGCAGCTTGAATAGGGTCTGTAGATTGATCCCAAGGAAAGTTTTGTGTTCCTGGTCCAAAAGGGTCTCCTCCTTGCCCACAGAATGTATGCCAATATGCTATTGAAAACTTAAACCATTCACTCATTGTTTTTCCTGCAACCATTTGGTTTGGGTTGTAGTATTTAAATGCTAATGGATTGTCTGACTCTTTACCTTCGAATTGAATTTTGTTAATTCCTTTAAAATATTCCTTATTCGCCATCTTTAAATGTTATTTAATTGTTTATTCGTGTTATTATGTTATTCGGTTATGTTTGGTAAGCACTACCTTTTTAGGTAACGCCCAAAATTATATTTTTTTATTGATTTTTCAAAACGAGTTCTAATTCTTTTTTCCAATTTTTATAAGCCTCTAAATAAGGCTCTTTATCTTTAAAAGGCATAAAGGTCATTACATGATCATTGTCCATAATTATTTTTCCAAAAGACTCAAAATCACCTTTGTGTAAATTTGCAGCTCTTGCCGCTCCAATAGCTCCGGTTGTATTAAATATTTCTATTTCTTGCTCTATTAAAGTTGCTACCGTATTTGCAAATATATCTGAACGGAATAAATTATCATTTCCTGCTCTAATTACGCTTGGCTTAATTCCGTCTGACTTTAAAATCTCCATACCGTACACAAAAGAGAACGCAATACCCTCTAAAGCAGCTCTACACATGTGCCCTTTATGATGGTTATTTAAATTCATGTTTACAATACGAGTACCAATTTCTGTGTTATTTAGCATACGCTCTGCTCCATTACCAAAAGGAATTAAACAAACACCATCTGAACCTACAGGAATTTCTGAGGCCAAATTATTCATCTCTTCGTAAGAATCTACGGCTAAATTATTTAACAACCAACGGTACTGAATTCCTGCACCATTTATACACAACAATTTACCAATTCTTGCTGCTGCTCCTTTTTGATAATTTACGTGTGCAAAATTGTTTACTCTAGAGCTTTCTTTTGCAGATAAACTATCGGTAATAGCATATACCACTCCAGATGTTCCTCCTGTTGCACCAACTTCTCCTGGGTTAAATACATTTAAAGATAGCGCGTTGTTTGGTTGATCTCCTGCTCTATAATAAATTGGAGTTCCTGCTGCAAGACCACTTTCTAGTTCTCCTTTTTCATCTACTAAAGACTGAACACCAAATGTATCTACAATATCTGGTACTAAAGACTTGTCAATTCCATAATGCTCTAAAAGAAAATCTGCAATAGTATCATTCTTAAAGTCCCAAAAAATCCCTTCTGACAACCCTGAAATAGTGGTATTTATTTTGTTTGAAAATTTATAAGCAATATAATCTCCTGGCAACATAAATTTATGAACCTGATTATAAATATCTGGCTCATTATCTTTAACCCATTTTAATTTTGAAGCTGTAAAATTTGCTGGTGAATTTAATAAATGAGAAGCACATTTTTCTTCTCCAATTTCAGAAAAAGCGGTATTACCTGTTTCAACAGCTCTACTATCACACCAAATAATACTTTTACGAAGTGGATTTCCTTTTTTATCTACTAAAACCAAACCGTGCATTTGATAAGAAATACCAATACCTTTAATTTGGGTTCTACTTATATTATATTCTTTTTTTAGCTTGGTAATTGCGTTGCAAATGTGCAGCCACCAATCATTTGGTTTTTGCTCTGCCCAACCATTTTTTTGAGCAAACATGCCCATCTCTTCTTTAGGCTCTTGCACAACTCCTAAACTTTTTCCCGTTTCTACTTCTACCAAAGCCGCTTTTATAGAAGAACTCCCAATGTCTAATCCTAAATAATACAAACCTTCTTGTTTTAAGTTAAAAAAAATGGCCTAACACAGTGTATAAATCCTAAGCCTTTTATCAAGTAATAAAAATACTTTTAAACCCCATAAGTAAATAACAAAAAACGTGCATGATGTATTATAGAATATGCAAATTGCCCTATTAATAAAAAGAAAGCTTAGATTACCTCTTACAATAGATAGGAATTAGTTTAAAAACCCAAAAATACTAAACCAAATATTTACGCAAACTTTAAAACCATAATATTTCAATTTTATATTAATTTTATTTGCAATACGCTCTTATTTTAATCCTTCCAGTAAAATATTTTTAACTTTTCTGAGAAGGTGGTTTTGAACATGCAGATATGTTACAGAAACTAATTACTTGCTAAAATAAAAAAAAGATATTTAGAATTCTTCAAATACAAATTCTAAGCGATATCTAAATACTAAAAAATTATGCCTAGACCTAATTTTGGTAATACACAAACTTAAAATTCAATAGCAAATCACACTGCTAAAATTTTTGCAGCACTCAATAAAAATAAAAAACTTTTTTTACTGATTTAAAAACCTAAACCATGTACTTTTTTAGCTTATTACGGATCAACACAAAAAGTTGTGGAGTAAAATAAAAAGGAAGAACTTTGACTTTTAAATTACTTCTATTTTGGATACTTCAATTGAGCTTATTAAATTATTACTACCAGAAATACTTGTTAACTATTTTAAACTTACCAAACACGAAGTTAAAAATGAAGAACTCCATTTCTATTTCACTGAGTTAAACACAATTCCTGAAGAATTTAAAACACTTAAATTAAGCTCTAAAGGATTTTTTCCAGAAGCCACTATTCAAGATTTTCCTATTCGAGGTAAAAACGTTTTTCTACATGTTATTAGAAGGCGTTGGATTGATGATAATTCTAAAAAATTAGTGATAAGAGATTGGCAGTTAGTAGCAAAAGGCACTAGAATTACTAGTGAATTTGCTGCTTTTTTAAAACAAATCAGTCTGTAATAATGCTACAAGTACATCTGTTGTAGCAACCTTTTACGGAGTAAGCCCTAGAAACTTACAGAGACAATACAAAGATTATTTAAGTGATTTTAAGCAATGGAACCAAAAACCACATGCTGAACAATGGTTGCTTTTTCCTGAAAATACTGGAAGCTATCTTTCCATAGATGAAACAGCATTTTCTAATGGAGATTTATATACTATCGTGACTAATAAAAATGCGAATGGAAAAAAAGGTGCTTTACTGGCCATGATTAAAGGCACTAAAGCAGAAGATGTTATTAGAATCCTTAATAAAATCTCTTTAAAACAACGAAAAAAAGTAAAAGAAGTAACCTTAGACATGGCAGCAAACATGGGGTTAATCGTTAAAAAATCATTTCCAAAAGCAGTACTAGTTATAGATCGATTTCATGTGCAAAAATTAGCTTTAGATGCTTTGCAAGAAATTAGAATTAAACATCGTTGGGAAGCAATAGATAAAGATAACGACGCCATAGAAAATGCTAGAAACAACTCCTTAAAATATGTTCCTAAACTACTACCAAATGGAGATACTCTAAAACAATTATTAGCTAGAAGTAGATACCTATTGTATAAATCTAGTAACAAATGGACTAACTCCCAACAAGAAAGAGCTGAAATACTTTTTAAAACTTATCCAGATATAGAAAAGGCATACAATTTATGTCAAAACTTATCCTGGATTTACAATCAAACAAAAGATAAAACCGTTGCCTTAACTAGACTTGCTAAATGGGATGAAAATGTAAGACAAGCGAAGTTTAAAAGCTTTAATACCATTGCTAGAACAATGTCTATACATTATCAGAATATACTCAACTATTTTGACAATAGAAGTACAAATGCTTCTGCAGAATCGTTTAATGCTAAAATAAAAGCATTTAGAGCACAATTTAGAGGTGTTAGAAACATCAAATTTTTCCTTTTTAGACTCTCAAATATTTATGCCTAATTTCTAAATCCCACAACTTTTGGACTTGATCCCTTATTACGCTTTTAAAAATAAGAATTTAAACTAAAAAATGAAATTACCCAGGTTAGAGTTGAAAATAAAGAAACGTACAAACCCAACAACAATGAATCAATACAAAAAACGTGTAAAAAAAGAAAACCCTTTTAATCAAATGATTAAAAGGGTTTGCAGTTGGCCTACAAGGACTCGAACCTTGAATGTCGGTACCAAAAACCGGTGTGTTACCAATTACACCATAGGCCAATACTCTAATGCGGGTGCAAATTTAAACCTTTATTTAGAACCTGCAAACATTTTTTAATTTTTTTTACATTTAACAAACATTTATGATGAAATTTCTCCTTTTAAAAGTGAGACTCAACTAATTTAATTCATATTTATTAGTAAATTCGCCACACATTATTAAACAACTATGACATCAGCAAAATTTAAAAAATGGAACATCATCTTAGGATGGGCTACATTTGTAATTGCTTTAATTACTTACTACCTTACACTAGAACCAACAGTAAGCGCTTGGGATTGTGGAGAATACATTTCTACATCCGTTAAATTAGAAGTTGGTCATCCGCCAGGAGCACCTTTATTTCAAATGTTAGGGGCATTTTTTGCCATGTTTACTTCAGATGTTACTCATATTGCTAAAATGGTAAACTTTATGTCTGCACTGGCAAGTGCGTTCACTATTTTATTTATGTTTTGGACAATTTCTAATTTAGCACTAAAACTTGCTTTAAAAACAAGTGAAGCTTCCGAAGGAAAATACATTGCAATTTTAGGAAGTTCAATAGTAGGTGCTTTAGCCTATAATTTTTCAGATAGTTTTTGGTTTAGTGCCGTAGAAGGAGAAGTATACGCAATGTCATCTTTTTTAATGGCTTTATTATTCTGGTTAGGTTTAAAGTGGGAAAGCGAACTACACACAGCTAGAGGAAACAAATGGTTAATTCTTATCAGTTTTGTGGTAGGGTTATCTTTTGGGGTACATATTCTTTCTTTATTAGTTATTCCTGCAATTGTAATGCTGTATTTCTTTAAGACGTATAAAAACATCAACATAAAAACAACTGCAATTGCAACCGTAATTTCTGTACTTGCTTTAATGTTTGTTTTTAAATTCTTATTTCCGTTTACATTAAAATTCTTTAGTGCTTCTGAGTTATTTTTTATAAATACCATAGGAATGCCTTATAACTCTGGAAGTATTATTGCAGCGATTATTTTAGTTGTTTTATTTTACCTAGGGTTAAAATATACTCGTAAGAAAAATAAAATTCATGCAAATACACTAGTTCTTTCTGTAATGTTTATTATGATAGGTTTTTCTTCTTGGATGATGTTACCAATTAGAGCAAACGCCAACACTACTATTAACGAGAACAACCCTTCTAGTGCACGTGAATTATTAGCATATTACGATCGTGAACAATATGGTGATGCAAATGTTTTTTACGACACTTATTACTCAAACTCTTACGACAGAGAACAAGATGCTAAGAACCCTTACAAGGATGATAAGCCAAAATATGAGAAATTAAATGGAAAATACGAGATTGTAAATAACTACGAAGGAGTTGTACCAAACTGGTCTGACAAACACAAAGGTTTTATACCAAGAATGGTAAACCCTGCTTCAGAAAAAATGTATAAATCTATTGCAGGTATTCCACAAAACAGTAAACGTAAACCTACATTTGCAGAGAATATGAAGTTTATGATGAGCTATCAGTTTGGCTATATGTACGGACGATATTTTATGTGGAATTTTGTTGGTAGACAAAACGATATTCAAGGAAACTTAGATGTTTTTAACGGAAACTGGATTAGCGGAATTAATACAATAGATGAAATGAGATTAGGTTCTCAAAAGAACTTACCTTCTCAGGTTTTAGAAAATAAAGGAAGAAATAAATACTACTTTTTACCGTTAATCTTAGGTATTATTGGTTTATTATATCAAATTAAATGGGATAAAGAAAATTTCTTTACACTCCTTTTATTCTTTGCCTTTACAGGGTTTGCTATAATTTTTTACACAAATCCAAAACCTTTTGAACCCAGAGAAAGAGATTATGCGGTTGTAGGTAGTTTTTACATTTTTGCTATCTGGATTGGCTTTGGTGTACTTGCACTATATGAATATCTAAAGAATTTTGGAAATAAAAAAACAATTGCAATTGCAGTTTCTTTAGTTTCTCTTTTAGCAGTACCAACTTTAATGGCTTCTCAAAACTGGGATGATCATGATCGTTCTAACAGATATACAACGCACTTAAATGCACAAGCATATTTAGAAAGTTGTGATGAGAACGCAATTATGTTTACCATTGGAGATAATGATACCTTCCCGCTTTGGTATATGCAAGAAGTAGAAGGCATTAGAACAGATGTAAAATTAGTAAACACTTCTTTATTTGCGACTGCTTGGTATATAGACCAAATGAAACGAGCTACTTATAAAGCAGCTCCTATTCCGTCTCAATTAGAACATGATCAGTATAAATACGGAACTTTAGATGTTGCCTATTCTATGGATCATCCGCGTTTTAAAGATTCTATTATGACTATTAAAAACTTTATGCGTTGGATTGCTTCAGATAGTGATGCAACTTATGTAGAAACAGAAAATGGTCAGAAAGAAAAGTATTATCCTACTAATAAAATTAGAATTCCTGTTAACAAACAAAAAGTATTAGAAAACGGAATTGTAGCCCAAAAAGATGCTGATAAGATTCTGCCTTACATAGACATAACTATTGATGATAGAGCTTTATTTAAGAATAGAATTTTAATGTTAGATATTCTTGCCAATAACAATTGGGAAAGACCAATTTACTTTACAGGTGGCGCAAATGCCGCAGAAGAATACCTTTGGTTAAAAGATTATTTACAATTAGATGGTTTGGCCTATAAATTAGTACCTATTAAAACTCCGATGGCTAAAAAGAGCCCACTTGATATGGGTAGAATTGACACCGAAAAGATGTACACCAATATTCAGAAATGGGATTGGAGAAACATTAACGACGGAAAAATTTATTTAGACGAACAAACCAAAAGAAATTCAATTTCTATGCGTAATAGCTTATTGCGTTTATCTGAAGCTTTTGAAAAAGAAGGAGATACCGCAAAAGCATTAGAACTCTTAGACTTGTCATTAGATAAAATGCCAATTGAAGACTTTGATCATTATAGCCTATCTATGGGGTACCCAGAGTCTTATTATAGATTAAGAGACACTAAAAAGGCAAGAGAAACAGCTAGAACATTGATAGACTTATTTAAAGAAAAATTAATTTGGTTAAGCACATTTTCTACAGAAGATACTCAATTAATTTTTGATGACATAGATACTACGCTTTACATGTACAGAAACATTATTACACAAACAGAAGAAGGCGAAGTTGATAAAGAATATTTAGAGGCATTACAAAATGAATTTATAAATATTGTAAAACTATTTGATCATCTAATTCCGGATGAAGAATAACACCTTTTAAATGAAAAGTTATTTCCCCAGAACGCCACGTTTTATTATGAGATTTTTCTCTAAATATACGTGGCGTTTTCTTTCTGATAAAAAAGAAATTTTTCTCACTTTTGATGACGGACCTACGCATGAAATTACCCAATTTGTTTTAGCCGAATTAAAAAAACACCAAGCAAAAGCAACTTTTTTTTGTATTGGAAAAAACATACAAAATCACCCAGAAATTTTTAGTAAAATTATTACTGATGGACATAGCATTGGTAACCATACCCAAAACCATTTAAATGGTTGGAAAACTGGTAATACAACTTATATTGATAATGTTTTAGAATGCGAAAACAACCTGCAAGTTTTTAAGAACCATGTACATTTAAATACCGCAGAAACATCTAAAGACACCTACAAGGTTATAGAAACCTTGCAGGATAAAGCAAAACTATTTAGACCCCCATACGGTAAGGTTAAAAAATTACAAGCACAAGAATTGATTAAAAAAGGCTACCAAATTATTATGTGGAGTGTTTTATCTGCAGATTTTGATACCTCTATTTCTAATGAAAAGTGTTTAGAGAATGTTTTAAAAAACACGGGATCAGGAAGTATTATTGTTTTTCATGATAGCGTAAAAGCAGCTAAAAGAATGAAATATGCCTTACCAAAAGTGTTGCAGCATTTTTCTGATAAAGGGTTTGTTTTTAAAGCAATATAAAAACGACCAAATGTCATTTCGAAATGGGCTTTTTAGCGATTGAGAAATCTAAGAGTCTATTTTATTAACCGTACAACACCTCTCTAAAAATTTTATGAAAAATAAAATTCACTTGACATGACATTTCGTAAAATTGTATACTTAACTCTTTATTTAAACTACATAGAAAACAAAGTATATTTGGCTTTAAAAGAAGTACGTAAAACTACCAATGTCATTTCTAAATGAGCTTTTTAGCGGTTAAGAAATCTTATAACAGTAAGAATAGCAAAACTGAATGTAATCAATTTTGTTTGTAATTTTATGAAGAAATAATGCCTTGCTCTTCATAAATTAGAGATTGCTTCGTACCTCGCAATGACAAAAAGTTAACAAACAAATTCTAACCCTCATAGAACCTTTCTACAAGCTCAAGACAGTCTCATTGTTTGAGCTCTTTTTTAGAATAAAAAAGCGAGAAGTGGAAACAGGAAATAGCTTCTAAAAAAATTAAAGATATTTTAGTACTAAACCTACTAAAGTTTTTGAGTCTTGTAAACCTGCTTGACGCCATTTCATTTCGCCATTTTTATAAATCATAAAAGTTGAGCCTCCTTTAATGAGTAAAGCATCTGCAAGATTTTCGTTATTAGCAACATCTATCTTAATTACCTTTGCCTTGCTTCCTATAGCTGCAACAACATACCTTAAGGTACTTACTGCAGTGTCAGAATCATTTCTGTCTGTATAAAAGTTAATTAAAACAGGTTTTTCAGTATTTATTAACTCCCCAAATCTAGTCATAGTATAAGTTTTAAATGAGGGATAATCTGCAAACAATTTTTGTTACAAAGTGCAAAGATATAAAAAAGTTTTTAAACTAACTGATTATCAGGCTTTCTTCAATTCTATCACCGTAATTTCTGGCCAAATACCAACTCTACCCGGAAATGCATGGTATCCAAAACCTCTGTTTACATTAATAAATCTACCTGCTTCTTCATACAAACCTGCCCATTGTTTATAGACAAACTGAGAAGGACTCCATTTTAACCAACCCGGAATTTCTATACCCACCTGCAAGCCATGTGTATGCCCACTTAAGGTAAGTTGATAATTAAAAGGGTCTTCTTTTACTTTATGTTCCCAATGACTTGGATCGTGACTCATTAATATTTTAAAATCTTCTTTTTTAATGTTTACCGATGCTTTTTGTAAATCTCCCTTTTTCTGAAAACCACCTTTCCCCCAGTTTTCTACACCAACTAATGCAATTTTTTGCCCGTCTTTTTCTAAATATCTATTTTCATTACACAACAAATCGAATCCAATTTTTTTATGAATGTCTTTTACTTTTTGAAAGTTATCTATTTTGTCTTGTGGCTTATCCCAATCTATATAATCTCCATAATCGTGATTACCAAGAATAGAATACTTACCGTCTTTTGCTTCTAATTTATCAAAAACATCCATCCAATTATCCATTTCGTCCGATTTATTATTCACAATATCACCCGTAAACAACATTACATCCGATTTTTGTTGATTTATTAAATCTACACCATATTGTATTTTTTCTCTGTTTGTAAAACTCCCAGAATGAATATCTGAAATTTGAGTAATGGTATATCCATCGAAAGTATCTGGTAGATCTTTAAAACTTAATTGGTATTTTAAAACTTTGTAATTGTATTTCCCTTGAATAATTCCGTAGATAAATGCTGCAAATGGAATTGCTGCCAAACCTAAAGCAATTTGAGAAATAAACTTTCTTCTACCTGCAAGTTCATTTGTTTCTCCGTTTGAAACGGCAGAAAACAATTTTAAAACCCAGCGATATGCATCTTCACCAAACATTATTATTAAGATGACTAATTTTGGTATTAAGACCGTTAACATTATACCCATTGCCATTTGAAACTGTGGAGTTTGACCTTCAGTTCTATCGTAGGTAATTGATACATAAAAGAAATTTATATATGCTATTACACTTATTAAAACCCAAGAGTAACGAAAAATTTTATTTTTAGTAATTGTTTTTATTGCCTGAAAAGCATACACCTCTAACAACATAATAATGGCAAACAAAATAATTAGTCTAATTGCTATTTTCATAAAAGAAATTTTATTTTAAAAAATTTCGTCAAAGATAACAGTTATATTGTCGGTGGAATTTTAATAGGATGTTAAAGTTTTGTAGCTTTACTGCTGCTTATATAACCCCTTATTTTTCAGTTATTGTTATAAGAACTATTATTAAAATAGATTACAAAATAGATATGTCAGATCAAAAAAGAGTTTTTTTAGTGGATGCTTTTGCATTAATTTTTAGAGGATATTATGCTTTTATAAAAAACCCAAGAATTAATAGTAAAGGTTTAGATACCTCTGCTATTATGGGTTTTATGAATTCTCTTTTAGATGTTATAAAACGTGAAAGACCAGATCATTTAGCGGTTTGTTTTGACAAAGGCGGAAGTGTAGACAGGGTAGAAATGTTTGAAGCTTACAAAGCAAATAGAGATGAAACTCCGGAAGCTATTAAGTTAGCGGTTCCATATATTCAAGAAATTTTAAAAGCCATGCACATACCAATAATGGTAAAAGCTGGTTTTGAGGCAGATGATGTTATTGGAACTTTAGCTAAACAAGCAGAAAAAGAAGGTTACAAAACATATATGGTAACGCCAGATAAAGATTTTGCACAACTAGTTTCTGAAAATATTTTTATGTACAAACCTCGTTTTGGTGGTGGTTACGATATTTGGGGAGTTGATGAAGTAAAAGAAAAATTTGGTGTAGAAAACCCAGAGCAAGTCATTGATTTTTTAGGAATGATGGGAGATTCTGCAGATAATATTCCAGGGTTACCTGGTGTTGGAGAAAAAACTGCCAAAAAGTTTTTAGCAACTTATGGTTCTATGGAAAATCTTTTAGCCAATACACATGAGCTAAAAGGAAAAATGAAAGAGAAAATTGAAGCTAACGGAGAATTAGGTATACTTTCTAAACAATTGGCAACAATTATGTTAGATGTTCCTGTAACTTTTAATGCAAAAGATTTTGAATTAGATCAGCCAGATAAAGACAAGGTAACGGAACTTTTTAACGAATTAGAGTTTAGAAATTTATTAACTAATTTCTTACGAACTTTTGCCGTTGAAAATGCAGAAAAAGCAAATTCTGTAGAAGATAATAAAAACACAACGGACTCAAGTCCGTTGCAAAGCAAAAAAGCAGCTCCACTTCCTGAAGGTCAGTTTGATTTATTTGCGGCTCCAGGAACTGGATCTGTTTCTGAAGAAGCAATTGCATCTGGTTTTAAAACAATTAAGGATACGAGTCATTTTTATCAACATATAGATTCTCCTTTTTCTAGAAAATTATTATTAAAAAAATTAATGGAGCAAACTTCTGTTTGTTTTGATACTGAAACCACTGGCTTAAAAGCCTTAGAAGTGGAGTTAATAGGTATTGCTTTTTCTTACGAAGTTGGTAAAGGATATTATGTTTCTTTTCCGGAAGATCAAGAGGAAACCAAAGCTATTTTAGAAGAGTTTCGTCCATTTTTCACATCCGATGCAATCGAAAAAATTGGGCATAATTTAAAGTATGATATTAAGGTGTTGTCTAATTATGAAATGCCTGTAAAAGGGAAATTATTCGATACCATGATTGCGCATTATTTGATTAACCCAGATATGCGTCATAATATGGATATGTTGGCAGAAACGTATTTAAATTACCAACCAGTTTCTATTGTAGATTTAATTGGTAAAAAAGGAAAAAATCAACTTTCTATGCGTGTTGTTCCTATTGCAGATCAAACAGAATATGCAGTTGAAGATGCAGATATTACATTTCAATTAAAACAACTTTTTACAAGCGAATTAGAAAGCGGAAATGTTTCTAGTCTTTTTAATGATATAGAATTGCCGTTGGTTTCTGTTTTAACTGCCATGGAAATTGAGGGAATTAACATCAATATCGATTTCTTAAAAGAATTATCTGTCGCCTTAACAGATGACATCAATAGACTTGAAAAAAATATTTATGAGCAAGCAGGCGAAGAATTTAATATTGCATCGCCAAAACAATTAGGTATTGTATTGTTTGAAAACATGAAGTTGGTAGATAAACCTAAAAAGACAAAAACGGGTCAGTATAAAACAGGTGAAGATATTTTATCCTTTTTAGCAAAAGACCATAAAATTATTAGAGATATTCAAGAATATCGTCAGTATAAAAAATTACAAAGTACGTATGTAGATGCGTTGCCAAATGAAGTGAATCCTAAAACAGGAAGAATTCATACGGAATACATGCAAGCAGTTGCTGCTACGGGAAGATTGAGTTCTAACAACCCGAATTTACAAAATATCCCTATTAGAACAGAACGTGGTAAAGAAGTTAGAAAATCTTTTATACCAAGAGATGAAAATTACGTTTTATTAGCTGCAGATTATTCTCAAATAGAATTAAGAATTATTGCTGCTTTAAGTGAAGAAGAAAACATGATGGAAGCTTTTAAAAACGGTGAAGATATTCATGCTTCTACCGCTGCAAAAGTTTTTAATGTTCCTTTAGATGAAGTTACGCGTGAACAACGTAGTAATGCAAAAACAGTTAATTTTGGAATTGTATATGGTGTTTCTGCCTTCGGATTAAGTAACCAAACAGATTTGTCTAGAAGTGATGCAAAAGAGCTAATTGATACGTATTACGAAACGTATCCGAAGTTAAAAGCATATATGTCTGCACAGGTAGATTTTGCTAGAGAACATGGTTATGTAGAAACGGTTTTAAACAGACGTAGGTATTTAAAAGACATCAATTCTAGAAATGCTATGGTTAGAAGTGGCGCAGAAAGAAATGCTGTAAATGCTCCTATTCAAGGTTCTGCTGCAGATATTATAAAATTAGCGATGATTAACATTCATAACCGTTTTGAGAAGGAAGGTTTTAAATCTAAAATGTTATTGCAAGTACATGATGAATTGGTTTTTGACGCGCATAAAGACGAGTTAGAAATTATTAGACCTATTATAAAATACGAAATGGAAAATGCTTTTAAAATGAGCGTTCCTTTAGATGTTGAAGTTGGAATTGGAGAAAACTGGTTACAAGCGCATTAGATTTTAAAAATTATAGACACCAAGTATTAAAGCTAAAAACAAGTTTACCACAAGAAATGGAATTAGATTATATTGAAAACATAGATGGTCACGATCAGAATATTGTCCGTTTATACAATTTTGACAAAGCAGAAGCAATCCTTTTTAGAGAACTAATTGTAGATACAGTTATCAATAAAAAGCAAAAATTAAATCTGGCAGCTGTAGATTTTATAACACCACGTAATTGTAATTTAATTTTTGGATTATTTAAAACTGATGAAGGAATATTGACAGAAGATAATGAGACTTTTTTCTGTATTTTAACTTTAGAAGGGTTTACAAATATAGCAAGACTTTTAGAGCCTTTTTGTAGAAAAGAATCTAAAGGATATGAGTATTTATATGAAATTGACAACCCTACAGATTTATTATTTTGCCCAACTGCTACTTTTGATGAGGAATAAATAATTTATAAATTTCTAACACTTTTAAATGGTTCTTTTGCTTCCTAAAATTCAGTTTCACTATAATTGATTGAAAATAAACAAGTTGATACTGTTTTTTTTCATTATATTTAGAGTGCTATAAACTGAAAAAGAATTTTGGAAAAACTACCAACTATTTATCTGGAACAAAAGAATCATAGAAAGGAAGATCATCTTTTGGTTAGATTTACCTATGATAAAAAGTTAGTTACTCTTGTTAAGTCTATTAAAGATACTTATTGGAGTCAAAATTTAACCGCTTGGTATTTAAAAAACACACCAGAAAATTTAAAGAAAATCACCACTCTTTTTAAAGGTATTACTGAAGTTGATACTTCTAAAATAAATAAAAAAATCCTTTTTAAAAGAGACTTAACTGAAAGTGAGAAAAAACTATTAAACACCTTTTATCTTTTTTTAAAAGGGAAAAGGTATAGTAAAAGCACCATACAGACTTATACTTTTTTTATTGCTGATTTTGTAAATTTCCACACAAAAATTCCTTTAGATGAACTTACCAATAGAAGTGTTGAACTTTTTATTGAAAAAGTTTTTATAGAACGAGATTATTCAATTAGCTCTCAAAGACAGTTTATAAGTGCCTTAAAGATTTTTATTATTTTTTGTCCACAAACCAAAATTAATGATCTTGTATTAGAAAGACCTAAGAAATCTAGAAAGTTACCTAGTGTTTTATCACAAGAGGAAGTTTTAGAGATAATAAGGTGTACACAAAACTTAAAACACCGAGCAATTTTAGCATTGATTTATTCTTGCGGATTACGAATTAGTGAACTTACAAATTTAGAATTGGTAGATTTTCATATTGAAAGAAAACAACTGATAGTAAAAAATGGAAAAGGCAGAAAAGACAGATACGTTAGTTTAGCAGATAGTTTTTTACCTCTTTTATCTAATTATTACTATTCTTACAAACCAAAGATTTATTTTGTAGAAGGACAAAACGGAGGAAAATATAGCACAGAAAGTGTGCGACAATTTTTAAGAAAAAGTTGTGCGAGAGCTAGAATCAAAAAGACAGTAACTCCTCATACTTTAAGACATAGTTATGCAACTCATTTATTAGAAAATGGTGTTGACATTAGATATATTCAATCTTTGTTGGGACATGCAAAACCAGAAACTACGATGATCTATACACATGTAAGAAGAAAGGATTTAATGGAAATTCAGAACCCTCTGGACATTGCTTTACAGAAATTAAATAAGTCCGATAAAGACAAGGGAAATGTTTTATTATCCCGGGATATTTAAGTAAAAATCAATACATTTGATTTAATATAAGCCGTTGCCAAAAACTGGTGAATCGAGCCGAATACAAGTCATTTATTTAAATATAATTTTGGCTTTTTTTTAGTTTGTAAATCGGAATTCTGAAAAAAGCGGAACACTCTCTCGCTAATCAAAATTTTGAAAAGTTGGAGAAGTTTTCAAAATTTTACAAAAAAGGAATTTACTCAAAAGCTGAAATCAAGATTGCGGAGAAATTACTCAAATATGAATTTCCATACTTTGCGGAATTGAGCAAAATACAGAACAAAAATTGTGTGGAATTTTCTCTAAAATATAATTTAGAAAGGCTGAGAATTTTCTGAAAATTAAATAAAGTGAAAATTATTGTCGGAATTAAGCACGTGAGAAAACAATCAGACGCTGAAAAACCAAAATTGCGGAATTGGAAATGTCTGAAAAATGGAAATTACTGAAATGCGTTGTTGTAAATTAAAAATAATCTGAAAAATGAACGAAATATGGAAATGGAAATAAAATAACGCATTTGGCAACACCTTGTATAAAAAATTGCTAAATTTGGCTTAATCAAAGGTTGTTGCATTTTAATAAACTCTATTTTTCCTGCGGAAAAATGCCGTTCATTTAAAACGCAACTTTCCATACAAAACAACGTTAGCTTTAATTGACGAGCAACTTTTGAAACATCAAAAAACATTGAGGTCTTTTTTATACAATCAAAACCTTAAGACAATAATAATTAATAAAAGTAAAATATGGAAATAGACAAATTAGACCTGAATGAGGTTTTAAAAAAATTTAAAAAAGATTTGGAAAGTTACAAAAACGCAAAAATCAAATGTGGAATTATTGGTAGAAGCGGAACTGGAAAATCATCTTTAATTAATGCTATTGCAGGAGAAGAAGTTGCCGAGGTTGGAGAAATCGAAACTACAATGAATGTTAACGAACCAATTGAACACGGAGGTTTACTATTTTATGACTTACCCGGTTGTTCAACTTCTAATTTTCCGAAAGAAAATTATATTAACGAATTTAATATTGAAGAATTTGATTGTGTTATTCTAGTTACAGCGGATAGATTTTATGATGATGACTTATTTTTAATGCAAGAATTAATCCGAATTAAAAAACCTGTATACGCCGTAAGAACTAAAATGGATTTTGCTGTAGATAGAGGTTTAAAAAGAGGAATTAATGAAAAAGAAACATATGGAAAGATTTATAACAATCTTTCTGAAAATCTAAAAGGATTCAGAATCAAAGGAATCTATTTAACATCATCTGACTATCCAAATGAGTATGATTTAAGTAAATTATTAGAAGATATTTATTCCAGTTTAAGTAATTTCAAAAAAGAAAGATTTATTGCCGACATAAATATCACTAGTGAAAATATACTTTTAGAAAAAAGAAAAATAGCAGATAAAATAGTTTCACGTTATTCTGCATTAGCCGCTGCTAATGGTCTAAACCCAATACCTGGACTTGACATCGGTGTTGACATAACATTAATGGTTAAATTGTCAAAAGAAGTTCAGAACATTTACGGACTGAATGAAGAACAACAAGAATACAACAAACAACTTTTAGATCAAAAAAGTATAAAATTGATTGCAAGTAAAGTTCTTCAGTACACTGCGAGATATGGTGGAAAAGAAGCAATTATGATTCTTTTGAAAAAAGCAAGCACAACATTAATTGCGAAAACAGCTTCAAAATGGATTCCTTTAGTGGGTTCAATAATTGCAGCTGGAATAGGATTTAAAATGACATCTTGGATTGGAAATGATATGATTGTAGATGCAGAAGAAATAGCACAAGAAACATTTAATTCATTTAAGAAAACGGAAAACAACTAAAGCTAACACCGTATAAAAAAAATTGCTAATAAAAGCCTACTTACGAAAGTTCTCGCGAACTTTCTTTGTAGGTTATTATTTGCTAACTTTACTACTAAACCACGCAACTTTTCTTATACAACAACGTTGTAAGTAATTTACCAGAACAATAGAAAATGAAGAAAATATTGACAAACGTTATTTTAATTTTTATAACATTAGCAAGTCAAGCACAGGTTAAAAAGATTGAATTAGAAAATCGTAATGGTAAATATTATGAAATAGGAAAAGAGATTCCTTTTACTGGAGAATCTTATACCTTCTATTCTGAAAACAAAAAAGAAACATTTACAGAATTCACTGATGGAGAATTGAACGGTGAAATGAAAAAATGGTTTCCTAACGGAAAAATTGAAGTTTCCGGAAAAATGGTTAAAGGAAAAAAAAATGGTAATTGGATAGCTTGGTTTTCTAATGGTAATAAACTGAGAGAAGGAATATACAAAGACAATAAAGAAGAAGGAAAATTTACTTGGTGGTATGAAAACGGAAAATTAAAAAAGAGAGGTTTTTATAAAAATGGAACTTCTAATGGGAAATGGACTTGGTACTTTAATAACGGACAAAAAGAGTCTGAAGGAAAATTATTAAGCGAAACTAATATTGGAAAATGGTTTTGGTGGAATGAAAAAGGAGAATTAATTCACGAAAAGGATTTTTCTGAAAAATTAGAAAATAAAGCCTTTAATAAATTAATAATTGGGAAATGGAATTATATAAAATCTACTGACAAAGAAAATAAATCTATTAAACACGTTATTCGTAAATACCCAAATGGGAAAGAAATGAAAATTGTTGCAAGTGGGCCAAATATTATTATTAAAAATGATGGTACTTACGAGAAAAAATTCACGAAAGAAAATACAGATTACGGGAATTGGGAAATGCTAAAAAAAGATGAAATTAAATTTGAAATGGTTATTCCTAAAAATTCTGAACAAGCAAAATTTATTGCTATAGCTCAAAAAGCTATGGGTAAAAAATGGAAAGAAGATGAAAAAGGAAATTATCTTGATTCTTCTACAAGTAAAATAATTTCATTAACAGATACAATAATGAAAATCGAATATGAAAAAAATTACGTTTTGATTTATAAAAAAGAATCCGAATAAAAACTACTTACAACACCGTATATAATTTATTG
The DNA here is from genome assembly GCF_019263805.1 of Polaribacter sp. NJDZ03. Lineage (NCBI taxonomy): Bacteria > Pseudomonadati > Bacteroidota > Flavobacteriia > Flavobacteriales > Flavobacteriaceae > Polaribacter > Polaribacter sp. NJDZ03. The sequence continues at coordinate 2,248,215 of NZ_CP079195.1, forward strand.
CTGGCTTCTCGCCTACTTACGAAAGTCCTCGCGGACTTTCTTGGTCGGTAATTATTTACTAAATTAGGTGCTTGAAACACGCAACAAACCATATACAACAACGTTGTAAAAAACTGGTTGATTTCATAATTAAAAAGCAACAGTTCTTTTAAAACAGCATTTTACTTTTAAATGAAAAACTAAAAATACATAGAAAATTATTTGAATAATTCTAATTTCTAATAAAGCAAAACTGAATTAAAATCTTTGTGGAAATTCTAATAAAATGAAAATTACAAAAAGCTGAGAAACTTCAAGTTTTCAAATAATAAAATTCTAAAACTCAAAATGAAGATTTAAAATCCTTGTGAAATTTTACAATAAAATGAAAATTATAGAAAGCTGAAAAATTTCGAATTTATTATATAATCAAATATTAAAACCCAAAATGAAGATTTAAAATCGTTGCGGAATTTCTAGTAAAATGAAAATTACAATAAGCTGAAAAACTTAGAGTTTTAAAAAAATGAAATGGAAATTTAAATCTTTGTGGAGTATTAAATAAATGAAAAACCTGAATCAATAATTTAAGATTAGAAAATTCTATAAAACTCATTTTTTACGATTTGAATTTTTATCGAAACTTTAAAAAAAATATTGTAAATTTCATCAAAATATAGAACTAGTAATTAAGATACAGAATTAAATACGCATTTTACAACACCGTGTATAAAAAATTGCTAGTTTTAGCTTTAGTAAAGGTTATTGCTTTTTTTGCTCACTCCTATTTTCCTTCGGAAAATAGCCGCTCACTTAAAACGCAACTTTCCATAACACAACAACGTTGGGCGTAAGTTAAAAGTAAACTCAGATAAGCTATAAAAATTCGTTATTTTAAAGATAAATTAACCATAAAAAAAGTGAAATATTGAATTTTAATACAATTTAGAAAAACTGAAAAATTTAGAGTTTCAAGAAAATGAAAAATTGAACGCAGCCAAACTTTATGAGAACTAAAATTTCAAGATTTAAGAAAATTTAGAAAAAGCTGAAAAATTTAGAGTTTTAAGAAAACGAAAAATTGAACGCAGCCAAACTTTGAGAGAACAAAAATTTCAAGGTTTAAGATAATTTAGAAAAAGCTGAAAAATTTAGAGTTTTAAGAAAACGAAAAATTGAACGCAGCCAAACTTTGTGAGAACTAAAATTTCAAGATTTAAGACAATTTAGAAAAAGCTGAAAAATTTAGAGTTTTAAGAAAACGAAAAATTGAACGCAGCCAAACTTTGTGAGAACTAAAATTTCAAGATTTAAGACAATTTAGAAAAAGTTGAAAAATTTAGAGTTTTAAGAAAACGAAAAATGTTCTGAATGTAAAATAATTAGGAATTTAATTTAGAAAAATCGATAAATAAAATAACCTACGCCCAACACCGTGTATAAAAAATTGCTTATTTTTATCCTAACCAAAAGTAGTTGCTTTTTTGTGAACATCAATTTTCCTGCGGAAAATAGCCGTTCACTTTAAACGCAACTTTCCATAACACAACAACGTTAGCAAAAACTGTTGAAAGTATAATTTAAGATCAAAAGTTATATAAATAAACATTCTACTTTTAAAGCTTGAAAAAAATAAAATTCGGAGAAAATTGTAGGAAAAATAAAATTATGGAACACTCTCTCGCTAATCAAAATTCTGAAAGGATTTTGTTGGTTTTTAAGATTTTAAAGTTCCGAAATTTAATCAAATCCATATTCTAGTTCAGAATTTAGAAGCTCTTAAAAAAGGAAAAAAACTTTGCGGAATTTAGCCTGTTTGAAAAATTATCTAAATGTGAATTTACTCAAACGCTGAAAAAACAAAATTTTGGAATTGAGCAAAATACAGAATGAAAAAGCTTTGCGGAATACTTAATCAAAAGCTGAATTTTGCAAAACGTGAAAAAGAAAAAAAATAGAAATGAAGGAAAAATTAGCTAAAAATAAAAACACGCATTTGCTAACACCGTGCATAATTTATTGCTTGCGTAGTTTTTCCGTTGGAAAAACCTCGCACACATAAAAGTCTGGTATTTTAATTATTTTTTCGCTAAATTTACGCAACAAACCATAGCACAACAACGTTGTAAAAAACTGGTTGATTTCATAATTAAAAAGCAACAGTTCTTTTAAAACAGCATTTTACTTTTAAATGAAAAACTAAAAATACCTAGAAAATTATTTGAATAATTCTAATTTCTAATAAAGCAAAACTGAATTAAAATCTTTGTGGAAATTCTAATAAAATGAAAATTATAGAAAGCTGAAAAATTTCGATTTTATTATATAATCAAAAACTTAAAATGAATATTTAAAATCTTTGCGGAATTTCTAGTAAAATGAAAATTACAATAAGCTGAAAAACTTAGAGTTTTAAAAAACTAAAATGAAAATTTAAATCTTTGTGGAGTATCAAATAAATGAAAGATTTTAGAAAGCTGAAAAATTGAACTTTAAAAATTAATTAAACGTTGAAAAAAGAGAAATGAAAAACCTGAATCAATAATTTAAAATTAGAAAATTCTATAAAACTCATTTTTTACGATTTGAATTTTTATCGAAACTTTAAAAAAATTATTGTAAATTTCATCAAAATATAGAACTAGTAATTAAGAGGCAGAATTTAATACGCATTTTACAACACCGTGTATAAAAAATTGCTAGTTTTAGCTTTATTAAAAGAAGTTGCTTTTTTGCTCACTCCTATTTTCCTACGGAAAATAGCCGTGCTTTTAAAACGCAACTTTCCATAACACAACAACGTTAGGCAAAATTGAATACAAATTCATGACATTAAAGGAAATTGGAAATATAATTGATTTATCAAAATCTCTTGAATTACTTGATGAAATACGAAATATAGAACATGGTTTTCTATCTTCAACAGAATTTTCTTCTATTTATAAAATTCAACTAAAACCTAATGATAAAGGAATAAAATTTACACTTTTTCCAGATCCCTTAAACTTTAAACTTGACAAATGGGAATTTAAAGATTTAGAAATAAATCAAAATGAATTAAGATTAAAAGTACCTTATTTATATTTAACGAATAAAAGCAGAAATCAAGTAAATGGAAAAATTTCGGAATTTGAATATGGTTCTTTCAGTAAACTAGAATTAAGAAGCCATAGATTAGTTTTACCTTTAAAAAATACAATTGACTTCTCCTTTTCACTAGAAAACATAATAATTGATTATAAATATAAATCAGTAATTCACACAAGAGAAGCAACTGAAATTATAATTAATAAAAATATATTTCTTCTTTTTAAAGCAAAGAAAAAAATTACAGAATTTTCAGATCGGGATTATTTAGTTCTAGAATGTAAAACTAAAATGTCTTATTCTGAATTTTCAGAATATTGTTTTTCAATACTAATTTCATTTGGTTTTATTACTGGTAACTTCATAAATAATGATGGTTATTTTTTACAGTATGAAAATAACGAAATGAAAGACGTTGTTGGTGTTGCATATAGGCAAATGAGAGGTTCAATAAAATGTCATTTTTCACCAATTTATTCAAATCCATTTGGATATATTCATGAAAAAGAGAAAGCAAGTTTATATCAAAATAAAGTTAGAACATTGAATTTAAAAGAGTTCTCAAACTTGTGTCAATATTGCCACCTAAATAATGATATAAAATCAGTTTTACTACTATTAATCGAGGTACATACTCAAACACTTGTATCAGGACCGGGAATATTATCAATTGCACTTGAAACATTATCTAAAGTATTATATGAGGAAAACAAATCTACATTAGCACCAATAAAAAACAAAAGTATTTCAAAGAAATTAAGAAAGGAACTCTTAAAGACTCTCGAGAACTTTAAAGATGAAATTGATTTAGAAGGTAAAGAAATAATTAAGTCAAGGATTGACCAAATAAATCAAAGAACAAACCGAGACAAGTTATTAATTCCATTTAAGATTTTGGATATTCCAATTTATTTATCTGATATTGAAGCTATAGAACAAAGGAATGCCTTCTTACATGGGAAAACTCCAATGATTCGAGAAATAACAACAAAATCCATTAACGAAGAGGATAAACTAATATATTATCTTTATCTAAAACTATATGTTCTAGTTTCATCTATTCTTTTAAAATATATTGGATTTGATAATTTAGTTGTCAATTATCCGAAAATTCACGAAAAAAATACAGGAATTGAATTAGATGAAGAATATTATAGACAAATATAAAAACAACTTTGCCTAACACCGTGTATTAAAAATTGCTAAATTAGTACTTAATTAAAAGCAGTTGCATTTTTGTGAACTACAATTTTCCTTCGGAAAATAGCCGTTCACTTAAAACGCAACTTTCAATACACAACAACGTTGGCAACAATATGAAACCGAACTAATTTGACAAATACAGAACTAATAAATGACATTGGAAAAATCATTGTTTTTCTAATGATATTGTTATCAATATTCTTGATTACTGTAAAATCTACTAAAAAAGTATCAAACTATTTATTTGCAGTATTTCTTTTAGTTACCGCCTTTGATTTTATTAGTATGTTTTTAGATATTTCCAATAACACCCTAAATAGCTTAAAAATAGCATCCGTATTACTTCAAATGCCTTTATACTACTTGTATGTACAATCAGTTTGTTATTTTAATTTTAAACTAGAAAGAAAACATTTTTTACATGCCATTTTATTTTTAGTTGTATTTATACTTTTATTTAGCACGAATATTTCTGATGGGAGCTATAATATTTTTCAAACACTATCTAAAGTCCAATACTATTGTTATATAATCGCTGTATTTTTCACACTGATTCAATTTAAAAAATTGTATCAAGAAAATTACGCAGCCAACCATAAAAACACATACAAATGGCTGTTGCAAATTACCATTCTATTTCTAATTGGCAATTGTTTTGTATTGTTCAGGTCTTTTATTACGTCTGAAAACAATAGTAATCTACTTGCCTACATAAACTTGCTCATAAGTGTTTTTGCCTTATTTGTTATTTGTTGGTTTGTTTTAAAAGCATTGTATCAACCAAAATTATTTTTAGGAGTTGATAAAAATTTAACTACGCTTAAAGCGATTCAAAAACCGACTACAGAAACGGAACAAGCCTTACAACTACTTTCCGAATATATGAATACTGAAAAGCCTTATTTGGATCCCGAACTTAATTTACAAAAGTTAGCAATTAGTTTAAATCTTCCTGAAAAACAACTTTCACAACTAATCAATAAGCATATTGGAAAACATTTTTTTGATTATGTTAATGAGTATAGAATCAATGATGCTAAAACGTTATTAAAAGAACAAACCGACTTAACAGTTTTAGAAATACTTTACCAAATAGGTTTTAATTCAAAATCATCCTTTTATACGGCTTTTAAAAAAGAAACTCTTCAAACACCATTAGCTTACAGAAAATCAACAACATAGGATAGTCCGATTTAAAGTCGGACACATTTTTTGCTATAAAATCAGTTCGATTTCCGATAGTCAAACTCTTTATTTGACTTTATGTTTCACTTTTGTCCCGAACAAAAAAATAATTAAAATGAAACATCAAATCTCTATTATCTTATTTCTATTTTTTCAAACATTATTTGTTTCAGGGCAAACAAATATAAGAACACAGCATTCTTATTATAAAATAGATTCGCTATTCAATGCTCATTACAAATCCAATACAACAGGTGCTGTATTTGCCATCATTAAAAATGGCAGAACCACCTATAAAAAAGCCATAGGATTAGCCAATGTTGAGTATGACATTCCTATAACAGATGCCTCAGTATTTAATATCGCTTCAATATCTAAACAATTTACAACCTACCTAGCTCTACTTCTAGAACAAGAAGGCAAACTCTCATTTAATGATGATATCCGAACATATTTACCAGAACTAAAACACTTACCAAATAAAATAACGGTTAAACAACTTGCAAATCACACACACGGACTATCGAACCCAGATGAATTAGCTCAACTAAAAGGTCTTAAAACAATGAGTCACCAAGAAGTTGTAAAAATGTTATTAAACATAAAACATGTAAACTTTAATGCAGGAGAAAAATACGAATACAACAATACTGGATACATATTACTTTCAGAAATTATTGAACGAGTTGGACAAAAACCATTTAAGGAACAACTACAAGAAAAAATATTCATTCCATTGGGTATGAAAGACACGAAAGTAGTTGATAATAATAATTTGGTTGTTAAAAATAAAGCATATTCGTACAATTTAGATAATGATATTTATGAAATCAATCCTGTAAAACTTTCAACTATAGGTTCTTCTGGAATTTATACTACAATAAATGATTTAGCTTTATGGGCAAAAAATTACCAAAACCCAGTTATTGGTAATAGCAGTTTTTATAAAAAAATGCAAACTGCGACCATTCTTAATTCTAAAAAAGAAATCAAATATGGATTAGGTTTACAGTTTGATAATTACAAAGGGATTGATGTTATATTTCATGGTGGAGGAACAGCAGGTTACCGTTCTTACATTTTGCATGTACCCAAGCACAAGTTGTCTCTCATTTTCTTATCTAATGCCAATGACTTTTCTGGTCTTGACGTTGTTTATAAATCAATCGAATTACTTTTAAAAGAAGATATAAAAGCTAAAACGCCAGCAAAAATCGCTATCAGCAATGAACAGTTAAAAAAATACACAGGAACATACGAGTTTCAACCAGGTGTTTACTATAATATTATAGCAAAGAAAGATACTTTATATTTTCAATCTTTTGGAACAAAGGATTTACATCCATTACCCCATTTGTTCGGAAACACTTTTGATTTCCCGTATATCCCGCACACTAAATTCATCTTTTATGATGATAAGTTTGATTTCCGAATCGCAGATTTCACCTATGAGTGCTTTAAAAGTATTATAGAACAACCTAATTCAAAAGAAATAGATTTGACTGATTTTACAGGAACATACAGAAACAAAGAACATAATATGGTTTATGACTTAAGTATAATAGATGATGAACTTACACTTACCCGAACTTTTGGTAATCCGATAGTTCTAAATTCTCTTACTTTAGAAAGCTTTTATTCGCCAGAATTAGGGAATTTAGATTTTACTTATGCCCCAAATAGATTGATAAAAGGATTTAAATTGTCAGGGCAAAATTTTAAAAATATAGTATTCGAAAAATAATACTGTTGCCAACACCGTATATAAAAAATAGCAGTTAAGAGTAAAACTTAAAGTTTAGTTCATTTCTGCTATCTTTGTTTTTAAACTGAAAATTGGCACATATAAACCTGCTACTTTTCATATACAAACACGTTGCCAAAAACTGGTGAATCGAGCCGAATACAAGTCATTTATTTAAATATAATTTTGGCTTTTTTTTAGTTTGTAAATCGGAATTCTGAAAAAAGCGGAACACTCTCTCGCGAATCAAAATTTTGAAAAGTTGGAGAAGTTTTCAAAATTTCACAAAAAAGGAATTTACTCAAACGCTGAAATCAAGATTGCGGAGAAATTACTCAAATATGAATTTCCATACTTTGCGGAATTGAGCAAAATGCAGAACAAAAATTGTGTGGAATTTTCTCTAAAATATAATTTAGAAAGGCTGAGAATTTTCTGAAAATTAAATAAAGTGAAAATTATTGTCGGAATTAAGCACGTGAGAAAACAATCAGACGCTGAAAAACCAAAATTGCGGAATTTTTACTCAGAATTTAATTTATCAAGTTTACGGAATTGGAAATGTCTAAAAAATGGAAATTACTGAAATGTGTTGTTGTAAATTAAAATAATCTGAAAAATGAACGAAATATGGAAATGGAAATAAAATAACGCATTTGGCAACACCTTGTATAAAAAATTGCTAAATTTGGCTTAATCAAAGGTTGTTGCATTTTAATAAACTCTATTTTTCCTGCGGAAAAATGCCGTTCATTTAAAACGCAACTTTCCATACAAAACAACGTTGCCCAACATAAAGAAACGAACTCTTGAAAAAATTAGGAGAATACATAAAAGATAACAAATTAAAGGAATTAAATACGCTAATCAATAAGCGAATATGGTTAATTAAATGTTTAAATCTTGGAGCAAATCTGAAAGAAAATATTTATACAGCAAACTTATTTGAAATACCTTTCTTCTGGAAAAATGAACTTGGAATTGAAGAGTCTAAAAAATTGGAATTCAAATATGAATGGAATGAAGAAGAAGAAACTCTTTTAGATTACTATAATTTGAAAATTAAAGTTCTTAAAAGAGAAGAATTTGTAGGAACTTTTGAAAATATATTGGAACAAACCTCAAAAAATGGAATTAACTCTAACATTACGTTTCCTGAATTTATAATTTCAAAAATCTTGATACTTTCAAGAGAGCAAATTATAGACGAACAGTTTGAAATAAACCACGATGAAGGAATATTACTTATTGACAAAGAAGGTAATAAAATACTTTTATCGGCTGAAATAAAATGTACTGGACAAGTTGAATTTATAAATAACCTATCAGTAATTGAAAATAGAATAAAAGAACTGAAAATAAGAAAAACGTTGGGCAACACCGTGTAAAAAAAATTGCTAAATTAGTCCTTAACTAAAAGCAGTTGCATTTTTGCAAACAACAATTTTCCTACGGAAAATAGCCGTTCACAAAAATCGCAACTTTCATTACACAAACACGTTGTGTACAATTAAAAACCAAGGAAAAATGAATGAAAATTAATGGATGGATATTTATACTTTGTAATAACTTTAATATTAATTTTAGTTTTTACGTCAATTAAGGCAACTCGAAACTTTTTAACACAATATTTATCTGAATTTTTAACAGCAATTGGAGCAATAGGTCTAACCGTAGTTGACATACAATCAGGTAGTGATAATATTTTTATCGGAACAAGTTCATGGAAAGATGTTTGGGTAGTATTATTAATCATATTTTCATTAATAGTATTATCTGCAATAATTGTAGGAGCTAAAAGAAACTTACATAATCGTACTGTTCAAGAAGAAATCAATAAAAATTTACTACTCAAAAAATCAATAAAGACTTATCAAGAAGAATATTATAAATTATGTAGTAATAATATTCTTCATTTATTTGAATCCTTTTACACTACGGGTGGAGAACGAATAAGTATTTATAAACATCAAGGTGATCATTTCACCTTATTAGGAAGATGTTCAAAGAATTTCGCTTATAATAAAAATACAGATTACAAGTATCGTGACAATGAAGGATTAATTGGCAAAGGTTGGGATGAAAATGAAGTTATTGTAAATGGTTCCCCTAAGTGGACTGGAAAAGGTACTGACTACAAAAATTTCATGAAAACAAAATGTAATATTACGGATAAAAGGTTGAATAAAATTGGAATGAAAAGTCGCTCTTTATTCGTCAAAACAATAAATGACAATAATACCGCATCAAATCCTGATGGAATAATTGTATTTGAATCAATAAATCCAACAAAAATAACAAGTAATGAATGTAATCAATTAATTAGCGATAATGAAAAAGCGCTCTTAACTTTATTAAAAAATATGAAAAATTTAACCAAAAAAACACAATAACTGTACACAACACCGTATAAACTTTATTGCTGGTTTTAGCTCACTTGGGAAATTCCTCCGGAATTTCGCCGTTCGTGTTTTATTTACTAAATTCACTGCTTAAACAACGCAACAAAGCTTATACATCAACGTTACCAAAAATAGCCCAATCACTCAAATGCTGAATTGAAAATAGCGTTTAAAATCCAAAAAAAGGAATATAAAATTGCGAAACACTCTCTGAAGATTGGAAAATTCTGAAAGAATTTTGTTTGTTTTTTATAGAATTTAGAAAGTTTAAAAAAATAAAAACTGAGCATTGCGGAATTGAGCAAAATGCGGAATAAAATCTGTGCGAAATTATCTCTAAACCGAAAATTTAGAAAGGCTGAGAATTTATTGAAATAAAATTGTTGTCGGAATTAAACACGTGGAAAAATACTCAAACGCTGAAAAACCAAAATTGCGGAATTGAATAAAATGTGGAGTAAAACTCTGCGAAAATATCTCAAAATGAAAAATTAGAAAGGCTGAGAATTTATTGAAAATCAAAAAAAGTATAAATTGTTGGCGGAATTTTCACTCGAACGCTGAATTCAGAAAATAATAAGGAAAATTAGAAAAATAAAAAAACTACTTTTGGTAACACCGTGTATAAAAAATTGCTATTTTTAGCTTTAGTAAAAGTAGTTGCTTTTTTGTGAACAACAATTTTCCTGCGGAAAATAGCCGTTCACTTAAAACGCAACTTTCCATAACACAACAACGTTAGCAAACATTAATAAAAAGAAATGATAATGAAAAATAAGATTTTACTATATTTATTTATATTTGTTTACCTACCTATCAATAGTCAAGTCACCGACTTTATGTTTCTCACTGGTGAACTTTTAGGAGCAAGGTCGATTTTGGCCATTGAAAATTACTTATTTATTGCTAAATATGATAAAATTAGTATAGTAGATTTAACATCTTCTATTCCCTCAATTACAAACGAAATAACTGGGTTTGATCATCCTGTCTCTTTAGCTGTGAAAGGTAATTATTTATATTTTGGAGTACTGCTGGAAAACAGAGTTTTAAAGTTTGACTACACACAAACTAATCCTAGTTTAATTGAAGTAATAAAAATGGATCATACCCCTAGTTCAATTGCTTTTTCAGGAAATGAACTGTTTATTTATAGCACGGGCAATAATAAATTATATAAAACAGATATTACTGATGTAAATTCCAATGTTTCTGAAGTTGATCTCTATTATAAACATCTATTATATGGTGGCGATCAAAACATAGCTATTAATGGGAATTTTCTTTATTTATCAGCTGACACCAAGTTGTATGTAATTAATTTAACCACACCTACTTTAGAACCATCAATAATTATTCAAAGTAAATACACAACTGATATTGCCTTTGATGAAAATAACAACCTATTTTCATCTATATATGATTATTCAAAAACTAAAATGAGAGAAAATGTAGATAACATATCAGTACTGAACACAGAAAATTTAATGACCAATAATTTTCAAGAAGTTATATCAGATGTCTATATTCCTTGGTCAATAACTATATCTAACAACATTATGTATATCGTTCATAGAGAGGAGGACTTTAATTCGGGTTTGAGTCAAGGTAAAATTTCTAAAATAGATTTATCTGCAGCCTTAACTATTAATAATTTTGAAGTGTCTGAAAAAATTAATGTATTCCCAAACCCTTCATCTAATTTTCTTAATATTTCAGGATTAAACAAATCAGAAGATTATATAATTTACGACATAATTGGTAAGAAAATTATTAATGGAACTATCGCTCATAATCATAAGATAAACATACTGCATTTGGCAAATGGCTTATACTTTTTAAAGATAAATAATAAGGATATAATTAAATTTATTAAAAAATAATAGATTAATAACGTTTGCTAACACCGTGTATTAAAAATTGCTAAATTAGTGCTTAACCAAAGGCAGTTGCTTTTTTATAAACTTCTATTTTCCTGCGGAAAATAGCCGTTCATTTAAAACGCAACTTTCAATACACAACAACGTTGCCAAAAACTGGTGAATCGAGCCGAATACAAGTCATTTATTTAAATATAATTTTGGCTTTTTTTTAGTTTGTAAATCGGAATTCTGAAAAAAGCGGAACACTCTCTCGCGAATCAAAATTTTGAAAAGTTGGAGAAGTTTTCAAAATTTTACAAAAAAGGAATTTACTCAAACGCTGAAATCAAGATTGCGGAGAAATTACTCAAATATGAATTTCCATACTTTGCGGAATTGAGCAAAATGAAGAACAAAAATTGTGTGGAATTTTCTCTAAAATATAATTTAGAAAGGCTGAGAATTTTCTGAAAATTAAATAAAGTGAAAATTATTGTCGGAATTAAGCACGTGAGAAAACAATCAGACGCTGAAAAACCAAAATTGCGGAATTTTTACTCAGAATTTAATTTATCAAGTTTGCGGAATTGGAAATGTCTGAAAAATGGAAATTACTGAAATGCGTTGTTGTAAATTAAAAATAATCTGAAAAATGAACGAAATATGGAAATGGAAATAAAATAACGCATTTGGCAACACCATGTATAAAAAATTACTATTTTTATCCTAACCAAAAGTAGTTGCATTTTTGTGAACAACAATTTTCCTACGGAAAATAGCCGTTCACTTAAAACGTAACTTTCCATAACACAACAACGTTAGGGCACATAAAAAAACGAATTCTTGAAAAGAATAATAACCTTATTAATATTAATAATTTTATCAAGTTGTAAAACACAAAAAAGTGAATTAGAATTTGAGAAGGAAGTGTTTAATGAAATTTTCACTGAATTGGTAGACTCTACTTTTTATGATTATAGAATACTTCAACCATCACCAAAAATTCCTTCACCTCCAAACGGAACTATTATAAGCGATAGTTTGAATAAAGAAAATATAAAAAGGTACCAGAAGTTTTTAGAAAACTTTGAAAAGAGAAAAATCGAAATTGAAAAAGATACAGCCAGAATTGTAATAGCTATAAATGATACAATTTCTAGACCATTTAGAACAAATTATAAAACATTGAGTAAGTATTTTGAAAACATTGAATTCAAAAAAGACACTTTAGAAAATAAAAAAGAATATAAAATCAATTTATCCGAATTTAAGAAAAATAAAAAATTTGAATTTAAATACTATTCTGAATTCCCAAAAGGTCGAGAGATTTGGAGAACTGAATACCCATTTTATCTTGGAGCTGTAATGTCATTTTCTAGAATATATTTTGACAGTAATAAAAAATTTGGAGTACTAGAAAGTGGAACTAATTTTGGAGTATTACACGGAAATGGTTTTAGAATATTCATCAAAAAAATATCTGGAAAATGGAGAATTGAAAAAATTGAAGGAACTATTATATCATAAATTACGTGCCCTAACACCGTATAAACTTTATTGCTGGTTTTAGCTCACTTGGGAAATTCCTACGGAATTTCGCCGTTCGTGTTCTATTTAGTAAATTTACTGCTTAATCAACGCAACAAAGCTTATACAACAACGTTAGCTACAATATGAAAATGACAAAAATTGACGAAAGAAAGAATATTATAGTTTCTCTAAAATCTAGTTTTGGAGAACCAAAAAAGGGAATTGAAAAAAGATTTCAATTTCTAAAAGGAATGACTATTTTAAATTTAACACTTACTATTTTTAGCGCAGGAATTTTAGTTTTATCTATTATTTCTAATTTATTTAATTATGAGATTTTTAAATGGGAGAAAACTGGACTTTTAGCTATTTTGAGTTTAAGTTTTGTATTAAATCTACCAAATCAATTTTATGAATTAAAATTACTTAATCATTTGAAAAAAATCAATTCAAAATCGGAATTTGAAGGAATTGAAAAACTAAATATAGAATTAAAAAACATAATTGAAAAACTAAATAATAGATTGAAAAATGGTTGGCTTGAAATAATTTTGGCAATAATAATTATGATAATGGGGATTTGGCAAATGGGGTTTTCTAATAATAATAATAATAACCCATATTGGAATTATATGAAATTACCGATTTTAGCATTTTACGGAATAATATTATTTCGATTTGTATTTACGAATAGAAAAATTAATGAAAATATTAATAAAACAGAAAAATACTGTAGCTAACACCGTGTAAAAAAAATTGCTAAATTAGTACTTAACTAAAAGCAGTTGCATTTTTGCAAACAACAATTTTCCTGCGGAAAATAGCCGTTCACAAAAATCACAACTTTCATTACACAACAACGTTGCCAAAAACTGGTGAATCGAGCCGAATACAAGTCATTTATTTAAATATAATTTTGGCTTTTTTTTAGTTTGTAAATCGGAATTCTGAAAAAAGCGGAACACTCTCTCGCGAATCAAAATTTTGAAAAGTTGGAGAAGTTTTCAAAATTTCACAAAAAAGGAATTTACTCAAACGCTGAAATCAAGATTGCGGAGAAATTACTCAAATATGAATTTCCATACTTTGCGGAATTGAGCAAAATGCAGAACAAAAATTGTGTGGAATTTTCTCTAAAATATAATTTAGAAAGGCTGAGAATTTTCTGAAAATTAAATAAAGTGAAAATTATTGTCGGAATTAAGCACGTGAGAAAACAATCAGACGCTGAAAAACCAAAATTGCGGAATTTTTACTCAGAATTTAATTTATCAAGTTTACGGAATTGGAAATGTCTAAAAAATGGAAATTACTGAAATGTGTTGTTGTAAATTAAAATAATCTGAAAAATGAACGAAATATGGAAATGGAAATAAAATAACGCATTTGGCAACACCTTGTATAAAAAATTGCTAAATTTGGCTTAATCAAAGGTTGTTGCATTTTAATAAACTCTATTTTTCCTGCGGAAAAATGCCGTTCATTTAAAACGCAACTTTCCATACAAAACAACGTTGTAAACAAGCTATGAAACCAAGAAATCGTATGAAAATTATTTTAATATTATTATTTATTTCGTTTAATTCCTATTCACAAAACACCAAAGGATATTTTGATATTTCAAAGGATGAATTTTATTACGAAAAAATGAGTTCTTGGAAAGAAAAGGTTTATGACGACTACGACTGTGAATTTAAAACTACTATGGACAATGATAGTATTTTAATATTTAGTGCGAAAAATTTTATTTTTAAAGAAGAATATCAACTAACTTTAAATGAACAAAAAAAGATTAAAAAGATAGAAGTTTTCTTTACTGTTCATAACGGCAAATTAGAAAATTGGTTTCCTATTAAATATCCAATTAAAATAGGAAACTTTTACAAAAACATTGGAACACCTTCAATTACAAAAGAAAACGTAAGCTATTCACGTATTTATAATGACAAAAATTCTGAATTTACATTTAAAAAATATTATAAATGGAATAACGCATTATATAGAGAAACAAAAATCGAATTAGAAGTTGGACAAGGAATTGCAAAACTTCCAATAAGAAATAAGAGAGGAAAAATCAAAAAACACAGAACTGTTAATTTTGGTTATTTCGCTCAAACACCAAAAGGAAAGGGTTCAGTTACTGCTGATGATATTAATTTTAATGTCGCATCTAAAGTTTCAGATGGAGTAACTAAAACGTGGAATAAAAACACTAATGAAATCAAATCTTTATTAGATTCAGAATTTTTTGAGACTTCAAATTCTATTGTTGGAGGAAAACTTTTTCCATATTTGTTTTTTATTGAAAACACAAATGACCCAAAAGAATATTTTACTAAATTCTTTTTTATTGCAAATTCAATTTATAACATAGAGTTTGGAGATGAAATATTTGAAAAAAATCAAAAATATACTTACACAACTTTACCAGATGGAATTTTGGCAAAAGCAATCGGTATGGATAAAGATTGTTGCATTGAAATTTTAATTGACCTTGAAAATTGGAACAAATCGACTTATCTTGATAAGATATTTATAATGTTTCACGAATTTGGACACGATATTTTTGGTTTAGAACATAGCGATGGAATTCGTTTAATGACAACGAATAAATTAGAACTTGAAAATCCTTCTATTTTTGGAGAAATGTTTCACGAAATGATGTTGGAAATTTTAAAGAAACAACAAAAATAAATTTGAAACTGATAAAAGCCAGTTTACAACACCGTATATAATTTATTGCTGGCTTCTCGCCTACTTACGAAAGTCCTCGCGGACTTTATTGGTCGGTAATTATTTACTAAATTAGTTGCTTGAAACACGCAACAAACCATATACAAACACGTTGGGCGTAAGTTAAAAGTAAACTCAGATAAGCTATAAAAATTCGTTATTTTAAAGACAAATTAACCATAAAAAAAGTGAAATATTGAATTTTAAGACAATTTAGAAAAACTGAAAAATTTAGAGTTTCAAGAAAATGAAAAATTGAACGCAGCCAAACTTTATGAGAACTAAAATTTCAAGATTTAAGACAATTTAGAAAAAGCTGAAAAATTTAGAGTTTTAAGAAAACGAAAAATTGAACGCAGCCAAACTTTGTGAGAACTAAAATTTCAAGATTTAAGACAATTTAGAAAAAGTTGAAAAATTTAGAGTTTTAAGAAAACGAAAAATTGAACGCAGCCAAACTTTGTGAGAACTAAAATTTCAAGATTTAAGACAATTTAGAAAAAGCTGAAAAATTTAGAGTTTTAAAAAAACGAAAAATTGAACGCAGCCAAACTTTGTGAGAACTAAAATTTCAAGATTTAAGACAATTTAGAAAAAGTTGAAAAATTTAGAGTTTTAAGAAAACGAAAAACTGAACGCAGCCAAACTTTGTGAGAACTAAAATTTCAAGGTTTAAGACAATTTAGAAAAAGTTGAAAAATTTAGAGTTTTAAGAAAACGAAAAATGTTCTGAATGTAAAATAATTAGGAATTTAATTTAGAAAAATCGATAAATAAAATAACCTACGCCCAACACCGTGTATAAAAAATTGCTTATTTTTATCCTAACCAAAAGTAGTTGCTTTTTTGTGAACATCAATTTTCCTGCGGAAAATAGCCGTTCACTTTAAACGCAACTTTCCATAACACAACAACGTTGGCTGTAATGCAAAACCGAAATAAACTGTAAAACAAAAAAGAATGAGTACAATAGTTTTTAACCGAGAAATAAAGAGACTAATTTCAAACGAAAATCATCCTGTATTGAACTTTATAAAAGATGAATTTAAAAACAGCAATCGGAATAAAAGTTATTATGGATTTTTTGATAGTTTTTTATTCAATTATGGAGTTTTGACTTTAGGTTACTCACCAATAATAAATGGAAATAAATATGTTCCATATGTAAATTGCAGTCGGAATAATATTTTTCGTGAGGAAAAAGGAATTACAGACTTATCACAAAAAGCTGAAAATATGACTGAATGTCAAAAAATAATGGCTGAATATTTAATTAGTCGTTTGAAATGTTTGAATGTTGAAAACTTTAAATCCTGGAATTCTGAATTGAATTACGAAATTTTAGCCTGAAAGAAAACACTACAGCCAACACCGTATAAAAAAAATTGCTAAATTAGTGCTTAATTAAAGGCAGTTGCATTTTTATCAACTTCTGAATTTCCTTCGGAAATTCCTCGCTGACAAAACCGCAACTTTCCTTATACATCAACGTTAGCACACATAAAAAAATCCAAGAGAAAGATGGGAACATTTATTACTTTATTAATTGTTGGAGGAATTATTCTTTTGATTGTGAAATCTTCTAAAAAAAGTACACAATCAAAAAATAACACGAAGGAACAAAATCCAATAACTGTTGAAATAAAAACATCTTATAGTTCAAGTTCAAGTTCATATAAAGCAGAAAAATTCCCGCCAATTCAACAAGATTCTAATGAAGATTGGATTTTAAATCCTAAATCACCATTTAAACTCACACTACAAAATGCAGAAAAGCAAATAGCGGAAAAAATAAGAATAATTTTAGATGACGATGAAATTAGAGAATATGAAAAAGAAAAGGAATTAGTTGGACTATTCGCATTACATAATCTTCGTCTTAAAGAAATAGAATCTTATAAAAATGAATATGGAAAACAATATTTTGAAAAAATTGAAAAACTAAAAAAAGAATCAAAAGATTGGGAAATTTCAGGAATTAAAGACAAAGAAGATATTCTTATAGACTTTAGAAAAACAGCAATAAGTGAACTTTACGAAAGAGCTAATTGCAATTTAGAAATACTTTTTGAACACGAGCCAAAAGACATAACAATAGACGATGAATTAATAAAGGAATATGGTTTTAAAAATATACAAACATATTTAAGTTACGCAGATAAATTAGATAAAGTTCGTGTAATGTCAGCAGATTCATATCCTCGACCAATATTTGAAAAACTTTCTGAATTGGGATTATCAAAAAGAGGAAATGAAATACCGAATGACGAAATATTACTCACTTTAACTCTTAAAGACCTAAATCAAATAGCAGATAATCAGGAAAAGAAATATTACAGAAAAAAACAAGCTGTAGATTTTATTTTAGAAAAAAATAATGTAGAAGAGTTAATTGGAAAGAAAATTTCACTGAGAGAACTTTTTAAATTAAATCCATTACCGGAAAAATACAATTCGATTAATCTCAATGAACTTTCCAAAACTTGGAAATATCACGAAGAAGAAGTAAAATTACTAACACAAACATTTAGAAATTCATTTTATTCCTGGCAAGAACTAAGAGGAGATAAAGAATATATTAAAGGATATAAAGTTCAACCATTACATAACGAAAATGCTTGCCCAAAAGCGATAGAATGTTCTAAGAAAAAGTATTCAAAAAATTCACCACCGAAAGTACCATTTCATATTGGTTGTGATTGTTATTTGAATCAAGAATTGGACTTTTAAATTAATCAAAAATTACGTGTGCTAACACCGTGTATAAAAAATTGCTTAATTTAGTACTTAACCAAAGTTAGTTGCATTTTTATAAACTTCTATTTTCCTGCGGAAAATAGCCGTTCATTTAAAACGCAACTTTCCATAACACAACAACGTTGGCAATAATTAAAAAATGGAATTTGAAGAGATAATTTTTGAAGGATTAAGAAACACCTATTTTGAGCATCAGGAATTACAGTTCTCTTTTTTTGATGAGAATATTTTTAATATTACAGAATATTTAATTACTGTAAACATATGTAAGTCAATACACTTGTGGAATAAGAAAAATAAATATCCATATAAAATTGAATTAGAAAAAAAGACATTTGATTTTTTTAGAAACTGTTTCGATAATCATAAACGTGATGGTGAAACTATTTTTTCTCCAACTATATTTTCTATTCACGAAAAAGGATTTAAAGAAAATATAGAGAAAATAAGGAAAGGGAGATTAGATATTGCTTTAAGTAAAAACGAAACCAATTACAAGGGAAGTTCAGAATATATATTTGAAATTAAATCTATTAACCCACAACCGAGTCTATTATTAAAAGATTTTGAAAGAATTAAAAGATTTTTAAATACTGAAATTAAAGGTTTTAAAAATTATTTTAAAGCAGGTTATTTGATTTTCTTTATACATCATAACAATTTCAAAAAAATAGAAACTAAAAAGGAATTGTCTGATAAAAAAGAACAAAGGTTAAAACGAATTAAAGATAAATTAGAAGAAATATGTCCAAATAATATTTCATTAAAAATACAAACTGATAACATTGTACATTATGGAGTAGAACAACTTAGATTGGAAAATGGTTTTGATTACAATGAAGAATCATATAAAACACTAATATTTTCTTCTGTAATAATAAAAATAGAAACTATTGCCAACACCGTATAAACTTTATTGCTGGTTTTAGCTCACTTGGGAAATTCCTCCGGAATTTCGCCGTTCGTGTTTTATTTACTAAATTCACTGCTGAAACAACGCAACAAAGCTTATACAACAACGTTGGCATTCATTGAGAGCCACTTTATAAAAAAAGTAGATAAGAATAATTTTTTAAGTCGTTATCCTAAGGAATTTAAAAAGCGAAAAAACATGAATAATAGTAAAATAGTAATAGTAATTTTGAGTCTTTGTATCTTTTCTTGTAAAAAAGAAAACAAATATGATAATCCCGAAAAATTATGTCAAATAATTAAAAAAATCCATGATGATGATCAGAAATATAGACAATTAATGATAGATCCATTTTTTGATATATTAGATTCAATTAAAAAGTCTGAAGGTATCTCTAAGAAAGAGTATAGCGGTTTTTCAGAAGAGAAGCAGTTGGCTTATGGGAGAATTGCAAGAGCAATTACAAACAAACGAGAATTGAAGTTTACTAAACAGCAAGAGGACTCCTTAATGCAATTGCAAATAGTACTTGACAATAAAAATACAGAATTATTAATAGATATTATCAAAAAAAGAGGTTTCCCAAATCTTCCTGATTGTAAAGAAGAACAATTTCCTGCTATAACTTTAAGGCACTCGCAAAATCAATATTGGGATGAAATAAGAATTTTAATTGAGAAAGAATTTAAATTAGGTAACATGAATAAAGGGCAATTTAAAATTATATTAAATCATATAAATGGTCGTGAAGAGTTTAGTATAACAAAAGAGAAATTTAGCAATTTAGAACTTAAATAATGATGTTTTTTATTATGACCTTATATTAAATTTATTAAACAGAAATTTTAAAATAGAAAGAAAAACATTAGCGAATAAAACTAACCTTAAAAACAACGAAATGCCAACACCGTATAAACTTTATTGCTGGTTTTAGCTCACTTGGGAAATTCCTCCGGAATTTCGCCGTTCGTGTTTTATTTACTAAATTCACTGCTTAAACAACACAACAAAGCTTATACATCAACGTTGGGCACAAGCAAAAAAAAGGAAGAAAAACAGTATAATAAAACATAAAATTATACTTTTACAAAATGGAGAAAAAATCTAGTTTAACTAATCATCAAAGTGACTTAATAGAAAGTATTAAATCTATTATTTCAAATTCACGAAAAAAAGTTGCAACTAAGGTAAATCATGAATTAATCCTGACTTATTGGAAAATTGGTGAACAAATTCTTTTGAATGAGCAGAAAGAAAGTCTTGATATGAAAACAGCAAATCAAGTAATTCTAAAACTTTCTAAAGAATTAACAAATGAATTAGGTCGTGGATTTTCTCGTTCTAATTTATTTAATATGAGAAAACTACATCTTGAATATAAAGATATCCAGACACTGTCTGGACACTTAAGTTGGTCTCATCTCTGTGAATTATTAATAATAGAAAATTTAGAAAAAAGACAGTTTTATGAAACTGAGACAAAAAATTCTAAATGGTCAATAAGAGAATTAAAAAGACAAATAGATAGTTCTCTTTTTGAAAGATTATTACTTTCTTCTGGAAAAGCTAATAAAGAAAAAATAATAGAATTATCTAAAAAAGGACAAGAAGTAACTAAACCTGAAGATATTGTAAAAAGTCCTTATGTTTTTGAATTTCTGGGAATTCCAGAAAACAAACCAATGCTAGAAAAAGATTTAGAAGCAAAGTTAATTAGACATATTGAGGATTTCTTATTAGAGTTAGGAAAAGGTTTTATGTTTGTTGGATCTCAACAAAGAGTAACAATTAATAATACTCACTATTACGTAGATATGGTTTTTTATAACAAAATATTAAAATCATATATATTAATAGAACTTAAAACTACTAAGCTAAAAATATCAGATGGAGGACAATTAAACACTTATTTGAATTATTACAAAACTGAAGTTAATGATGATAATGACAATCCTCCTATTGGAATAATTTTATGTACCGAGAAAGATGAAATTACAGCTGAATATATTTTAGGCGGATTTGAAAATAATGTATTTGCTTCAAAATACACTTACATATTACCAAACAAGGAAGATTTAATTAAAGAATTAGAAGAAGTAATTAAAAATGAATAGCCAGTGCCCAACACCGTGTATTAAAAATTGCTAAATTAGTGCTTAACCAAAAGTAGTTGCTTTTTTACTCACTTCAATTTTCCAGTGGAAAATAGCCGCTAATTAAAAACGCAACTTTCAATACACAACAACGTTGGCAATAATAAAAAACGAACCTATGAAAAGAACAATTTTATTAGTAATTTTATTAGTATTTAATTATTCATATTCTCAAAATTTAACGATTTCGGGAATCGTAAAGACGAATAATAATAAAAAGTTAGAATATGTAAATATTGGAATTAAGAAAAAAAATATCGGGACAATTTCAAATGAAAATGGAAATTTTTCAATAATTTTTGATAAATCATTTATAAAAGATAGTCTTACTTTTTCCTATGTAGGTTATAAAAATCTAACAATTAAAATAGAAGATATAAAGTCAAGAAAGTTAAATGAATTTATTTTATTTGAGGAACCAACTGAATTAAAGGAAGTTGTAATTTCTACAAGAAAAAGAAAAATAAGAAAATTAGGGACAAAATCTTATGTTTCAATGGTTGCTGGTTATCTTTGGAATAGAGAAAACTTTGAAAACAGAGACATTATTGAACACGCAAAATATTTGAATATTAAAAAACCATCTAAAATACTAAATTTAAATATGAATTTATTCAATGTGTTTGTAGATTCAATGACTTTTAGAATAAATTTTTATACGGTAAAAGATAAATTACCAAACAAAAGAATACATAATATCATTTTAACAAAAAACATAAAAGAAGGATGGAATTTATTCGATTTAAAGGATTTTGATTTAAAATATGACCAACCTGTTTTTATAACATTTGAATATATCCCAAAGACAAAAACAGATGAAGAACCTTGCAGAATAAGTGGACAATTTCTTGGAAAGTCTATTAATAGAGTTTCAAGTTTAGGTACTTGGAATATAAATAAAGGAAAATCAATGGCAATGTATGTTGAGATAGAACAATAAATTGAAAATTACTATTGCCAACACCGTATAAACTTTATTGCTGGTTTTAGCTCACTTGGGAAATTCCTCCGGAATTTCGCCGTTCGTGTTTTATTTACTAAATTCACTGCTTAAACAACGCAACAAAGCTTATACAACAACGTTAGCCAAAATTAAAATCCGAACTTGAAACAAAGATTAGTAATAAAAGGAACAATATTAACCTACGGAGAAAAATGGGTTGTTGGAAATGAAGATTATTCTTCAATATTGCTTTCTGTAGCTAATAGTTGGAAATCGAATAATTTTTCACCACAAGACGAATTAACAGTAAATATTGAATCTTGGAAATCCAGAGAGTTTGGAAAAATAAAATCTTCAATTTATGGATATACTAGTGACTTACACAATCTTTCAATTAACTATTGTTTTTTAAAGGAAACTCTTGAAAGTTCAGAAATTAATAAACATAAAGCTAATCTTTATGTTAGCTTACTTCTTGAAAATTATTTTACAAACATTCGTAGTCTTTATGATTTTTTATTTCACATTATAAAAATATGTTTAACAGATAAACAACTAAAAACATATCCTGAAACAGATTCTTTAAATAAACTTATTAAGTTTTCAAAAAACAAAAATAATAAGGAAAAACTTCCTGAAAGAATTCAACATTTTCTTTTAGACATTGAACCCTATCTCGATGAAATCAGAACTATAAGAGATTTTATTGTTCATAAAGGAAAGGAGATCATTATTACAAAAAAAGATAACCAACTGTTTATAAGAATCCCAAAAACAGGTTTATATAGTAATGATAATTTAATGCCGAATATTTTGAATAGTTTGGAAGTAGATTATAATATGGAAGATTATATTAGAGAATTAACCAAAAGTATTTTCAAATATTCAGAAGACCTTGGTATGATATTATTAATTGAACTTTTTGAAAAAGAAAAATTTGACTGGAATCTTTATTCAATCACAAATTATTGTATGGAAGATTTTACAGAATTTATGCTGAAACAAAAAAACTTTGGCTAACACCGTATAAACTTTATTGCTGGTTTTAGCTCACTTGGGAAATTCCTCCGGAATTTCGCCGTTCGTACTTTATTTACTAAATTCACTGCTTAAACAACGCAACAAAGCTTATACAACAACGTTAGCAAAAATTAAGATGAAAACGAACTTACTTACATATTTTATTTGTCTATGTTCAATAATATCCTTTGGACAAAAAAAAGAAATTTATATTAATGATGATTTAGTCAAAATAACTAAATCTGAATTTAATAAAGAAAAGGACCTTCACAAATCTTATAATATGAGATTTGAATTGGATACATTAATCGTTAACGTAAAAGTTCAAAGAGTAAAAAAAGGTCAAGTTTCTAAAATAAAACTTGATTCAATAAGAAATGAACTCTCAACAGTATCAGACCAGAATATCCCTGAAAATAATATTTTAATTATAAATTATTATCATGGGTTGGACAGATGCAACTCGACTGGAGACAAATCCTATGTTAGAGGAAAATATAAGAATTATTTAAGAAAATTAAAGAAATTGAAAAATGTGAATCAATTTTTCATGTATAAATCACACGAAGGAACAGTTGAATATGGGAAACAGTTGAATTGGATTAAAGATAAATCTGGAACTATTGAAAAGACTTTTCTACCTATACATTATCCTTGTGGAAGTTTTGTGATAATCGATGAAAATGGAAATTTTTATATTCAAAAAGGAGAATATAATATTGAGAATATAATAGATTTGATAAAGAATAAGAAAAAAACTTTTGCTAACACCGTGTATAATTAATTGCTGGTTTTAGCCAATTTACGAAAGTCCTCGCAGACTTTATATTCAGTTTTTATTTACTAACTTTAGTGCTTAAAACACGCAACTAATCATACACAAACACGTTGGCATTAATTTACAAACTGAAGCGTCCTGAAATAGGTTGACTAAAAATTAAACATTTAATTATAGTCACTTATGAAAACACAAAAAGAACACTGGCGAAAAAAAAGCTACGAAAAAGTAACTTTAGAACTCAAATTATTCGTCGTTGACCAAATTCAAAATGGTCAGATTTCTACTAACTTTGCTTCCAAAAAATATGCCGTTCCAAGAACAACAATTGGCTATTGGATCAAAAAATATAGTACTTTAGTCCAACAAAACACAGGTATGAGTAAATTAGATGAAATTAAAAAACTAAAGGAACGTATTGAAGAACTGGAGTTTGTAAAAGACTTTCAGCAAGATATTATTGCAGATATGGAAATCATTACTGGCATCGATTTGTCAAAAAAGTCGCTACCCAAAACATTAGCAAAAGAGATAGAACTAAAGAAGAAAAACATTTTAAAAGAAAATGGTTCTATCAATGTTTTGGGATTAGTAAACAAGCCTTCTACAAAAGAGAAAAAGTAAAACAATGCAAAGCGATAAACGAAACTAAAATAATTTCGATGGTCAAAGAATATCGTAAAAAAGTAAGCTCAAGGACTGGGGGTAAAAAACTCTATAAAGAACTTAAAAATCAGTTGATAGAACACAAAATTAAAATCGGTAGAGATAAGTTTTTTGATGTATTAAGACTGCATAATTTACTCGTACCTAAACTCAAAAACTACATAACTACCACAAACTCTAATCATCTATTTAAAAAATATAAAAACCTCATTCAAAGCAAAATACCTACTAGACCCGAACAACTTTGGGTAAGTGATATTACATACATTAAAACAGAAAAAGGACACAACTATTTAGCAATTGTAACCGACGCGTACTCTAAGAAAATTATGGGATATAAATTAGATGACCATATGAGGGTATCACTCTGTAAAGATGCTTTAAAAATGGCTATTAAAAACAGAAAATACCCTGACAAAAAATTAATTCATCATTCTGACAGAGGTATGCAATACTGTTGCCCAGAATATACCCAGTTTGCTGAAAATAATGGAATAACAATGAGCATGACAGAGCAATATGACCCATATGAAAACGCTATTGCAGAGAGAATCAATAGAACTTTGAAATATGAATATGGCCTTAGAAACTGCCTTAAAAACACTCTTATTGCTCAAAAATCAGCTAAACAAGCTGTATATATTTACAACAATTTAAGAACACATTTTAGCCTAGAATTAAGAAAACCAGCTGAAGTACATTTAAATCCAAACATCAAATACAAATCCTATCGAAAAAATAATGTAAATTTGACTGAACTAACAATTTAAGAACAAACCTAGTTTAAATTATTTTTAGCCTTCTAAACGGCTAAAAAAATAGTTTGAACGGTATAAATTAACCTAAAAAAGGTCAACCTATATCAGGACAATACAAACCGAAAACTAAAACAAATAAAAAGAACTTCTTACGGTTTTCCGTAAAGAAAATATAAGTAAAAAACGGAACTTTACAAAAATTAAATTTTATGAAAAAAATTATTACGCTTACACTAATATTCTTTAGCTTAATTACATTAAACGCTCAAATTGGTTTAACAAAAGCCGAAATAATTGAGGAATTTGGAACTACTTTTGAAGAAGATAAAACTACTGACGACAAGACTCCTTATATAGTTTATGAAAAAGAATTTGACACGAAGGCAAGTGGAAAATATACAAGAAAATCAGCTTTTTATTTTACCGAAAATAAAAGTAAAGAATTAATATGTTTTTTAAGAAAAGTAATTGAACCTTCTTCAGAAATTAATTCTTTCGTTAAATATTACAATGGTAAAGGATATGTTAAAATTAATGAATTAAAATGGAAAAATTATGAAAACAATATCGCTTACGAATTAGAAATTGATGATGGTTCTTGTATTTTATCAGTTTACAGAGACTAAATTTTTAAAACCAAAACTTTGTCATTAAATTACGAAAATGAAGAAAATACTACTTGTATTAAACATAATCCTACTAATTTCTTGTAATCAGAAGGAATTTAATAAAGAAAAGGAAAATTTAATTTTAAAACTTGATGAAAAAGAATTGATAATTCGAGATCAAATAGTAAGTATTGAAGAAAAAAAATCTGAAATAAAATTATTAAATCAAGAATTAAAGTTACTAAAAGAAAGTTTTTCAAAAATAAAACCGAAAAAGGAATTATATAATTTATACAATGAGGTTAAGTCTTCAGTTTATTTAATTTATACAGAAAACGAAAAAGGAACATCACAAGGATCTGCTTTTGTAGTGTCAAAAGAAGGAATGGCAATTAGTAATTATCACGTCTTCAAAAATGCTTCCAGTGCAATTGCTATAAATGGAAAAGGTAATGAGTTTCTAATTTCAGAAATAATTGAAAAAAATGAAGAAAAGGATTATATCATTTTTAAACTTGGTCCATTAACAAACTCAATACCATTTTTGAAAATATCTGAAAATATACCAAATATTGGAGAAGATGTTTTTGCAGTTGGTAATCCAAACGGTTTGAGACAAACACTTTCAAAAGGAATTATTTCAAGTTACAGGAAACATTTAATTCAAACTACTACCGAAATTACTCACGGAAGTAGTGGTGGACCACTTTTTAACGATAATGGAGAAGTTATCGGAATTACTTCTTCTGGGATGGGAGAAGCCAATTTAAACTTTGCTGTTAATATCAATAATCTGAATTTACCAAAATATTTAGAAAAAGATAAACAGAGTTTTAATAATAGATTAAATGAAAGGGATTTAATTAAAATTATGAACAATTACTATAATAAATTAAAGAATGAAGATATGTATTCTTTATTTGAAATTTATGAAAAAGAACTATCTCGTTTTCACGGTTTATATTCTATAAATAAATCCCGAGCAATAAAAGACCACAAAGATTATTTGTCAAAATATGAAATCTCTTTAATTAATATCCTACCTCAATCAGTTAGAACATTTGAAGGGAATGAAAGTTACACTATTCAATATAAAATGGAATATAATATAATTAGAAGAAAGAATAATAAACCTTACAATTATATTTTAAATACAGTTTGCGTTATTTCAAAAGAAGGAAAAATTAAAAGTATTTACGATGACATAACACAAAAAAACTAATGCCAACACCGTATATAATTTATTGCTGGCTTCTCGCCTACTTACGAAAGTCCTCGCGGACTTTCGTGGTCGGTAATTATTTACTAAATTAACTGCTTGAAACACGCAACAAACCATATACAACAACGTTGTAAGTAATGCAAAAAAAAAATGAGATAACTAAATGAAACTTGAAATTGATATACAAGACGAGAAAGTAGAAAATCTCAGTCCACCTGCTGAAGTTAGATTAAATACAGTCGTCAGTAAATATTCTAATGACATTCTAGATGAAGCTAGTAGAATTGAAACAACAAGAAATAGTGGACATTCACCTGAAATCACAGCTACTATTATTGATGATGCTGTTGATTTTAATAAAAGGTTTCGTGTTCGAAAAAAGAATTCTACACCAAAAATTATAGCTTTAATTGTAGCTTTTATAAGTACAATATTAACAGGTGGCTTATTCAAAACCGAAAAATTTAACGAACCAAAATACTTATTACCTTTTCTACTTGTATTTCTTATCTCAATTATCGCAAATATTTACATATTCTTAAACGACAATAACAATGAATAATAAATTTGAAAACATCTTAACAAAGTCGGCTAAGGAAGAACTTGAAAAATACTTAATCGAAGAAAAAGAAAGAATTCTTAGTAAAGCTTATGAAAAGGCATCTAACGTTGATGACAATGTTAAAGAAATTGCTTTAAGAGATATTTTAGAAGCAAAAGACCAAAAAGAATATCTACAGAAACATATAAATAAATCAGAATCAAAAAGAAAGAGAATCGTAAGATTACTCACAATGAGTGGTGTGTTATACTCTATAATTGGTATTTTAATTTACCTGTATCAAAATACAAAATTAGATATTAGAGATAATTTAGGTTTAATTGTGACAGCTGTTGGTATTCTTGTAACTTTTATGGCTTTCTTTTATAATCAACTTTATATGCTTAAAGAAAAAAATAAAATAGAACGTGGGGAAATAAATAGTTATTCTACTGAATCAGATTTTTCTATTGTTGAACGCTGGACTGTAATAGAAAAACTAACTCGAGAAATAATTGAAAAGCAAAGTAATGAAAAACCAAAATCTTTCAATCAAATACTTGAATATTTAAAAAATAATAAATCACTGACTGAAAAAGAACATTTAGAATTAAGAGAATTATTAATCTTAAGAAATAAAATTCTTCACGAATCAATTAATATATCTAAAACTAAAAGAAAAGAATATTTAAATTTAGCTGACAATTTGATAGATAAATTAGAAAAGCAATAAGCACTACTTACAACACCGTATATAATTTATTGCTTGCTTCTCGCCTACTTACGAAAGTCCTCGCGGACTTTCTTGGTTGGTAATTATTTACTAAATTAGTTCCTTTAAACCACGCAACAAACCATATACAACAACGTTGGCAACTATAAAACGAACGAATGAAAATTGGAAATAGCATTTTAACTTTTTTACTTTTAATAACATCATTTTATTCATTTGCTTGCAGCTGTTCTCAAATAAAAATCGTGAATGCTTACTCAAATCTTGAATTTATTGGAATTGTAGAATTCCAAACTTTGAATGAAATTGAAAATAGTGAAAGTATCTACGAATCAACTTATATAATTAAGGAGTTATACAAAGGAAATAGAAACGAAAAAATTTATATTAATAGTATGAAAGGAAGTTCTTGTAGCTTCTTGCCTGAAAAGAATAGTGAATATTTGATTTTAGGTTATAAAGAAAACGACGGAAAAACTATGATTTCTTTTTGTTTAGCACAAGGAAATCCAAAAAAGGAAAGTTTATCAATATTAAGAAAATTAAGTAAGGAAAAAATTGAACAAAATATAAGTTCAAATCTTCGCCAAATTGCGAAAGAGGAAATTAACAACAATCTTTTTGAAAAATCTGTAAAAGGAATTTTTCTGTATAAAGTTCATTTAGACTCTGAATTAAAAATAAAAGAAATAATTCCGCAAAATGAGAATGCTAAAAAGAACTTTAATGAAAAAATAAGAAATGAATTTAAAAATAAAATTTATTATCAAAAAAGTGAGGAAGAAATAAAACTAAAAAAGGAAAAATTGACTTCATATATAATTCTCAATTGGGGAAAAAATTATGAAAACGAACGAATAATAACAACATCAAGATTATAAATTACAGTTGCCAACACCGTGTATAATTAATTGCTGGTTTTAGCCAATTTACGAAAGTCCTCGCGGACTTTCTATCTGTGATTTATTTACTAACTTTAGTGCTTAAAACACGCAACTAATCATACACAACAACGTTAGCACACATAAAAAAATCCAAGAGAAAGATGGGAACATTTATTACTTTATTAATTGTTGGAGGAATTATTCTTTTGATTGTGAAATCTTCTAAAAAAAGTACACAATCAAAAAATAACACGAAGGAACAAAATCCAATAACTGTTGAAATAAAAACATCTTATAGTTCAAGTTCAAGTTCATATAAAGCAGAAAAATTCCCGCCAATTCAACAAGATTCTAATGAAGATTGGATTTTAAATCCTAAATCACCATTTAAACTCACACTACAAAATGCAGAAAAGCAAATAGCGGAAAAAATAAGAATAATTTTAGATGACGATGAAATTAGAGAATATGAAAAAGAAAAGGAATTAGTTGGACTATTCGCATTACATAATCTTCGTCTTAAAGAAATAGAATCTTATAAAAATGAATATGGAAAACAATATTTTGAAAAAATTGAAAAACTAAAAAAAGAATCAAAAGATTGGGAAATTTCAGGAATTAAAGACAAAGAAGATATTCTTATAGACTTTAGAAAAACAGCAATAAGTGAACTTTACGAAAGAGCTAATTGCAATTTAGAAATACTTTTTGAACACGAGCCAAAAGACATAACAATAGACGATGAATTAATAAAGGAATATGGTTTTAAAAATATACAAACATATTTAAGTTACGCAGATAAATTAGATAAAGTTCGTGTAATGTCAGCAGATTCATATCCTCGACCAATATTTGAAAAACTTTCTGAATTGGGATTATCAAAAAGAGGAAATGAAATACCGAATGACGAAATATTACTCACTTTAACTCTTAAAGACCTAAATCAAATAGCAGATAATCAGGAAAAGAAATATTACAGAAAAAAACAAGCTGTAGATTTTATTTTAGAAAAAAACAATGTAGAAGAGTTAATTGGAAAGAAAATTTCACTGAGAGAACTTTTTAAATTAAATCCATTACCGGAAAAATACAATTCGATTAATCTCAATGAACTTTCCAAAACTTGGAAATATCACGAAGAAGAAGTAAAATTACTAACACAAACATTTAGAAATTCATTTTATTCCTGGCAAGAACTAAGAGGAGATAAAGAATATATTAAAGGATATAAAGTTCAACCATTACATAACGAAAATGCTTGCCCAAAAGCGATAGAATGTTCTAAGAAAAAGTATTCAAAAAATTCACCACCGAAAGTACCATTTCATATTGGTTGTGATTGTTATTTGAATCAAGAATTGGACTTTTAAATTAATCAAAAATTACGTGTGCTAACACCGTGTATAAAAAATTGCTTAATTTAGTACTTAACCAAAGTTAGTTGCATTTTTATAAACTTCTATTTTCCTGCGGAAAATAGCCGTTCATTTAAAACGCAACTTTCCATAACACAACAACGTTGGCAAACATTATGAAAATTAACATCCGAAAATTCTTACTAACACTTTTGATTTTGACATCTTATAATGTAATTGCGTGTGAATGTATTATTATTAAATCCGTTCAAAAAGAATTTATAAATGCTGACTATGTGTTAACAGGAAAAGTTATTTCAATTGATTTTGTACAAATACTAAAAAAAAATAGAAAAAAAACTGAAATACTGACATCTGAATTTCGCGATGAATTAGATATTTTTAAAGGACGAGTATTAGCAAAAATTACACTAGAGACGACCGAAATATTAAAGGGTGAAAAAAGAAAAAAAGAAAAGATAATTTATACTGGTAGTGGCGGAGGTGATTGTGGTTTTAATTTTAAAGAAGGTGAAGAATATCTGATTTATGCATTTAAAAATAGTTGGGGAACTAAAGAGCTAAGAGAAAGTAATAGAAAATACAAGAATGCTCTTTACACAGATACTTGCACAAGGACTAAAATATTTGACAAGAAAGAAATTGAAAATATTAGATTACTTATTGAATAAAAACGTTTGCCAACACCGTATATAATTTATTGCTAGTTCTAGCCTACTTACGAAAGTCCTCGAGAACTTTCTTGGTCGGTAATTATTTACTAAATTAGTTGCTTGAAACACGCAACAAACCATATACAACAACGTTGCCATTCATTGGCGGAAAACACTCAGAAACAAAAAATAAAAATAAAATGAATACTAATAACAAAAATAAATTTGGACTAATAATTTCAACAGTTTTAATTTTATTAACAATGATAACTCTAAAATATAATGCTATTGAAACGGGAGCAATTATAGATATTTTTCTTTATTCAGCATTTATAATTAATTTTTCATTAATCTTTGATATTTTCAAAAGTAAAAAAAAGACATCTTAAAAATATTGAACACTTTGCTCAATCAGTCGGAGTTGAAAATATTACGGAATCAAATGCTGACCGAAATCAGAATTTTGGAATTATGACAAGTTTTGCAATTGAGCAAAGTCTGGGATTTTTACTATGGCGAAAATCGAAACAGAATTCCAAAGTTGCGGAATTAAAAATCTTTTGGGTTTTACAAGTTTGCGGAAAAAAATTGGAAAACCTATAAAAACTGAATTATAAAGGAAAAACAACGAAATGGCAACACCGTATAAACTTTATTGCTGGTTTTAGCTCACTTGGGAAATTCCTCCGGAATTTCGCCGTTCGTGTTTTATTTATTAAATTCACTGCTTAAACAACGCAACAAAGCTTATACAACAACGTTGTAACCAATTAAAATGAACGAAGAAATAAAATCAAATCTTGAATACTTATTCAACATTAATTATAATAATATAAAGTCAATTTCTTTCGAGAAAATAATTGATGATATAATAATTGAAGAAGCTGAAACTTATACAATTAATGTAGATGATGATTCAGTAACACAAGGTTTGAGGGAAATTGAGATAACAAAATTGCTTAATGCAAAAAATAATTCTGAATTAATTACTGCCTTTGAAAATGTGAAGAAAATGAAATTTGATGAAAAAGAAATCATAGCTGAATTTAAAACTGAAATATTGAATTCTATTACACAATTGAGAAATAAAATTGACTCTGAAAATAAAGGTTTCAAAAATCAAATAATATTTTTAGAATATGATTACGAACCTCGTGCCTATTTTTGTGGTTTTGGAAAAGGAGATTATCCAATTTTAAAAAAACCTGAATATTTTGAATTTAACTTTAGAGAAGAATTATATGCAGGAATCGGAAAAGTAGATTATAGTAAAATTTGGAAAAAACTAACATCAATAAACGAGATTTTGGAAGATATAGATATAGACCAGCTAGTTTGGGAATCTGAATTGTATCAAAATTTACGAAATTCTATAAAATTCAAAACATATTTATTACTTAATAAAGCTTTTGAGGAAATTGGAATTAAATCATTTAAAGGAATTGAAATTGAAAAACCTTTAATGATATATGGAAATGAACGCATTTGTGAACCAATTAATATTTATAGTTACGAATAAAATAACTGGTTACAACACCGTGTAAAAAAAAATGCTAGTTTTAGACCACTTACGAAAATCCTCGCGGATTTTCTTGGTTTGTGTTTTATTTACTAATTTTATCACTTAAAACACGCAACTTTTCTTACACAAACACGTTAGCTGTAATAAAACCGATGAAGCGTCCTGAAATAGGTTGACTAAAAATTAAACATTTAATTATAGTCACTTATGAAAACACAAAAAGAACACTGGCGAAAAAAAAGCTACGAAAAAGTAACTTTAGAACTCAAATTATTCGTCGTTGACCAAATTCAAAATGGTCAGATTTCTACTAACTTTGCTTCCAAAAAATATGCCGTTCCAAGGACGACAATTGGGTATTGGATCAAAAAATATAGTACTTTAGTCCAACAAAACACAGGTATGAGTAAATTAGATGAAATTAAAAAACTAAAGGAACGTATTGAAGAACTGGAGTTTGTAAAGGACTTTAAGCAAGATATTATTGCAGATATGGAAATCATTACTGGCGTCGATTTGTCAAAAAAGTCGTTACCAAAAACATTAGCGAAAGAGATAGAACTAAAAAAGAAAAACCGTTTAAAAGAAAATGGTTCTATCAGTGTTTTGGGTTTAGTAAACAAGCCTCTTACAAAAGAGAAAAAGTAAAACAATGTAAAGCTATAAACGACACTAAAATAATTAAGTTGGTCAAAGAATATCGTAAAAAAGTAAGCTCTAGGACTGGCGGTAAAAAACTCTATAAAGAACTTAAAAATCGGTAGAGATAAATTTTTTGATGTATTAAGACTGTATAATTTACTCGTACCTAAACTCAAAAACCACATAACTACCACAAACACTAATCAACTATTTAAAAAATATAAAAACCTCATTCAAAACAAAATACCTACTAGACCCGAACAACTTTGGGTCAGTGATATTACATACATTAAAACAGAAAAAGGACACAACTATTTAGCAATTAAATCCAAGCATTATTGAAAATTAAGTAACATAGAATTATAACGATCTTCAACTGTTTTAATAACATAAGACTTATCTAAATTTAAACCCTCTATATTCTTTATTTCATTAAATTCTCTCATATTAGTATCACCCCACAAACTGAATTCTATAATTATTGGAGTTAAACGAATTCCTTTTTCTGTTAACAAATAAATATTTTCTTTTTTGTTTTCAGGTATTTTTGTCTTGGATATTAATTTAAAAGATTCCAACAATTTTAAGCGTGCAGACAAAATACTTGGCGCAATACTCTCGTCTGAATCAGATATTTCTTTGAACGTCTTTTTATGTTTAATTAACATATCTCGTATAATTAACAAAGACCATTTATCTCCTACAATATCTAATGTAGAAGAGATTGGACAGCCAGAACGAAATTCTTTTTTCATTTTTTTTACAGATTATTACTATCAATTCGAAAGTAATTGTTACTTTTGCTTTCAATTCAGTAGCAAAAATACAAAATTTAAACAAGAATTATGTTAGCAGGACATTTTACAACCGCATTAATAGCTAAGCAAAAGTTCCCAAAAGGAGCTTTCCTTTATTTTTTAATCATATCACAATTACAAGATTTATTGTGGTTTACATTCCATTATTTAGGACTTGAAGTTACTGCACCAAGTGATGCTTTTGATGCCACTTTAAGTAACATGGCTGTTGATATGTTATATAGTCATGATTTAGCACCTTTATTATTCTGGCTAGCTATTGCATTTGTAATTGGAAAATTATTATTTAAAAGCACGCAAATAGGATTAGTAAGTATGGCTTTAGTATTAGTACACTTTGTATTAGATTTCTTTTCTGGCCACATGCATCATCTATTTGGAGCAGGTACAATGGACGCTGGTCTTGGCTTGTATGCTTCTAACGTATATTTAGCAATTTTTATAGAAGTAATATTCATCATTGTATCACTTTGGTATTTCTTTAGAGGAGAGGCAAAAAAAGAAATTATACGAACTACTAAAAATAAAATTGCCATTATTTCTGTTTTTGCTTATGGAATTGTTTTTATGACACTAATTGCAACACACTCATTTAGAGATATTTTAGGTATTCCTGAATTTGATTTAGGTTTTAACACCAATATGCCTACTCTTATATTTACTTATGGAGCAATGCTTTATTGTTTAAATTCTTTTGTTCCGAAATACAAGGTTAAATAAAAAACAACACTATGATTGAAGGAATTATCAGCTTCATTAAAGAACTGAAAATCCGTAACGAATACTTATTTTATTTTGGTTTGTTATGTGTAATTCTTTCAATTGTATGTATCGTTCTAACCAAAACAACATCTGCACAGGTACATGGTGTAAATGCTTGGTTTAAGCCTTTCAAATTTGCAGCTTCAATAGGATTATATTCTTGGACTATGGCTTGGTATTGCCATTATCTGTCCGATTTTAATGTAACACCTTTTAATTGGACAGTAATTACATTGTTCGGCTTAGAGCTTATATATATTATTTTTCAAGCATCAAAAGGACAATTATCTCACTTCAATAATAGCACACCAACATATTCCCTTTTATATACATTAATGGGCTTAATAGCAGTACTTGTTACGCTATATACAGCATATATTGGTGTACTTTTTTTTACACAGTCTTTTACAAGTTTACCAACTTATTATGTTTGGTCAATTCGTTTGGGTATTTTAATTTTTGTTATTTTTTCATTCGAAGGAGGCTTAATGGGGTCTCGTATGAACCATAGTGTTGGAGCTATTAACGATAATTCTAATTGGTGGCTTGTGGGTTGGAGTAAAACTGTAGGCGATTTAAGAGTTTCTCACTTTATAGGAATGCATGCTTTACAAGTACTCCCATTGCTTTCTTTTTATATTTTTAAAAACACAAAAGCAACAATAGTTATTTCGGTACTTTACGGACTTCTTGCAACATCTACATTAGTTCAGGCCTTAAACGGCAAACCTATTATTTCTCAAAAGGAAGTAAAAGAATCGAAATAAATAACAGCAGACAACAATATAAAAAAACAATAATAGCTTAAGCTGTAGCGCTA
Source organism: Polaribacter sp. NJDZ03 (assembly GCF_019263805.1). Classification (NCBI taxonomy): domain Bacteria; kingdom Pseudomonadati; phylum Bacteroidota; class Flavobacteriia; order Flavobacteriales; family Flavobacteriaceae; genus Polaribacter; species Polaribacter sp. NJDZ03. Next base: position 2,284,509 of record NZ_CP079195.1, read on the forward strand.
CCATTTTTATTTATCAATTAATCACATCTCCCTTAAACTAATTGATAGCACAACAATTTTTAATTTTCGACATTAAAAAATACTCGTCTTCAAATAAATTACAATCCATATTAATTTATTGACTTATGTCAAAAAGTTTGGCTTCAAATAATATTAATTTTGTTAATCGAAAAATTAAACATAATTCAAAATGGAATTAGCAGCATTAAACACAATACAAACAACTAGTAGTAACCGTTAGACAAAGCATTAATACATCTTTGAAATGGAAATGAGGTTATCTTAATTGATGAAAATAGAGAAAACAAAGGTAATTGGATCAAGTAGTTGTGCTAGAATTCTTACTTCAAAATTATCTGCTGTAAATTTGGTAATTGATAAAACTGCATCGAAAACCTTACATCAAAAATTCACATAACTTACAATCTATAGATTAAAAAAAATAAATTACTAAAATCTTAATGTTTATCAACAGTAAAAAAAAATTAATATAAACTTTAGATTACATGGTATAAAAACAAAAGTTATTATGGCAATTTATGCAATTGGAGATATACATGGTAGTATAAACGCATTAAAAACTATTTTTCAACAGGGTTTGATAAAAGAAAATGATAAAGTTGTTTTTCTTGGAGACTATATTGATAAGGGCCCTGATAGCAAAGGCGTTATTGATTGGTTAATTGAAAAAAACAAAACATTCGACTTCGAATTTATTCGTGGCAACCATGAGGTAATGATGACACTTGCCAAATCTTCCACCAAAATATTTAAGCATTGGCTAAACGATTATGGAGGATCACTTACATTAAACTCCTATAATATTGATGATACCCAAAGTTGGATGCATCAAATAGATAAAAAGCTTTGGAATTTTATTGATTCTTGCTTACCTTATTTAGAAATTGGAGAATTTATTTTTGTGCATGCAGGACTTGAAAAAAACAAGCATTTAGAGGAACAAAATGAGCATTATTTATATCATAACAAGTTTGAAAAACCAACAATTTATGACGCAAATAAAATAGTGATTTGCGGACATACTGCTCGGATAAATGGAAAAATAGCAGATTTTGGTCACACAATTTGTATTGATACTTTTGCACATGGTGGCATGTGGTTAACTTGTTTGAATGTTGAAACAGGCCAGTTTTTAAAAGCAAATAACAAAGGAGAAATAGAAGAAGGAAAATTAAAAAAAATGCATTTAATCTCTTAAATTGAATTTAGCTAGTTTTAGAAAACACGGTATTAAGGCACGTTTATCTTTAAAAAAACTAACAAAAATAGACTTCTTAAAAAGCCTTCTTTTTATAAAATGAATATAATAAAACTGATCTAAAATCTGTCTTTAAATGACTAAAAATGGACTGAATTTCGTAAATTAGTAGCTGTAAAAAAACAAAAACGTTTTATTGTATGAAAGTAATCATTCAAAACAAAGTGACGAAATAATGTTATGGAAAGAAAGATAGGAATTATTTACTCTTCTATAGACGGACAGACTAAAAAAATTTGTAAAAAGCTAAGTGCTAATTTCAATAAAAATCAAATAAAAACAGCACTATTTTCAATTGAAAATTTTAATGGTAATTTATCTGAATTTCACACACTAATAATTGGAGCTAGTATTAGATATGGAAAACACAACAAACAAGTTTATGAATTTATCTTAAAAAACAAAGAGCATCTTAAAGAAATAAAAACGGCCTTTTTCTCAGTTAATTTAGTGGCAAGAAAAGAAGATAAAAACACCCCTTCTACAAATCCCTATCTAATTAAATTTATAAAAGAAATAAATTGGACTCCAGATTTCTTAGAAGTATTTGCAGGTAAATTAGATTATAAATCATATTCAATAATAGACAGAATTATGATTAAACTAATTATGAGATTAACGGATGGTCCTACAAAATCTAAAGAACCAATAGAATTTACCAATTGGCAAAAAGTAGACGATTTTAGTTTAAAAATAAGTCAGAATTGCAAAAACAAACACATTACATTGTAAGTTTAACTACAAGGTAATGTGTTAATCAATTCAAATTATTTCAATAATTCTGGAGTATTAAGAATCAATTCTATTTTTTTAATAATTACAGTAATTTGACTCATCTGCGCTTCTATATTTCTAAAATAAAGACTAATATCTCTGTTAACCCAACTTTCAGAAATAACTCTAGCACCTAAGCTAATTCTTAAAACAGCACTTTGTATATCATCTTCATACTTAACGTTTACCGCCTGCCCAATATGACACTTTTGTGCCGCAAGCCTTATAATCTCTAAAGATTCTCCTTCAAACTTATTAGAAAGGTCGGAGTTTAAAAGCGTGTATAATTTTTTTACATTCTCTACAGATAATACTTCTTTATTTTTAAGGATGAAAAAAGGAAAAATAGTACGAATATTTCTTATTCCAAATTCTTCATTACCTACATTTGGTTTATCACCATAAACAGGTTTTAAAAAGGCTGCGTCTTTTATAGAGTCTTCTATAAAATTACAAAACATCTCAATCCCCATATTTCTGTATAAAATAGGCGTTTTATAATATCTATCCATTTCTACTATAGCAGCATTCCAACGCATATAAGAACCATAATTAAATCCGTCCGATAATTCTTTAGAACAAAACCAATTAACTGGCCAATCAGAATGATTAAAATATTGCGTTAATCCTTTAGGCAACTTCTTTTTGGCATCAGTAATTTGCTGACTCACACATTCTGGAAAAATTAATGCTCCAGAATACGGAGGTCCTGTAAAATATTTACTTCCGGTAATACTAACAATATACCCCTTGTTTAAATAATTCTGAATGTCTGCAGGATCTAATCTTAACTGTGCAGCATCTATAATTACTTGTAGTGACACCTCTTTAAGATCATCTATCTCTTGCATCATTTTTACACTAGGAGATTGATAGCCTAATTTAGAATGATCCATTACATGCAATATCGCTTGTCTTCCTAATTTATAAGTTTCAGTAATGGCTTCTAAAACTTCTGCATCTAATTTTTCTGATGATTTTAATATTCCTTTTTCATCTCTAAACGGAATTTTAATTAAATCTACATCTCTAAAACCTTCCATTTTATCTCCCTTTTTAACGGGATAGTTCAAAGCTGTATTATTCTCGAAATGACATCCTTTTAAGGCTGCCGGAACTCCACTACCCGTTTCATCAGAAGCAACTAAAATATGCGTAATTTCTTTGTCGGTAACAATTTGACTAATAGCAGCTATTTGAAGTGATGAATCTGTGCCTGAAGGAGAAAAAATTATTTCGCAAGCATCATTTAAAGTAAAAATTTTTCTTAAATTACTTTTTAATAATTCAGAAAACTCAATGGCACTTTCTTTAAAACCGTTTTTTAAACTATTCTTAATTAAAATACTTCTAGCTTTATCTGTTTTATCAAAAGCAAAATTAGACACACTTGTTGCTGTAGAAGAGGCAAACGTAAAAGCTTCTGGTCTTGGAAATGGCCTACAACCATATTTATTTAACAAAGCTATTTCATCTATATTTAACCTAAAATCTCCACCATCCATTAATAAATACTCTGTAGGTTTTGCTAGATTATCAACAATTGGCTTCCAAGATTTTTCAAATATTTTATCCCCAGTATTTAATCCATGAAATGCTTCTAACTCTTCATGATTTAATAGAGATTCTGCATTTAAGCTATCATCACTTTTTATTAAGTTAATTAAAAAATAATCAACATTTTCTAACTTTTCTTTATCTTCTTTAGGTAATAATTTGTAGAATATTCTAGTTACTTCTAGCGCTGCAATATTACATAAAGAAGTGTCTTTTTTTTCGCCCTCTAAAGATTTATACCAAAGCTGCCATTCTATTCCGTATCGTAAATAAACTAAAGCTAAAACAGGGTTTCTTAAATACAACGCTCCAATGATTATTGATTTATTCGGAACAATTTTAAAAACTTTTGGTACTGTATTAGAAGTAATAATATTAATGTTATTTATTTTTGGTACCGTATTAAAACGCTTTAAAACATGAACTAGATAATTAATATTTTCTTTTTCAAATAAAGACGTTCTTTTATATTGATCTTCTATCGGTATATTATTTGTCATAAGTGCTTTATTTTAAACGTTTATTACAACGTCGTTTTCTCTAATGAGAATGTTTTACGGATTATTTAATCTGTAAATATTTAGTATTTTTTCAGTTGCAAAACTCTGAAAAAAAAGGGTTAATTAATCAATTACTTTGTTAATTTTTTATTTATATAAACTGCAATACCACAGAACTGTTTCAGTTTTTAACTCTGTATTATTAAATCAATTACAAAAAGAGACTACACAGGTTTCTAACCAGAAATAATTAGCTTTTAAAATCAATCTTTTTACACAGTTACATTTTAAAAATAAGTAGCTAATTTCTTTTCAATAAAACTTGGAATTCTTTTAGGCAAACGAGACTGAACATCTACAAAAACAACATCTAATTTAGCTTTACTTAGCAACTCCTTTTGTTCATTTGTTATTTCAAATTCAAAACAGAAACGAACCTTTGGCATTTCTTTAATAATTGTTTTTATGGTAATCAACTCGTCAAAATGAGCTGGTTTTCTGTATTTTATATCAAAAGAAATTACAGGTAACATTATTTGATTCTCCTCTAACTTAACTTCATCTAAACCTAATTTTCGCAATAATTCATTGCGTGCTTGGTGACAATAAATTACATAATTGGCATGGTATACATAGCACATTTTATCGACTTCCCCATAACGAGGTCTTAATTGAAAAAGATCAGTTATCATAACAATTCTGTTCTGGTTTTTCACCATTAAGTTGATGCCTCATCTTACGCTTTTTAATCTTTAAATAATATAATAATTACTAATGATGACATGCGTGTGCATGACCTTTTTTATGTTTGTGATCATGACTTGCACAACTAACATCAGTATCAGAAATTTTTCCTTCAACAAATTCTAAAATTACGTCTGCAGATTTACCAGAACAACCGCGTACTACGTCAACACCAGCAACCACTAATTTACTCTTTGCACTATCACCAATATTACCAGCCAACATAAATGTTACACACTCCTTTACTAAAACACTAACAATATTAGATTTACAACCACACTTACCATCCGACTCTAACAATTTTAAGTCTAAAATTTCATTTGTATTAGAAAAAGTATAGATTTCATAATACTTACATCTTCCAAAATGGTCTGCAACCTTGTTGTCTTTTGTTATTGGGATTGCTATTTTTTTCATAACGAATCAGTTATTTTTACTATTGTTCTCCTATTGTCTTTTTTACGTCTTCCTTTTCTAAAAGGCCTATTTTCTAGTGATTGATTAACATCGGATTTGTTTTTTCTACATTTCCCTAATTTCATTCCTGTTTTTGGTCCTAAACCTTGTGGACCATTGTTATCAAAATTCGGCATATTCTATTCATTTAGATTCACTAACTCATCTTTATCATTGTCAGGACAATCGCCACATGTTGTCGGATTTGTAACACCGTCAATTAATTTAAAACACGTTTTACATTTGTACCAATCTTTTTCAAATTCGAAGTTTCCGCCTTTAATAACAATCGATTTCCCCTCCACAAATCCTTTTGCAATTTTTTTTAAGGCACTGTTATAAATTCTAGTAAGCGTAGGTCTAGAAACCTCCATTTTTTCTGCCGCAGCATCCTGAGAAAGATTATCATAAATAACCAATTTTACCGCCTCATATTCTTCATACTGCATATCGACATGCTCCGTATCACAAAATCGAATTCCAAACGGTTTAAAACCCAGCATTTTTGGTGGATGATTTACTTTTCTTTTCTTATGAGGTCTAGGCATCTCTTAAATTTTACTCAAAGTTAATGAACCTACGTTCATAATAAAGAAAAAATAGCATTAATTATCAAAAAAAATTAGAACTTTATTTCTTATCAAACTAACTAAACCTATTTGTGCTATTTTATAATTAAATTTGCGGTCTATAAGAATAATCAATGAGCATCATTTCTAAAGACATACAAAAAGCGATACAATTATTAACCAACGAAGAGCTGGTAGCCATACCTACGGAAACCGTTTATGGTTTAGCAGGAAATATTTTTAGCGAAAAGGCAATAAAAAGCATTTTTTCGACTAAAAAGCGTCCGTTTTTTAATCCGTTAATTGTACACATTCCTTCTGTTGATGCTTTAGACGGAATTGTAACGCACATTCCTGAAAAAGCAAAGTTATTAGCAGCTGCTTTTTGGCCAGGATCTATGACTTTGGTCTTAAAAAAGGACAAAAAAATTCCAGATATTATTACTGCCGGTAAAGATACAGTTGCTGTTCGTGTACCAAATCATCCGGTAACTTTAGAGTTATTAAGACAACTACCATTTCCTTTAGCAGCGCCAAGTGCCAATCCTTTTGGAAGCATAAGTCCTACAAAACCAGCACACGTAGAACGTTATTTTAAGCATGATATTCAGCAAGTTTTAGATGGCGGAGCTTGTACAAACGGTATTGAATCTACCATTATTGGTTTTATAGATGATGAACCTATTATTTACAGATTAGGTGCCTTAGCTATAGAAGATATTGAAGCGGTTGTTGGTAAGATTAGTATTAAAAACAAAGAAGAAATAAGTCCGGATGCTCCAGGCATGTTGGCAAGACATTATGCGCCTGCAACTCGTACTTTTTTGGTTGATGATATTGCGAATGAAGTTAAAAAGCATGTAGGTAAAAAAATTGGTGCGCTACCTTTTAAAAATTCTTTAAATGATGATTCTCTAACAGAAATTATTTTATCAGAAAAAGGATCTTTGCATGAAGCTGCTTCTAAATTATATGATTCTTTACACGAATTAGACCATCTAAAATTAGATGTAATTATTGCAGAACGATTTCCTGAGCATGGTTTAGGAAAATCTATTAACGACCGATTGCAACGTGCAACTTTTAGCCTTTAACTTGATATTTTTTTAATTTGACTTATTTCCAAAAATTTAAAGCAGATATTTCTAGCGCTGAACTTCCAGAAAAATTTACGTTTCCGTTTTATTATCAACCTCATCAGCTAGCAACCATTGCTACAAATGAATTGCAAGAATATTTAGAAAATCAGACAGATTTTAAACACAATTTTGGACTTACAGAAGAGGAAAACGAATTGCCAATCGGTAAAATGTTTGGGGTGTTGGTGGTTAAAAACCAACAAAATGAAATTGGTTATTTAGCTGCCTTTTCAGGAAAATTAGCTGATAAAAGTTTGCCAGAAAAATTTGTTCCGCCAGTTTTTAACATGAGAACAGAAGGAAGTTTCTATATTAAAGGTGAAAAAGAAATAGACCAAATAAACGCTCAATTATCTCTTGTAAAAAAGGATAAAAGTTATTTAAAACTAAAGAAAATCTTTTTTAAATTATCGAAAGAAATTGAAGAAGACTTAACACAGGAAAGGAAAAAATTAAAACTTCAGAAAAAGGATAGAAAGTCTAGAAAAACAAACGGACAAGCAACTTTAAACGAAGTTGATTTTAATAACCTCTACAAAGTATTAGTCCAAGAAAGTTTTAATGACCAATTTTATTACAAAGAACTAGTAGAATACTACGAAGATAAAATTGCAAAAAAAAGAACAGAATTAGCACTTTTTGAAGATAAAATTGCAGCCTTAAAAAAAGATAGAAAAGAAAAATCTAATTATTTACAACAAACTCTTTTTAGTAAATATGCTTTCTTAAATCATAAAAAAGAGAAACGAAACCTATTAAACATTTTTAATAATCCCGAAATTAAACCTCCTGCTGGTTCAGGTGAATGTTCTGCTCCTAAATTATTACAACACGTTTTTTTAAACGACTATACGCCTATTTGTATGGCCGAATTTTGGTGGGGAATTTCGCCAAACTCAGCAATTAGAAAACACAAAAACTTTTATCCTGCCTGCCAAGGTAGATGTAAACCTATTTTAACACACATGTTAGAGGGTATTGCTATGGATGAAAATTTATTGTTAGAAAATTTGGCAGAAAAACAGGTATTAGAAACCATTTATGAAGATGATGTTTTATTGGTTATAAATAAACCAACGGAGTTTTTATCAGTTCCAGGGAAAGATATTTCTGACTCAGTATATACTCGAATTAAAGAAAAGTACCCAGATGCTACAGGGCCATTAATTGTACATCGATTAGACATGTCTACTTCCGGAATTTTATTATTAACCAAAACAAAAGAAGCTAATAAAGTATTACAAAGTCAGTTTATAAATAGAACTATAAAAAAGCGATACGTTGCTTTATTAGATGGAAACCTAACTGAAGAAAGTGGAAAAATAAAACTTCCTTTACGTGTAGATTTAGACGACAGACCTAAACAATTAGTAGATTTCGTTCATGGAAAAAATGCGGAAACAGATTGGAAAATCATCAAAAGAGAAAATGGAAAGACAAAAGTCTATTTTTACCCAATTACAGGACGAACACATCAATTAAGAGTTCATGCTGCCCACATAAACGGACTAAACACTCCGATTGTTGGTGATGACTTGTATGGAAACAAAGAAAATAGGCTCCATTTACATGCAGAGTTTATAGAATTCTCACACCCAACAACCCATAAAAAAATGAGTTTTACAGTGGCTCCAGATTTTTAGAAAAATGAAAAACCGATTCCTAAAGAAACACTATTTAACCTGTTATTTTCGAAACCAATGATTCCTTTTCTATGAAAATCTAATCGAATAACAGTGTTCCATCTTTCTTCTCCTGCAACCTGTACACCTATCCCTAAACCAAAATAATTTCCATCAGGATAATTAGAAGTGGGCGTCCACATTTTCCCATATCTCGCTTCAACAAAAAAAGCATCATCATCCTTTTCTGTAATATTATATTTTAAACTTCCATACGTAGGAAAAGCACTTACGGCATAGTTCCAATGATAATCAAAACCTGAATTAAAAGCGATAGCCAATTTTCGCTTAAATTCATAACCAAAACCAACTCTAAAAAATAGTGCAGAAGGTATAATTAAAGGACCATTGTCATCATCCGGACCTATTTTATAATCTTCATTAACTCCTAAAGTAAAATTAACATCCCCTGTAAAAAAAGGTCTTCCAATTTTCTCTTGTGACGAAGATTGTAATGCACATAATAGTACAATTAATACGAGTGTTTTTTTCATAAAAAACTTTGATTGTTAAAACATCTGCAATAATTATTCCAATCCCTCAATTCATAAAAATATTGATTAGTGTCCGATTATTTTTCTTGATAAACCTTTGTAAATAAGTAATTTTGCATACTTTTTAAATGACACTCTTGTTTTTTAATAATTTAATTAAGGAAAGATATACTAATTTTAGTTGAAATTAGATCTGTTTGTCAAGCAGTTAGAGCACCGTCTTGATTCTTGATTCTAAAAGCGAAGCGGTCTTATGTCTTTTATCGGACAATAATGAAAAACTAAGATTTTAAAATTTTAAGAAAGGAACTTCTATCAACCTCCCTTGCTCCCAAACTCGCTAAATGATCATTATACATTTGGCAATCTATTAAAGTGTATTCTTTCTTTTTAGCGAGATGAATAAATGCCAATTTAGAAACATTAGAAACTTTACTAAACATACTTTCTCCACAGAAAATATTGTTAATCTCTAAACCATATAAACCACCTACTAATTGATTGTCTTGCCAAACTTCTATAGATTTTGCGATGCCTTTATGGTGTAAATTAATGTAAGCCTGCTCCATATCATCAGTAATCCAAGTACCAAAACCATCACTCCTTTCAATATTTTTACAGTTGTAAATTACTTCTCTAAACGCCTTATTTTCCGTGATGATAAATTCATTTTTCTGTATAATTTTTCGCATCGATTTAGACACTTTAATTTCACCAGGAAACAATACCATTCTTTCTAACGGACAATACCAAACAATAGGGTCTCCTTCCGAAAACCAAGGAAAAATTCCATTTTTGTAGGCACAAATTAACCGTTCATCAGATAAATCTCCACCTAAAGCGATAATTCCATCTTTTGTAGTTAATTCATAGGGAGGAAATTCAATTTTATCTGTAAGCCAAATCATAAAAATTTATTTGTTGCTAAATTAAGGAATTCATAAAAGAGTAGGAATATAAATTATTGTTCACTTTATAAAAATTAAGTCCTTATTTTTGTACTCTGTTTAAAGAAAAAGAGAAATCTAAAAATGGCAAAAAAAAGAAAACAAAAAACAAAAACGCATAGAGCAAAACTAATGCACTCCTATTTTCATAGAACGGGGTTCTATATGTTTATATGGGAGAGTTTAAAGAAAGCTTTCTGGCCAATTGTAATTGTTGTTGCATGTTTATTTCTTTTTAACGAATATGTATATAATATCAATGATGGATTGCATCATTTTACAGAAACGGTTTCTAGACTTACGGTTTTAATATTCTTTTTTGTTTCTGAAACCTTGTTAGGCCTAGTGCCTCCAGAAATTTTTATTGCGTGGTCTAAAAAAACACCTGACCCAATATTAAACTTAACAATTTTAGCTACATTATCATATTCTGGTGGTTTAGTTTCTTACTTTATAGGTAAAACTGCATTAAGAATTAAGTCGGTTAAAGAATATTTAGAAGTAAAAATGGCTAAGAATTTAAAAAACACTCGCAAATGGGGTGGTATTTTAATTCTAGTAGGTGCTTTATTTCCATTGCCTTTTTCAATTGCTTGTATTGCTGCAGGAATGATAAAATACCCTTTTAATAAAGTTGTATTTTTTGGTTTATTTCGTTTTATTAGATTTGCAATATATGCTTGGGCAATTTTTCAGGTTGTAGATTAAATTCAGATTAAAAATAATTATATTAGTATTATGGGATTAACAAATAATGACATTTTAAAAAAACTACGTGTAGCTCATAAATTACGCGATACAGATATTGTAGAAATTTGTGCTTTGGTAGATTTTACAGTAAGTAAAGCAGAATTAGGTGCCTTATTTAGAAGTGAAGAACACCCAAAATATGTAGAATGTCAAGATCAAATATTGCGTAACTTCTTAAACGGATTGGTTGTTCATTTACGAGGACCAATGCCTAAAAAAGGTGAAAAGAAATAAGTTTTTATTTTTTAGATTGCTTCGCTTTTAGACGCAAGAAACAAACTAACAAAAAATAAACAAACCTTTATAAAATATAAAAGAGAGATTTCAATAATGAAATCTCTCTTTTTATTTGTCTTGATTCTTAATGCTAAAAATCTTAATACTATTTAAAACGGTAAATCGTCTGGCTCTTCATCTGTAACTTTAGATGCAGGCTCAAATTGATCTACTGGAGGCAAATTACCACCTGCAGATGCTTGAGATAAGTTTTCTATTCTCCACCCAACTATTGAGTTAAAATATTTAGCTTCACCTTGTGGGTTAATCCACTCTCTACCTCTTAAATTGATAGATACTTTTACATCTTGCCCAACTTTGTAATTGTTTAATAAATCAGTTTTATCTTGTTGAAACTCGATATTAATCATTTGCGGATATTGATCATCTGTTGTAACCACTAATTCTCTTTTTTGAAATCCGTTTGATCCAAATGTTTGAACGTCTCCAATTAATTTTACTTTACCAATAACTTCCATAATTTCTAATTTAATAAAAGTACTTTCCAAGCACTTTCTACATCATTCTTTTTTAAATACTCTTGGGCAAATGTATGTTTTTTTGTGGTTTCTAGTCCAATAAACTCTAAATGATCTTTCTTAAAGTTATTAACATCTGCTTCTGTTGGCAATTGTTCTACATTGCCCAGCATGCCTAAATTATTACCCGTTAACACGTTGCTATTTCTTATTTCTAAAGGTATTTTATCAACTCCAATGCCCAAAGTAGTAATTGGTTTTGGTATCTCAAAAAAACCATCTTTAGCCCTTGTGTAAAAATTACCTCCTGCTCTTGCCACCAAGTCTATTTTATGCTGATCTATGCTTCCGTCATCTCCTAAAACGTCTTCAGAAATATGTACTTTTACCACCTCGCAAATTATTAAATTTCCAGCTCCACCTTCATCACCCGTAAAAATAACATCATTTACTTTGCACTCTAATTGCACTGGAGATTCTGCTACTCTAAATGGTTTTATAAGATCTGAAGGCAACATGGTAAACCCTGCTTTTTCAAACTCATTTACACCTTGCGGATATTCTGTACTACTTAAAGACATTTGCTGTACCATGGCATAATTTACCACATTTATAACCACTTCTTTGGTAGCCAATACATTCTCTAACGTGTGTTTTGTAGTGTTATTTTTTACCCTTCTAGCAGGAGAAAAAATTAATATGGGTGGATTTGCTCCAAAAATATTAAAAAAACTAAAAGGGGATAAATTAGGGTTTCCATCTGCATCAACCGTACTAGCAAAAGCAATAGGTCTTGGAGCAATGGCGCCTAATAAATAACGATGTAATTTTTGGGTAGAAATCTCTTTTGGATTGATGGATAGCATACTTATAAATTTTATTAATTGCCATTTAGAGCACAACTAAAAAGTTTAACGAAGTCTTTATATCCGTTTGATACTTTTATCAAAATAAATTATTGATAAAAAGTAAATATGCTAACTGGCAAATATTATTTGCTTTGTAAAGATACTATCTAATCTTTAAATGAGTTATACAGAGGAAACCTTATATTTGTTTTGATGAACATTTTTTCTAATACCCTTTTATTTAAACGAATTACCATACTTGTTTCGTTTATTATTGTTTCTTTAATTTTATGGAACACCTACACTTTCTTTCAGAAATTTAAGCATGAAGAGCGTATAAAAATGGAAATTTTAGCAACTGCTCAAAAAGAAATTGCTAGCGACACCAACTTAGATGCTAATGTAGATTTGCCTTTAAAAATTATTGAGAATAACAACAATATTCCCATGATTCTGGTAAATGATAAAGGAGAAATAGAATATTTTCAGAATCTTGATTCTGTAAAAGCCTTAAACCCTAAATATCTAGAAAAGCAACTGATAGAAATGAAGGCAGAAAACCAACCGATTGAGGTTAGTTATAAAGGAAAAAATAAACAGTTTATTTATTATCGAAATTCAGATTTATTAAACAGATTAACGTATTATCCTATTGCGTTAATTTTAATTTTATTTCTATTTGTAAGTGTTATTTATATGTTTTACAGCTCTAATAAAGTTGCGGAAACCAATAAACTTTGGACAGGTATGGCTAAGGAAACAGCGCATCAAATTGGTACACCTTTGTCTTCTCTTTTAGGATGGATTGCCATTTTAAAAATGGAAAAAGTAGATGATAAATATGTAGAAGAAATACAAAAAGATGTTAGCAGGTTAAACACTATTGCCAATCGTTTTTCTAAAATTGGCTCTACGCCAGAACTTGAAAAAGAAAATGTGGTTGCTATTACAAAACAAGCTTTCGATTATTTAGAGTCTAGAAGTTCTAAGCAAATTTCTTTCTCTTTTACAACTTCAGACACCGAGATCTACACCAATTTAAACACAGAATTATTTGGTTGGGTTATAGAAAACCTCATCAAAAATGCTATTGATGCTATGTTGGGTAAAGGTCAATTAGATCTAAACATAGAGAATACACCCAAGAAAGTAAAAATTACAGTTTCAGACACCGGAAAAGGAATGCCTAAAAAACTATTTAAACAGATTTTTAAACCTGGTTTTACTACTAAAAAACGTGGTTGGGGCTTAGGTTTATCACTATCTAAACGTATTGTTTCTGATTATCATAAAGGAAAAATATTTGTGCAAAAATCTGAAATTGGAAAAGGAACTACTTTTGAGATTTCACTGAATAAAATTTAGTTTCTTCTTATACTAAAAAGAAACTACATACCATCCTTCCTCATAAAATAACGAAAATAATAGCTTTAAAACACCAATCACAGCTACTATTAGTCCTTTTTTAATCAGTAAAAATACCGTTTAAAGAAAGTAACTTGCTGTTCACCTTGCTTAACGAGGGGAATCAAATAATAATTTTCTATTTTTCTAGAGTACTTTTTATCTTTGTATAGCAACATGCTATTTTACAACACCTTACAAATGTTAAGTAAAATTTAAAAAGACCATCTAATGAAACATAATTTACATAAAATATTAATCTCCATAATTTTATTAACCTTCACACAAGTTGGTTATAGTCAATTAAGTGATTTACATATTCTTCCGCCATTAAAACAAGATGCTAACAATCAAGCAATCAAAGAACAAACCATCTATTTATCTACTCCAGAAACTTCAAGTTTCAATGTAAAAGTATATAAAGGTACTAGTACTACAGCACTTACAACCATATCACTATCAAAAGCAACTCCAAAAACCTACAACCCAGGTAATGGAGACAACAATATAACTCTAGTAACCAATGCCAATACAGGAATCATTTTATCTAACAGTGGTTTGCGTTTTGAATCTGAAAATGGAGAAAAATTTTATGTAAATTATAGAGGTAGATCTTCTTCACAAGCAGCCTCAATTACCTCTAAAGGTAGAGCTGCTTTAGGCCTGAAATTTAAATGGGGAGGCGCTCCTATTGAAGCAAATCATAAAACAATGAGTGCTACATTAGGTATTATGGCTACAGAAGACAATACCAAAATAAAAATAAGTGGTTATAATACAAATTGTAAATTTAGAGCCACAAATACGGTTGGCGGCATTACTGCTAACACCATAAACATTACACTAAACAAAGGACAGTCTTATGTACTTGAAGCTGCAAAAGACGCTACCACTGCCAATGTAGACGGATGGATTGGTGCCTCTATTGATGCAGACAAAGATATTGCCATTAGTAACGGAATGTTAAATTTTGGTATAAACCCAAGTAGTGCAAGCAGAGATGCTGGAGCAGACCAACCTGTACCAGAAGACAAATTAGGAAAAGACTATGTTTTTGTGCGTGGTAACGGTGGTACAACGAATGAGTTTGTAATCATTATAGGAACCCAAGCAAACACAGAAATTTATGTAAATAATGAAACGACTCCTTTTGCTACCATAGGTATTGGAGAGTATGCAGAAATACCATCTTCTAAATATTCTGGCACTACATCTGGTAAAAACATGTTTGTATCTTCAACAAAAAATGTATATGCTTACCAAGTACTTTCAGGTAGTTCATCTATTATTACAGTAAGTTTAAATTTTGTTGCTCCCGTAAATTGTTTATTGCCTGACACAATGGATTATATTTCTAATATAGAAGATATCTCTGGAATTACAGCATCAGGTGGTTTATACATTGTAGCATCAACAACCACAGCCAATTCAGACATTATTGTTACCAATGACAACAATGTAGTTGCTTTACCTTCTGCGGAAACTGTATCAGGTACATCAGAATGGAAAACGTTTTATATTACAGGACTAACAGGAAATGTGTCTGTAAACTCTACAGGACCAATAGCCGTAGGATTTTTAGGGTTTAATGGAGCAAGAGGTATTGCTGGTTATTTTTCTGGTTTTGATACCGTACCTGTTACCGAATTAGCTATAACCGGTGGAGGATGTTTGCCAGATGGAACCATTGAAGTAGTAACTAAAAATTTTGAATCTTACCAATGGTATGATAATGGGGTTTTAATGCCTGGTGAAACCAATGCTACTTACGCCCCAACAACATCTGGAGATTATTATGTACGTGTTTCTAAAGGAGGTTGCACCTATGATTCTCAACCAATTTCTGCTTATTATTGTAACCCAGATATCATTGTTAACAAAACTGCTGACAAGACTGAAGTTATGGAAGGAGAAAATATTACTTTTAAAATTATAGTAGAAAGTAAAGGTGTTAATCCTGTTACAAATATTAATATTTCTGATGTAATGCCTAATGGATTAACAGTTGTTAATGCAAGCCCAAGTACTGGTTCTTGGACAACTCCTAATTGGACATTAGGAAATCTTACAAGTGGCCAAGTAGAAACCATTACAATTGTTGCAAAAGTAGATCCAATGACGGGTATTAACGCTACTGTTGCTAAAACAAATACAGCTACAAACACGCAAGACCAAACAGATGCCAATATTACAAGTGATTCTCCTTCTGTTTCTTTTAACATTTTAAGAGATTATGATGGAGACGGTATCGCAGATATTAATGATATTGATGATGATAACGATGGTATTTTAGATACAACTGAAGGAAATAATGACACCGATAACGACGGCATACCAAATCAATTAGATTTAGATTCTGATGGCGATGGTTGTCCAGATACTATAGAAGCTCGTGTGCCTACAGTATTAGAAAGTGCAATTGTAACTAATGGAAATGGTACAAATAACACCAATAATACAATTGCCAATATTACAGACGCAATAATAAACATTACAAATAATCCTGTTGGAGATAATGGATTAGCGGCTAGCTTAGAAACTAATGATAATACTACAACCTCTATAAACTATACATCAACCTACAATACGTATGCGTTAGATAAAAACACAAATGTCTGTGGGGTTGCTATGATTACACAAGTGTACCAAACAGCCACGGAACGTTGGATAGAAATTACCAATAAAGACACCCAAAATATCGTTGCACCAAATACAGCAATTATTGCACTCTTTAAAAACACTTCTGGAGATCAAACAGGTAATACTCCTACTGCTTTTACCTCTAATACGAGTATTATTAACCCAGGAGAATCTATACTAATATCTGCAGGAACTGTTTCTAATAAGCTTTCCACAGTATTAGAAATTGTAAATACAAATGTTACCAATTTTGATACTGCAAATGATATTATAGCTGTAACAAGAACTTCTGATGATAATGCTTGGGCAACAAGAATTGATGTTATAGCAACTATAGAAGACAATACAAGTTATGTTCGTATTGATGAAGTTTCTAAACCAAATAAAACTGCAGATACAACAGAATGGGTCGCTTTTATTAACGATGCTATTATTACTTATTCAGACGAAGCGAATGATAACGCTACAGAACGTCATGCACACGATCCTTTATTATCTGAAATAGCTACAGCAAATGATGAAGCTAATATAAAACCTGGTTTACATAGATTCCAATTCACAGACAGAACTACCGTATTAGGCAATAGTGTTTGGACAAACGGATACCCAGATAGGTCTAGAAATGTAAAAGTTTCTGAAGATTATAATCATATCGGTAAGTTAAGTGCTAGAAAATTAGAAGTTAAAGAGAGTAGTATTTTTACAGTTACAGACAACCTATTAGTTGTTACTAATGAAATAATTATTAAAGATACAAATGATGAAATACGTTTAATTAGTACAGACAACACTAATAAGGCACAGTTAATTCAAACGCATAAGACAACCTCTAAAGTTACTGGTAATGGTAAATTATTAGTAGACCAAAACTCTACAATATCAAGTAAATATAGATATAACTATTTAAGCTCTCCTGTACGTACGCTTAATGCTACAACATTTACTATAGAAGATGTTTTAAAAGACGGTACAATACCAACCTCTGCAACTTCTGCAATTACAGACATTAATTTTGTGAGTGGGTATGATGGCAATACTACATCTCCTATTTCTATAGCAGGTTATTGGGTATACACATATACAACAGGATCTAACGGAAGATCTGGTTGGACTCACAAATACAAAGGTGGAAACATTTCACAAACAGATGGATTTACTTTTAAAGGATCTGGTGCTGCGCAAAACTATACTTTTGTAGGTACGCCTAAAGACGGTGAATTAACAACTTATATTAGTGCTGGAGATTCTTATTTAGTTGGTAATCCTTATGCATCTGCAATAAGTGCTAAAAAGTTTATCGAAGATAATTTAGAAGTTACTAACGGTAGTTTATATTTTTGGGAGCATGTAGGAGAAGAAAGTTCTACAAATGGTTCTGAAGGCCATAATTATGGCGGATATGTTGGTGGATATGCTGTTAGAAACTTATCTGGAGGCGTTGCTGCAAACAGTGTAGTTGACAATAATAACAGTAATAATGGCACACCTACTTTGGGTAATGGATCTTATACAGAGCCAAAATCTTTTATAGCAATCGGACAAGGATTTTTTATAGAAGGAGACGATCTACTCTCTGGACCTATTGTTTTTAACAACAGCCAAAGAGAATATGTACAAGAAGGAACAAATTCTCATTTCTTTAAAAGTGGAAACAAAAAATCAATCGCTAAAAAAAGCTTTACAAATACATTGCCAATTATTAAATTAGGAATGAGTTATACCGATGATAATAACGTCAATTTACATAGACAATTAGCTATTTCATTTAAAGACAATAACTCTTTTAACTTTGATAAAGGATACGATACTGAAATTTATGATGTAGGAACTACGGATATCTATTGGAAGTTTCCTAATACCAATGAAAAATATGTAATTACTGGTGTACAAAGTATTTCTGAAGAACTAGAAATTCCTTTAGAGTTGATTATTTCTAAAGACGGACAAGTAACAATTAGCTTAGATGAATGGAATGAAATTGACAGAAACATCTACATAACAGATAAATTAACAAGAACATCTTATTTACTTAATAATGAAAGTATTGTTTTAACACTTGCAAAAGGAACCTACACAGACCGTTTTGTACTTGCTTTTTCTGAAATTATTAAAAGCAAAGTATTAGGTATAGAAGATGCAATTTTAGAGAACAACGTTTCTATTTACTTAGATAATAACGCTAAAGAATTGGTAATTGATAACAACAGTAATTTAGAATTAAAAAAGGTAACTTTATTTAATTTATTAGGTCAAAAAGTGGCTGAATGGAATACAATTGAAACCAATACAATCCAAAATAGATTGAAAATTAATACTATTTCTGAATCTATTTATATTGTAAATATTGATACAGAAAATGGAAGAGTTACTAAAAAAATAGCAGTAGAATAATTTATTTTTAGGAAATAAAAACTAATTTCTAAACATTAAAAAGCCTACTATATATAATAGTAGGCTTTTTAATTAGAAGCTATTTCCCGCTTTCTCTACTCGCTTTTATTGCCAAAAAAAATGGCAATAAAGAGCTCAAACAGACCGTTCAATCAGGGCTAAACTTGTTTGCCAACTAATTATTTGTAATTTATACAGTATAGTTTTAAAGCAAGAAATCTAATATTTTATAAATACCAAAACCTAAAATCATTCCTATTAACATCCAATAAAAACGTTGTTTTTTGTCTGTTTTTACAATTCGCTTATCTAACAATTCTTCATTATTTTTCAATTCAAGTATAATTTCTTTTTTATCGAATTGTTTATAATTTGATTCTAATGTTAAATCGCTATATTTTAGTTTTACTTTATGCTTAATTCCAGAAAAAGAGAACTTCTTAGATATTATTTTTCCATTTAACAAAACACTTTCAACTCCAAAGAAAGAATTTAAAAACTCAATTTTATTAGATTCTATATTAAATTCAGCGTATTTCATTTTTAGTTAGAGTTATTAGTTTTTATTCAAATTTAGATAAAATACTTGCCGCCAAAGCAACAAACTCTTCATTTGTTAATTTTACTTTTTGATTAAATTGCATGTCTGCCATTGCATTTGTTGGCACTAAATGTACGTGTACATGTGGTACTTCTAAACCAATAACACTCATACAAACTCTTTTACAAGAAACTGCTTTTTCTAAAGCTTCTGCAACTCGGTAAGAAAAATCCATCAAGCTTAAATAATCTTCTTTAGATAAATCAAACAACTTGTTTTCTTCTTTTTTAGGAACTACCAACGTATGCCCTTTTGCATTTGGGTTGATATCTAAAAAAGCAATATAATTATCGTCTTCTGCTACTTTGTAACAAGGAATTTCTCCTTCTATGATTTTTGTAAAAATGCTCATTTTTTTATGGAATTGATTTATAAATTAGACCTCGACTGCGCTCAATCTGACAAACAGTAGTAAAGGTAAAAAAAGAATTCGGGTTTTAGCATTGCCAAAACCCGAATTTATAATTTTAAACTTGTATAAAAAGTCTATTTGTTTTAAGAAATCTTAAAAGCCTGCAAACAAGTCTAGCCCTAATTGAATCTTTCGACTTCGCTCAAGACAGGCCTATTTGTTTGAACTCTTTTTTACTTTTTTTAAGTAAAAAAAGCGAGTAGTGAAAGCAGGAAATAGCTTCTAAAAAAACTATCTAGAAATATTTACAATTTCGAATTTCATAATTCCGTTTGGTACTTTAATTTCTGCAACATCACCAACTTCTTTACCTAACAAACCTTTACCTATTGGTGAGTTTACAGACAGTTTACCGTTTCTAACATCGGTTTCTGAGTCTGCAACCAACGTGTAAGAAAACTCCATTTTGTTAGCTGTATTTTTTATTTTAACGATAGAGTGAATCAATACTTTTGAGGTATCTAATTGAGATTCATCTATAATTCTTGCACTAGAAATAACGTTCTTTAATTTGGCTATTTTAAATTCTAAATGAGATTGTTCTTCTTTTGCTGCATGATATTCTGCATTTTCACTTAAATCTCCTTTATCTCGTGCATCTGCAATTTCTGTAGTTACTCGTGGGCGCTCAACTTGTTCTAGTTGCACCAATTCATCTTTCAATTTCTTTAATCCTTCTGCTGAATAATAAGATATCTCGCTCATTTTTTTTTATTTTAATTTCTAACCTCAATTTAATAACTTCTTAATTTTATTAAAAACAAGTTGCTTTTACACTAAAAAAACCCAACATGGGTTTATATTAAAAAATCCCATTGCCCTAACAGGAATGAGATTGAATAACAAATATACAAAATATTTGTAACTTGCTAACGTTTTAAATAAAATGAAACTTTTGTATGATTAAAAAAATAGTATTATTCTGCTGCTTTTTAGCCTTTTTAAATTGCTCTACTAATGACAATTTAGACGGATGTATACAAGCTTTACCACTAAATCGTGTTACATATTTAACTAATCCAGAAGCATTAGACGTAAATGTACCAGGAGGCTATGTAGAGTTGAGTGGAGGCTCTAAAGGAATACTTTTAATGAATGTAAATGGAACTGAATTTGTAGCATATGACAAATTGTGTCCCGTTGGAGACTGCGATACACCTATGACTTTTAGTGGAACTTTTATTTTAAAATGCGAATGTGATGGCAGCGAATATGGTGTTGGAAGAAGTATTGGAGGTGCTCCACAAACGGAAGGTTTTATTTGCCCTGCAATAGAATACAAAGTTACAAAAGTCGGAACCGCTATTCGAATCAGTAATTATTAATAGGGTACTTTAGATAAGTTGCTTATTTTTGCCTAAACACAACAATTATCAACGTGAAAAACTATTATTCTTCAGATTTTAAATTAGGCGTTCTTGGTGGAGGTCAATTAGGTAGAATGCTTTTAGCAGAAACGCAAAAATTAGACATTCATACTTCTATTTTAGAAACGAATAAAAATGCACCTTGTGCAGAAATCTGTAACACGTTTGTGGTTGGAGATTTATTAGATTTTGATGCCGTTTACAACTTTGGTAAAACCGTAGATGTTTTAACTATTGAAATTGAAAATGTAAACTTAGATGCCTTAGATAAACTAGAAGATGAAGGTTTAACCATTTTTCCGAAACCGAAAGATTTACGCATTATACAGAGTAAAGCAAGACAGAAAAACTTTTATGTAGATCATGAAATTCCTACTGCAGATTTTTCTCATTTTGCACATTCAACTGAAATTAAACATTCTTATGAAAATAACACGATAGATTTTCCTTTTGTTTGGAAAGCTGCTCGTTTTGGTTATGATGGTACTGGTGTTAAAATTGTTAGAAATATAGAAGATTTAGACTCTTTGCCAAATGTTGAGTGTATTACTGAAAAACTGATTCCGTTTAAAAATGAATTGGCAGTAATTGTGGCAAGAAATGCAGATGGTGCAGTAAAAACCTACCCGGTTGTAGAAATGGAATTTCATCCAGAAGCAAACCAAGTAGAGTATGTTATTTGCCCTGCAAGAATAGATGCTCAGGTAGCAGAAAAAGCGAGATAAATAGCTTTAAAAGTAGTCAGCGATTTAGATTTTGTTGGTTTATTGGCTGTAGAAATGTTTCAGACAGTAGATGATAAGATCTTAGTAAATGAAGTAGCACCAAGACCTCATAATTCTGGGCATTATTCTATAGAAGCAAGTTATACCAATCAATTTGAGCAACATATTCGCTCAATCTTAAATCTTCCGTTAGGAAATACCGATAGTAAAGTTGCCGGAATTATGGTGAATTTAGTAGGTGAAGAAGGTTTTTCTGGTGATGTAATTTATGAAAACATAGAAGAAATTCTAAAAATTGATGGTGTTACGCCACATATTTATGGAAAAAAAGAAACACATCCGTTTAGAAAAATGGGCCATGTTACGATTGTAAATAAAGATATTGAAGTTGCAAGAAAAGTAGCACAAGAAGTAAAAGAAACGCTTAGGGTGGTTTCTAAATAAGTTAAAAATATTTTGAACTAGTGCAAAAAATGCAACAGTTCAAAAAGTGATAAAAGATTGATAAGTATTCCTTAATTTAGTAAAAATTTCTACAATGAAAATTTCAAAATTAAACATAGAACAATACAAGCATCTAGAAAATCTTGATTTTGATTTCACCTATCAAACAGGAAAAAGAAAAGGACAACCTTTAGATAAAATTTGTTTTATTGGACAAAGTGCTACAGGGAAAACTAATCTATTAGAGTTGTTGTTTTTACAAGTAAAACAAGCCTTAAATCAAGAAATAGTTGGTAACTCACTTATTTTCACTAAAGATTTTGAAAAAAAATTAAATGGTGAATTAATTATAAACTTTCAACCAAATATTTACAAAACAAAAAATGGAATAACTACTTATAATGAGAAAGTATATAGTTATCAAAATCATGGAGGAGTAGTAAACAAATTAATTCCTAACGTTTCCAAATCAAACCTTTTATTTTTTAAAACGAATATTATTTCAGATGAAAACATTTCAATTTTCAATAAAAATCCAGTAGAAATATTTGAACATAATGATTCTGATTTTAAAGAAATTGAAAAGGAAAATATAGTAAATCTAGTAGATCCTGAATTTACTTCTACTTTCGATAATAAAGTTGAATATAAAACTTGGTTGAAATTATTATCTGAAATTCTTGAATATCGTAAGAAGTTCAATCAAAAAATGTCTGAACTAATCCACAAAGGATTATTAGGAAATACAAAAAAATTAAATTTAGAATTTAATAAGTGGCAAAAAGAGAATCCAAATAAACTAAAAGAATTTGCATTAAAATTCAATCCAATCATTGAAAAATTAAATTTAGAAGTAGATATTGTAAATACAGAATACTCAATTCCTATTGCTAATAAAAGAAACGAAGAAATTATTCCAATCCAAAATACCAGCACAGGAACAAAAAGTTTATTGCTTACATTTTTACCATTATTCAAATTAGATACAAAAGATGCTATCATTTTAATGGATGAACCTGAGCGCTCATTATACCCAGATATGCAAATGGATTTAATAGAGCATTATCAAAATCTTGCTCCAGATGCTCAATTTATTGTAGCAACGCATTCTCCTTTTATTGCGGCTTCTTTTGAACCCGAAGAACGTTTTATTTTATATTTTGATAAAGAAGGCAAGGTAGCTGTTCGACGAGGAAGTTCGCCTATTGGTGATGACCCAAACGATATGCTAAAAAATGATTTTGGAATTAATTATTACAATAAACATGGAGAAGAGGCTTACAAGAAATACCTTAGCTTAAAACAATCAGTAGCCAATGAAAAAGACCCAAAAAAGAAAAAAGAATTACTGTTTGAAACTGTGAAATTAGGAGATGCATATAATTTTTAAATATGAAAAGAATTATAAAAAAAAGAGCATCTGAAATTGTAAAAGAAAACTTAAATTACATTATAGGAAATTCTTCGAACAACAAAAAGATATCAACTATTTTATATAAAGAGCAAAAAGGGTTTTGTGCTTATACCGAAGAATTTATTGGAAGAACAGATGCTAAAGACATCGAACATTTTAACCCTATTTTAAAAGGAACTGATGAAGATTCTTATCAAAATTGGTTTTTAGCGAAACACCAATGGAATATAGAAAAAGCTTCTAAATGGGAAAAATATCAGCCAATTTTACATCCAACTGATGAAACTTTCGAGAATCGAATTTTATATTTAAACGGGGACTATGTTTTAGCAGATTCAAAAGATATTGAAGCTAAAAATTTGATTGATTTACTTAAATTAGATGATATTCTTTTAGCAGATGAAAGAAAAAAATATATCAAAAGAAAAAAAGTAGAGATGGAGATTTTTGGTGTAGATTCAGCTACTTTTTTTGAAATATTAATTAATGATGATTTAAAACAAGTTTCTTATTTAAGAGCAATAGACGAAGAGTTTAAAATTAAAATATGGGAATTACTTCCTGAAATTGAATAAAATTAGTTAGTTCTAAAATATGGCTGTTCAGAAATACAGAATGACCACTTTAAATTTTTAAATTAACTCAAAAAAATAAAAACGAACTACCGAATATTACTCGGTTTTTCAAAATTTGAATAGATTCCTGTTTTAGCAGGAACACAAAATAAAAAATATGGTAGGAATAATAATGGGAAGCGATTCTGATCTTCCAATAATGCAAGAAGCAATTGACATTCTAGAGAGTTTTGATATTAAAATTGAAGTAGATATTGTGTCTGCTCACAGAACTCCAGAAAAATTGGTTGATTACTCTAAAAACGCACATAAAAGAGGTATTAAAGTAATTATTGCAGGTGCCGGTGGTGCTGCGCATTTACCAGGAATGGTAGCTTCTATGAGTCCGTTGCCAATAATTGGAGTTCCTGTTAAAAGTAGAAATTCTATTGATGGTTGGGATTCTGTTTTATCAATTTTACAAATGCCAGGTGGCGTGCCAGTTGCAACCGTTGCTTTAGACGGCGCAAAAAATGCAGGTATTTTAGCGGCACAAATTATTGGTGCTTCAGATGAGCTTGTTTTAAATAAAATTATTGCTTACAAAGAAGAATTGAAACTGAAAGTTGAACAAGCTTCTGCTAGAGTTAGAAAATAATTCTTTTTTAAAATAAAAAAACTCAAAATTTATATAAATTCTGAGTTTTTTTATGCTTCTAAAATAGACTAATTTGCAATTAATATTTTTTTATTTAAGGTGCTAGTATCTTGTAATTTTACTTTTACAACATAAACCCCAGGTGATAAATTAGACGTATTCTTTTTTTGGATTCCTTTGTAAGAAGCTACCTTTCTTCCTTTAACATTAAACAAAGAAACCTCATCTATATCATCTTTACTATTATTGTATGTTACTATTAATTCTTTTCCAGCATCGAGATACACAGAAAGTTCTTTAGCCTCAATCTCATTAAACTCTTTACCTAATGTTTTAAATTTACTTTTAGCATACACTACTTTAAATCTGGTATTATTTTCACCAACAGCATCAATAGTAAAATTATATTCTGCTTGCTTTAAATCTACAGTCATTCCCTTTTCTGTATCTAATAAATAAATATTATAACCTTCTTCTATTTGCTCTTCTTGAATACTGATAGCATAACCTCCTATTTCATCTACTACAAACCCTAGCTTAACTGTTTTAATATCCTCTTTTAAAACAGGTAAACCTTGTATAGTTGCCTTGTATGCATCTTCTACAAACGAATAAAACCCCATAAATTTCTTCTCCACATCAAAAGGAGCATCATACAAGCGATCAAAATTTTCTGTTGCTCCATCTAAGAAACCTATCAATATTGTTTTTGTAACATCCTTATGATTAAAAGTAAACCAAGAACGACCTTTCTTCTTTACACTACTATCGTTATTAGTAATACTTCTAAGAAATTTTGTATTTGCCCCTGCAATTTGATGTGTTGTCTTAAAAGTGATTTTTAAATTAGGGTTTGCACTTGTTGTTTTTATAAAAAAACCTTGACCAGAACCAATATTACTAGTGGTTGTATTACTTACCCCGCCTGTCATGTTATACTCTAAATAATCTGCTTGTCTGTTTTCACCTATATGAACCGAGTTTTGGTCCCAAAGGTACATAGTACCATCTATTTCTGTATTATCTGGGTCTGTAATAACTAAGTCCCGATTTATCGCTGCAGCATATGGATTACCAATTAAATTATCTCCACTTGTAGACCATGGAATTCCATCAAAATCTGGCCCTGTTAAATTTGTAGTATTGTATATATCTACGGCTATATCACCTTTATTAATATTTCCTGTAAAAGTTCTTAATTGTCCTCCCGTACTCTCATTACAAACAGCATATCCAATTCCTGGATTAAAATCTGAACTCCCTGTAGAAACCCAATCTGAATTTGCAGCAGCCGCATCGAATTTATAAATTATTGAAGCGTCTGAAAAAACAGTTGCAATATTAGAGTCTGAGGCTACAACCGGAGAACTCCAATATGAATAAAACTTATTACTGCCATAAGTTGGCCTAACTTTTTGAATATTAAACGTACCTGCACTTACAGCTGCATCTTTTTCTCTTAAAATTAAACTAGCATCATCTAAAACAGTAATAGTACCATTATTTGTTAAATCATAAGAAACCTCCATCGTTCCGCCTGTATTAACGGTTATACTAGCTCCAGTATCAACTATTAAATCCCCTACAACAATATGGGTTGCTATTTCTGGATAATTACTAGAGACTTGTATTTTTGCTTTTTCTTTTTTTAATGAATTTGGCACAATACCACCAACCCAATTAGACCCCGTATTCCAATCTGTAGTTGTTCCTGATGATTTCCAAATAATAGTAGTAACAGTAGATACAGCTGCTTCTACAGCAACATCAGAACTATTTAAATAGGTAAATGTATCTCCATCTAAAGCAGCAACCAGATCATTAGTACCAACAGTTGTTATAATGTCTGTTCTATAATCTACAAGTTCTGTAATTGTTCTTACATCATTCCAAACTCTAAACCCCCAAATGTATCCTTTAAAATAATATTCATCACTACCAGTATCATTTGCAATTGTATTAAAACAATACTCAGACATACCAGTTGCTGTCCATGTTCCACAAGAAGGAAAACGCAAAGTTTCATTTTTATACCCTAATCTTATTGAATTATGCCCTCCTAATTGATAACCAGAAATTTGCCCCATTAAAGCTCCATCTAAATACCATTTTAGAGCATTATTTGAAGTAACTGTCATTGGGTTCGTACTTGCATCAGCAGCTATAGCGTTATCAAAAACTAATGCTACATGGTACCAAGTATTTGATGAAATAGCTTCTCTATAAAAAGTACCATCCCATATTGGTGAATAATCTGTTCTATTATAAGCTCCTACATATAAATATCCACTTTCTATATATATAATAACAGCTCTTGTACCCCCCTTCTTTCATGATAACCTGTTTTATAGAAGAAGTTGCATCTTCAACTTTAAAAGAAGTTTCATACGTTCTGTTATTAGTTACTGTACTGTTAATATTTGTAGTGTTTGGAACGATTATAGTATCATCTACACCATCAAAATATAGACCATCATTAGCTGTCTGTCCATAACTAAAACAAGTAATTAAAATTATTATTAAATTAATAAATACGCTTTTCATGATTTGGGAGATATATTAAGTATTCATCTAAAGGTAACTCTAAAGCATACCTTGATTTATAAAAATTAGATAAAGTTAATTATTTCTTCGTTAAATGAAAGTTTTTATACTGATTTCAAGTATAAAATTGATAGAATATTTATATTTACATCTATATACAAAGAAATCATGAATCCACTTTTACAAGATTTTAATACGCCTCCTTTTTCAAAAATTTCTAATGAGGATTACAAACCTGCTATTAAAAAAGGAATTGAAATTGCCAAAGCAGAAATTGATGCAATTATAAATAATACAGAACAATCAACTTTTGAAAACACAACCGTTGCTTTAGATTTTTCTGGTGAAAAACTGAATAAAATTACCAGTATTTTTTTCAATTTGAATTCTGCAGAAACAAATGATGAGATTCAGAAAATAGCACAAGAAGTTTCTCCTTGGTTAAGTGAATTTGGAAACGACATTACCTTAAACCAAGATTTATTTAAAAGGGTAAAATCCGTTTTTGATGCTAAAGAAAATTTAGATTTAACACCAGAACAAACCATGCTTTTAGAGAAGCAATATAAAAGTTTTGCTAGAAACGGTGCTAATTTAAAGGAAGCAGATAAAACGAAGCTTCGTGAAATTGATGCAAAACTTTCTAAATTATCTTTAAAGTTTGGCGAAAATGTACTAGCTGAAACGCAGGCTTTCGAGATGCATTTAACGGATGAAAAAGATCTTGCAGGCTTACCAGAAAGCGAAAAAGAAGCTGCTAAAGAAGTAGCAAAATCTAGAGATAAAGAAGGATATATTTTTACTTTAGATTACCCAAGTTACATTCCTTTTTTAACGTATGCAGACAACAGAGAATTGCGTAAAGAAATGGCCATTGCTGCTGGTAAAAAAGCATTTCAGGACAATGAATTTAATAACGAACAAGTTGTTTTAGACATTGTAAATCTTCGTCAGAAAAGAGCTAATTTACTAGGTTATAAAACACATGCTCATTTTGTTTTAGAAGAAAGAATGGCAGAAACGCCAGAAAAAGTAATCGAATTTTCTAACAACCTTTTAGAAAAAGCAAAACCTGCTGCATTAAAAGAGTTTGAAAATTTAGAAAATTTTGCAAAAAAATTAGACGGAATAGATCAGCTTCAGAAATGGGATGGTTCTTATTATTCAGAAAAACTGAAGAAAGAATTATTCGATTTAGACCAAGAAGCTTTAAAACCTTATTTTAAATTAGAAAATGTAATTGATGGTGTTTTTGAAATTGCCAGCAGATTGTATGATTTAAAGTTTGAAGAAATAAACAACATCGACAAATACCATGATGATGTTAAAACATATAACGTAACTGATGCAAACGGAAATTTTGTATCGCATTTTTATGCTGATTTTCATCCTAGAAAAGGAAAAAGAAATGGTGCGTGGATGACAAGTTACAAATCGCAACAAATTAAAAACGGAATTAACGAAAGACCACAGGTTTCTATTGTTTGCAACTTTACCAAACCAACCGCAACCAAACCGTCTTTATTAACGTTTAACGAGGTGACTACCTTGTTTCATGAATTCGGACATGCGTTACACGGAATGTTAGCAAACACCACATACAACAGCTTATCTGGAACGTCTGTTTCTTGGGATTTTGTAGAATTACCAAGTCAGGTTTTAGAAAACTGGTGTTTCGAAAAAGAAGCATTAGAATTGTTTGCAAAGCATTACGAAACCGGAGAAGTTATTCCGATGAAATATGTAGAGAAAATTAAAGAATCTGCAAGTTTCCATGAGGGAATGCAAACTTTACGTCAGCTTAGTTTTGGTCTTTTAGACATGCAATGGCACGGACAAGATCCATCAGAAATAAAATCTATCAAAGAGTTTGAAAATGCAGCTTTTGAAAACACAAAATTGTATCCTGATGTTGCAGAAAACTGTATGAGTACTGCTTTTTCTCATATCTTTCAAGGAGGATATTCAGCCGGATATTACTCTTACAAATGGGCAGAAGTTTTAGATGCAGATGCTTTTGAATATTTCTTAGAAGAAGGGATTTTTAATAAAGAAGTAGCTACAAAATTTAAAGACAACGTACTTTCTAAAGGTGGAACAGAAAAACCTATGGAATTATACAAACGTTTTAGAGGAAAAGAACCAAAACCAGATGCACTTTTAAGAAGAGCAGGGTTAATTTAATTTTCAGTTTTCAGTCGCAGTATTCAGTTATTTATATACTGAAAACTGCGACTGAATATTTTTTTAGATTCATTCTTATTGAAGACAAAAGAAATACTACATTAAAGATGGCGTAGTTTTAATGTAATTTTCAACTAGAAAAAAAAGCGATTATTAGAATAAACATAACAACATCAATGAAAATGCTTTTTTATAAAAACACCAAATCAATATATTTTATTGTTTTATTCACTTTACTATTTATAAATTGTAGTAAAAAAATTTATAACAAAGAAGTCAAAACAGACAATAAAATACAAAAAAACATTGAAATTGAAAAAAGTGTTGAAGTTGAAAAAATTATTGAGATAAAAAAAAGGGTAATTCCTGCTCCTGAAAGAGAATTTAGAGCTGCTTGGATTGCGAGTGTTGCAAATATAAATTGGCCAAGTAAACGTGGTCTTTCTAGCAAACAACAAAAAGAAGAAGCTATTAAATTATTAGACCTGCTTCATAAAAATAATTTTAACGCCGTTGTGTTACAAGTGAGACCGCAAGCAGACGCTATGTACAAAAGCGACTTAGAACCTTGGTCTTATTTTTTAACAGGAACTCAAGGTAAAGCGCCTTCTCCATATTATGATCCTTTAGAATTTTGGATTAAAGAAGCACATAAAAGAGGACTAGAATTACATGCTTGGCTAAATCCTTATAGAGCACACCACACCACCGGAGGCGAAATAACAGCAGCTTCTATTGTTAGCAAACAACCAGAATTGGCTGTAAAACTAGAAACTGGTTTTTATTGGCTAGATCCAGGAAATAAAAAAACGCAAAACCATAGCTACAAAGTTGTTATGGATATTGTTGAAAGGTATAATGTAGACGGAATTCATTTTGATGATTATTTTTACCCATACCCTTCTTACAACAACAACAAAGATTTTCCTGATGATAAAAGCTGGAAAGTATACTTAAATACTGGCGGAAAATTAAAAAGAGATGATTGGAGACGAGATAATGTAAACCAATTCGTTAAAAGTATTTACACAAATATAAAAGAAACAAAACCTAACGTTAAATTTGGCATTAGTCCTTTTGGATTTTGGAGACCTAATTATCCTGCTTCAGTAACTGCTGGTTTTGACCAATATAGCGAGTTGTATGCAGATGCAAAACTTTGGTTAAACGAAGGTTGGATAGATTATTTTACACCGCAATTGTATTGGCCTATTAATAGAATGGATGTAAGTTTTCCTGTTTTATTAAATTGGTGGATAGGTGAAAACACCAAACAAAGACATCTTTGGCCAGGAATGAGTCTTGCTAGTAAAAAAGGGGAAGAAGCAATTGATGAAGTCATCAATCAAATTATGATTACACGTGGAATGACCTCAAAATCTCCAGGAACCGTGCATTGGAGCATTGCGCCTTTAATTGATTCACCAGAACTTACGGAAGCAATTTTTAATGGTCCTTATAAAAAGCAAGCATTAACACCTAGTTACCCTTGGTTAAGCACAACAGCACCAGAAGCTCCAACTGTAAATTACTCTAAAGATAAAGACAATTTATCGGTAATTTGGGCGCATAAAAACATTGATGAAATTGCAAATTGGGTAATTTATTACAAATACAATTCTAAATGGGATTATAGCATTCATGGTATTTTTACAAACTCACAAAACATACCTTTAGTTAAGGTTGATAATAAAAATTCAAAAAGCATTTTAAAAGCGATTGCCATAACTGCTGTTGATAAATTTGGAAACGAGAGTATTGTTAAGGAAATTAATTTATAGAAATTAAATTACTATTGTCAGTTCGAGCGCAGTTGAGAACTATTAGATTCTTAAAATTAGGTTTCGACTGCGCTCAACCAGACATATTGCATTTTTTATGCAATTATAATATTTGAAAACAAGTACTGATCTCTTTAAAATAAATTACTGAATACTGTTTTTAGCTTCAATCCATTTACTCATGTATTTTGTTGACTGTAACGTTTGATGTTGCAATAAATTTCCTAAAAAATTCTGAGTTCTGTGTTGTTCTAAATTTTCTTGAATTTCTTTTATTTGGTTGATAAAAAGCACACCTAACTTCTCTTTATCATATATTTCATTGATAATTTCAGCTCCTGTTAATTGATGACTTTTCCACATACTTTTATTTCGATACAATTCTGCGGAAATCAATGCAAAATCAGAAAAATCATTTTCGACAAAACCATTCCAAGGAAATCTATCACACATTCCTTCTGCACCAATATCTGTAGTTATACTTGGCGTTCCACAAATCATGGCTTCTGTCAATTTTCCTTTTATTCCTGCTCCAAAACGTAACGGAGCTAAAACAATTCTTGCATTTCTCACCACTTCTTTAGCGTCCTCTGCAAAACCTTTAATAATAAAACCTTCCTTTTTATTATGTAATTGATTTATTTGTTGATTCGCATACGCTCCATAAATATGAACTTCTGCTTTTGGAAGCAGCTCTCTAATTTCACTCCAAATTTCAGTTTTTAAAGTTAAAACAGCGTCTACATTTGGTTTGTGAAAGAAATTACCTATAAACACAAAGTTTGCTCTTTCATCAAAAGACTTCCATTTTTCTTGTTGATGCTCATCAATCTTATCTAATAAGAAAGGTAGGTAATACAAGATTTTTTCATCAACTTTAAAAACAGATTTTAATAAATCCATTTCATACGTAGAAATAATCAAACTCATGTCGCAACGCAAAATAGCCGCAATTTCTCTTTTTGCATCATCCGATTTTAATAATGCTTCTGTTGTAAATTCTTCTCCTTTTTTTAATTGTTGATGACGTGTTTTACGTAAAAAATGTAAATCTTCCGTATCTAAAATCCGAATTGCATTCGGACAATTTTCCGCAACGCGCCAACCAAATTGTTCTTCCATCATAAAACGATCGAACATTACAATTTCTGGTTGCAACTCTGTTATAAAATCATCAAAAGAAGCATTGTTTAGCTCAATAGAAACTTCATCAATTCCTAAAGAATTTAAACTTGTAGCTTTTTCACTTTTTTGCGCAGGAGAAGCAAAAGTTATTCTATAATTATATTTTAAAAACTGCTCAATTAATTGCATCATTCTACTTCCGGCAGCAGAAGAATTTGGCTCAACCCAAACATAACCAATAATTAAGACATTTTGTATTGTTAATTCTTTCAAATCATTTTTCATTTAAAATCTGGTTCTTTTTAAAACTTATTTAGCTAAAAAATAAGAAATTCAGATTGGTAAAACTACTTATTTCTTACTTTATTCTATGAAAATATATGTATTTTTGTTCATCAATATAAAAAAAAACCGAAAGGTTACATTATACGCAAAACAAACGCAATCATGAAATACGATATTATTGTAATTGGATCTGGTCCTGGAGGATACATTTCTGCAGTTAGAGCTTCTCAATTAGGTAAAAAAGTAGCAATTATAGAAAAATATTCAACTTTAGGAGGAACCTGTTTAAACGTTGGTTGCATTCCATCTAAAGCATTGTTAGATTCTTCGCATCATTATTATGATGCTGTTAACCATTTCGAAGAACACGGAATTTCTGTTGAAAACCCTACGTTCGATTTTGGAAAAATGGTAGAAAGAAAAGCCAAAGTTGTAGAAACAACTACAGGAGGAATCACCTATTTAATGGACAAAAACAATGTTGATGTTTTTGAAGGTTTAGGTTCTTTTGAAGATGCAACACATGTAAAGATTACTAAAAACGATGGTTCATCAGAAATAATTGAAGGAACTAATATTATTATTGCAACAGGTTCTAAACCGTCTACTTTACCATTTATCTCCTTAGATAAAGAACGTGTAATTACTTCTACCGAAGCTTTAAAATTAACTGAAGTACCAAAACATTTAATTGTAATTGGTGGTGGTGTTATTGGTTTAGAGTTAGGTACAGTTTACAAACGTTTAGGAGCAGATGTAACTGTTGTAGAATACGCACCAAAAATTACACCAACTATGGACGCTGATGTTTCTAAAGAACTTACAAAAGTTTTAAAGAAACAAGGTATTAAGTTTGCTGTAAGTCATGGTGTTACTTCTGTAGAAAGAAACGGTGATGAAGTTATCGTAAAAGCAAATAACAAAAAAGGTGAAGAAGTTACTTTTACTGGAGATTATTGTTTGGTTGCTGTTGGTAGAAAAGCATATACAGAAGGTTTAGGTTTAGAAAAAATTGGTGTAGAGGTTAACGAACGTGGTCAAGTTACTACAAACGATCATTTACAAACCAACGTTTCTAATATTTACGCAATTGGTGATGTTGTTAAAGGTGCAATGTTAGCACACAAAGCAGAAGAAGAAGGTGTTGTTGTAGCTGAGTATTTAGCTGGCGAAAAACCACATATCGATTATAATTTAATTCCTGGTATTGTATACACATGGCCAGAAGTTGCTGCTGTTGGTAAAACAGAACAAGAATTAAAAGATGCAAAAGTAGATTACAAAGTTGGTAAATTTTCTATGAGAGCTTTAGGTAGATCTCGTGCAAGTGGAGATACAGATGGTTTTGTAAAAGTGATTGCAGATAAAAATACAGATGAAATTTTAGGAGTTCACATGGTTGGTGCACGTGTTGCCGATTTAATTATGGAAGCTGCAGTTGCAATGGAATATAGAGCATCTGCAGAAGACTTGGCAAGAATTTGTCATGGTCACCCAACGTATTCTGAAGCGGTAAAAGAAGCTGCAAAAGCTGCTTGGGACGGAAAGCCTTTAAATGCTTAATTAGTAAAATATATAATTTTAAAAATCTCGAAATACATTTTATTTCGAGATTTTTTTATGCGCTTCATTTGCTTCCAAAGCGGTATAATCTAGTTTCCAGCCAATCGTTTCTACAATATTTTCCATTAATAAAATGGCTTCTAAAGCTTCTTTATTTGCCAATTGTATTAAATTACTTTCTGGTATTTTATTCAACACATGTTCTTTTGCATCTTTATTTAAACTGGTAAAATCTTCTGTACCAAACTTATTTAAATAACCATTTTTTATATCGTAAAACTTAATATCGCATTCAATAGAAACTACTTCTGGCTGCGGAAAATTTGATAAAACAATTTCCTTTTTTTCAGTATTAGCTGCCAGTTTAATTTTTCTAAAGTCGAACCCGATGTGTGCTTTTGCCTGAATTAAAACAATCGCTTTTTTCTTACTGCTAAATCCCCAAAAGTTTTCTTTGGTATTTTCATGATGATAAATTTCAGAAAAATCTCCTTCTACAGTAATCAATTTAGACACTTTCTTTATTTTATCCAATAAAATAACAGATTGCTTTTCTACTAAATTCTTTTTCTTTGATACTGAAAATCGTTTCGATATTAGATAGGAAATACCTAAACCAATAACCAGTCCTAAAATAATTAACTCCATAATGTAAAGATACTACCGAAAAAATAAATCTAAAAATATACTTCATAAAAATAGCTTCTTTACCAATCCTTTTTCTTTTTAAAAAGTTACTTACTTTTATAAAATGAAAAAAAACATGTTCTTACTTTCTTTTTTTATGATATTCTTTAACCTGAATAGTCAAGAAAGTGAGACCCCAAAAACACAACCTTCTAAATTTTTATCAAATTTTTACTATAGTGTTAACTTTGGTGGTATTTTTTATCCTTTTTCTAATGATAACTTAATTGATGGTTATGAAACAGAAACCTTCAGTAAAAACTATTTTTCAGGAAAATTAGGTTTTGGTTATAAAATAAAAGAAAACTTAGCATTACAATTTGGAGTTATTAGACCTGCTTCTTGGTTTAAATACGACAATGTAAATAATATTGGTTACTACAGAAGTGTGTGGATTAACGCTTGGTATTTGTCACTTAAAAAGAACATCAACATTACCAATAAATTATCCTTTTTTGGAGAAGTTGGCGCTGCAAATGTTACAAGAAGTGGTTTTTCTATTGAAGACAAAGTAATTTATGACGATGCTCATTATGGAAGCCTACTCTATGGTTTTGGTTTCAATTATCAATTAAATGACCGATGGAAATTAGCTCTAAATGGAACCTTTTTTCCGAAATCAGATAAACACAATCAACCATCTATTTCACAAGCCTCTGTTGGTTTTGAATACCATATTCAAAAAATCCCAGAAGAATTAGCTCTAGAATACGAAAATGATGAAAGGTATTTCTTTCCAAAAAATATTTTACAAGTAAGTTACGGAACTAGTAAAATTGGTTTTAGTGCAAACCAATTTTTCGGAATGAGCTTAAAAGTGGGGAATTTCGAAAGTTTCGGAATTCCGGTTTTTTGGGTTGGAGATGTAAAAGCAGAAAATTCTTTTTCTATAACCTACCAAAGACTTGCTTTTAGAACACAAAAACTTTTTTCTTTAGATTGGGGAGTTAGTGTTACGGCTTTTAACACGGAAGCCACCAATACAAATGTGTTTGCGTTTTCTATTTTCCCAACTATGCGTTTTTACTTAATGAGAAGAGATGGTTTTGATATGTACACCAATTACTCTTTAATTGGCCCGACTTATTTAACAAAAAGCAACATAGATAATTTAGAAACAGGACCTAAAATCACGTATCAAGATACGATGGGTTTAGGTGTTTTCTTTGGAGAAAAAAGAGCTTACAATGCAGAACTTAGAATTATGCATTACTCTAACGGAAATATTTTTACTAAAAATTCTGGAGTTGCAATTCCTATCCAATTTACAATTGGAAAAACATTTTAACATCAACATCAAATCAATTTAAAAATTTATACCTCAAAGAAATAAGAATTGTATTTTTGAAGCGAATATGCAAAGAACAACTCGCACTTTTTCTGTTGATAATACTATTGAGTTCAAAAACAATTTATTGTCTTGGGCACAACAATTTGAAACGGTTATTTGGTTAGACTCTAACAATTATCATCAAAAATACTCTAGTTTCGATGGTGCATTAGCAGCAGACGATTTTACCTCTATTAAAACAGATTATTACAACGCTTTTGAGAAGTTAAAGGAATACCAAACCATTACCAAAGATTATATTTTTGGTTACATCACCTATGATGTTAAAAATGATGTTGAGCAACTTTCTTCCAAGAATTTTGATGGTTTAGATTTTGCTGATTTATATTTTTTTCAGCCTAAAAAACTTGTTTTCATCAAAGGAAATTCTGTAGAGTTTCAATATTTAAGAATGGTAGACGATGAAATTGAAAGTGATTTTGATGAGATTCTTAAATCTAAAAATCCAGCAATCGAGCAATCTAAAAGTGACATCAAAATAAAACTAAGGATTCACAAGGATGAGTATCATGCAAAAGTCACTCAAGTTTTAGAGCATATAAAAAAAGGTGATATTTACGAAGCTAATTTTTGTCAGGAATTTTATGCAGAAAACGCTACTATAAATCCGGTTGAAGTATATAAACACCTCAACCAAATTTCCGAACCTCCATTTGCTGCCTTTTTAAAACTAGATGATAAATATGCTCTGTGTGCTTCACCAGAAAGGTATATTAAAAAAGAAGGCACAAAAATAATTTCTCAACCTATAAAAGGAACTGCAAAAAGATTGGTTAGCGAGTTTGATGACGCACAATTAGCGTTAGATTTAACACGAGACGAAAAAGAACGCGCAGAAAATGTAATGATTGTAGATTTGGTTAGAAACGACTTGTCTAAAACGGCTAAAATTGGAAGTGTAAAAGTAGAAGAATTGTGCAAAGTGTATTCTTTTAAGCAAGTGCATCAATTAATTTCTACAGTAGTTTCTGAAGTAGAAGAAAACACACATCCTATAGACGTGCTACAAAGTACGTTTCCGATGGGAAGTATGACCGGAGCTCCTAAAGTTTCTGCCATGAAAATTATTGAAGATTTAGAAGAAACCAAACGTGGTTTATACTCTGGAACGATTGGTTATTTTACACCAGAAAACGATTTTGACTTTAATGTAATCATAAGAAGTATCTTATATAATGAAGCAGAAAAATATGTTTCTTACTCCGTTGGCGGCGCAATTACAGCACAATCTGTTGTAGAAAAAGAATACGAAGAATGTTTGCTAAAAGCAAAAGCAATGAAGTTTGCTTTATTGAATTCTAAGTAAACAGTAATCATAAAATAATTATCAATAAATATGACAACATTTAAACAAACAGCTACTTTATTGTTAATTGTATTCTTATTTATCACACATTTTACAATTGCTCAAAATCTAAAAATCACTTACGGAAACCCGTCTGAAGTAGGTATGGATTCTCTTTACATTTACACCAAAGTAGATTCCATTATGACTGTTGGAATACAACAAGAAGCATTTCCTGGTGCACAGATTTTAGTGGTAAAAGACAGTAAGATTATTTTTAATAAAGCCTATGGTTTTCATACCTATGACAGTATTCAAGCAGTACGTTTAGATGATATGTACGATTTAGCTTCTGTAACAAAAATTACAGGACCTTTACCTGCTTTAATGAAACTTCATTCTGAAGGAAAACTAGATTTAGACAGTCCTTTTAGCACATATTGGAAACCTTGGAAAAAAAGAAAAGATAAAAAAGAACTTACCGTTAGAGAAATTTTAGCACATCAGGCAGGATTGAGTCCGTATATTATTTTTTTAAATGAAGTTTTAAAGAAAAATGGCAAAATAAAATCACGTTTTATAAGAACTAAAGCTAGTAGAAGATTTAAAAACGAAGCTTACGAAGGACTTTATATTAAGAATCGATTTAAAAATAAAGTATTTAGACAAATTAACCGATCTAAAGTTTCTGATGTAAAAAAATACAAATATTCTGGTTTAAGTTTTTTAATTTATCCTGACTTAATTTCAGAAATTACCAAAGAAGATTATACAGAGTATCTGCAAACCAATTTTTATGGTCCTTTAGAAGCAACCACTTTAGGATACAGACCAAAATCTAAAAACTTTAATAATTTAATTGTACCAACAGAAGTCGATAGCCTTTTTAGAAAAGGACTTACAAAAAACTGGGTTCATGATGAAAATGCCGCTCTTTTAGGCGGAATTTCAGGTAACGCAGGTTTGTTTGGTACTTCATTAGATTTGGCAAAAATTATGCAGATGTATGCCAATTACGGAATTTACAATGGAAAAAGATATATTTCTGAAAATACGCTAAGAGAGTTTACACGAATTCAATATCCAGAAAACGAAAACAGAAGAGGTTTAGGTTTTGACAAACCCTTAATTAACAATGCCACATTATCTATAAAAGAAGCTTATCCTGCACCAGAAGTGAGTCCAGAGAGTTTTGGACATAGTGGTTTTACCGGAACTTTTGTTTGGGCAGATCCTACAAATAATTTAGTTTTTATATTCTTATCAAACAGAGTATATCCCAATAGAAACCATAGAAATATATACAATCTAAATATAAGACCAAAGCTGCAGCAAGTGTTTTATAAGGCAATAAAAAACAATTAATAATTTTATTTAAATCTACATTATGATACCAAATCAAGAAGAACTTTTTAAGAAAACATTAGATAATTTAAAAGAAAAACCAACTGAACAGAATATGTTTAATATGTTTTTAACGTTGTACCCAGCAGAATGGAAAGCTCTTAAAGTAACCTTTTCTAAATTTAACAGAAGTAAACAATTTGGTAAAACTATTCCGTTACCAAAACCAGAAGTTTCTATCAGAAAAGATATTCGTGCTTGGTTAAATAAACAATAAAATGTTTGCTTTTATAGGATGTATTTTAGACACCTATTTAGACATTAAACATTGGTTTAATTCAAAAAGAAGAAGAAAGTATGAGAAAGAAAATAACCTACCAAAAAGTATTGTTTGGCACCCAATGGCAAAACCACTTTTAGTTTTATTTATTATTTTTATTCCTGTTTATTTCCTATTTTCTTTCTTCTTTTTTAAAAATGAGAATCCAAAGAGAACTACAAAAAGAATGCTGGAAATTTCTAAACTTTTAGAAGCAGAAAAGAAACAATTTGGAAAATTCCCATCAGAATTAAAAGTCATTATTAGAAACAACCCGTTAAGAAGCAATTTAACAACAGATTACTGGAAAACTACTTTTGTATATATTCCATCTAAAGATAGACAAAATTACAAATTGACTTCTTTAGGAGGAGATGGGAAATTGAATACAAAAGACGATATAAAATACTCTTCAAATTAAATAACACTATCACATTTAAAATTGTTATTTTTGAGGTATAATGCTAAAAAAACTAGAGAACCACATTCACCAAAACCTTCCTTTTTTAAAGGATAAAAAGTTATTAATCGCCATTTCTGGCGGAGTAGATTCTGTGGTTTTAGCACACCTTTTATCAACATTAAAATTTAATATTTCTCTTGCACACTGTAACTTTAATTTAAGACCAATTGAATGTGATATAGACGAGGATTTTGTAAAAAACTTAGGAAAAAATCTAAACACCAAAGTTTTTACAATTCATTTTAATACAACCCAATTTGCCAAAGAAAACAAACAATCTACACAAATTGCGGCAAGGAATCTCCGTTATGATTGGTTTAATGAACTTATAGAAAAACACCAATTCGATTATATTTTAACAGCACATCATGCAGATGATAATTTAGAAACTTTTCTAATTAATTTAACGCGTGGTGCCGGTTTAGATGGCTTAACAGGAATTCCGGAAATTAATGGGAATATTATACGTCCGCTTTTAAAGTTTTCTAGAGAAGAAATTTTAACTTTTGTAAAAGAAAACAATATTTCTTGGCGAGAAGATAAAAGCAATGCCTCTACAAAATACATCAGAAATAAAATTAGACATCAAATTCTTCCTGTTTTAAAGGAAATAAACCCTAGTTTGTTAGAAACTTTTGAAAAAACAACGGCACATTTAAAGGAAAGTCAGCAAATCATTGAAGATCGAATTAATGAAATATCAGCAGAAACAATAGCGACAGAAAACAATATTTCTAAAATTGATATTTCTAAAATTGAAAAATTATCGAACCCGAAGGCTTATTTATATCAACTTTTAAAAGACTATAATTTTACAGAATGGAATGATGTTGCCGATCTACTTTCTGCACAGTCTGGGAAACAAGTTATCTCTAAAACACATACTTTATTAAAAGATAGAAATTTTTTAATTCTAACAAAAAAAGGGTTATCAGCAGTAGAAACTATCTTTGAGATTGATAAAGACACTGTAGAAATTACAAATCCTATTCATTTAAAAATTGAAGAAGTACAAGAAAAATCAACAGAGAACAAACAAACCATTTATATTGATAAACAAAACTTACAGTTCCCTTTAACACTTAGAAAGTGGCAAGACGGAGATTTCTTCTATCCTTCTGGAATGACTGGGAAAAAGAAATTAAGCAAGTATTTTAAAGACGAAAAATTCTCGCTTTTACAAAAACAAAACACATGGCTGCTTTGTAATAATGACAATGCCATTATTTGGGTTGTAGAATATAGAAAGGACAATCGTTTTGATACAAACAAAAAAAACAATACACTCTTAAAAATTTCAATATAAACTTAAACCAATAAAATTATGAAGAAGTTACTACTTTTAATTGCCTTTACAACCATATTATCTTGTAAACCAAAACCTGAAGAAACGGTAGACTATGCAATTATTTCTGGTAAAATTGAAAATACAGATTCTAAAAAAGTAATCATTTACGATCAATATACAATGGATAAAGTTGCTGATATAACGATTGCAGAAGATGGTACTTTTAGAGACACTTTAAAGATATCTACCGACTTTTACGCACTGCGTCAAGATAAAGATTTCACAAATTTATATATTACTAAAGGAAGCGTTTTAAAAATTGAATACGATTCAGAAAAAAAAGAC
The DNA here is from genome assembly GCF_019263805.1 of Polaribacter sp. NJDZ03. Taxonomy (NCBI): domain Bacteria; kingdom Pseudomonadati; phylum Bacteroidota; class Flavobacteriia; order Flavobacteriales; family Flavobacteriaceae; genus Polaribacter; species Polaribacter sp. NJDZ03. The sequence continues at coordinate 2,326,177 of NZ_CP079195.1, forward strand.
TCTACGCTACAATTATCAGGTAGTAATAGCACTATTAATAAATACTTATCAGAAAAAAATAAGGTTATAGCAGCTACAACTGGAGATCAAAAAGAAATGTATCTAAAAGATGAAGCAAGTTTTAAAGCACATTTATTAAATATAAAAAAAACAGAAGAAGATTTATTAATAAAAACAAATGATATTTCTGAAGAATTTAAAAACAAGGAACTTAAAAACATTAATTACAGTTATTTATCTACTTTACAGAACTACACTCCTTATCATGGATATTACACTAAAGACAAAAGTTTTAAAGCTTCGGAAAACTTTTTAGATGAATTAAAAAATATCGATTTAGAAAATGAAAACGACTTTCTTTTTTCTCCAGGGTATAGAAGTCTTGTTGATAATGCATTAGCAACCAATGCTACAGTATTAGCAAAAAAAGATTCTATAGCAGATGATATTGCCTATTTAAAATTGACTACAAATATTAAAAATGATAAAATAAAAAATAAATTATTGTATGATGCTGCTAAATACGGAGTTACTTACACAGATAATTTAGAAGAATTTTACTCCCTTTTTTCTAACAATTCTACCAACGAAGAAAACAACAAAACAATTACAACTTCTTACAACAAATTGAAAGCTTTGGCAAAAGGAAGTCCGTCTCCAAAATTTGTAGATTATGAAAACAATGCAGGCGGAACCACTTCTTTAGACGACTTAAAAGGAAAATATTTATATTTAGATATTTGGGCAACTTGGTGTGGACCTTGTATTGCAGAGATTCCTTCTTTAAAGAAATTAGAAAAAGAATATCATGGTAAAAACATTGAATTTATTAGTATTTCTATCGACAAAATGAAAGACCATGAAAAATGGAAAGAAATGATTGTAAATAAAGATTTAAAAGGAATACAGTTATTTGCAGATAATAATTGGGAGTCTAAATTTATAGAAGAATACCTCATAAAAGGGATTCCACGTTTTATATTAATAGACCCAAACGGAAATATTGTAAATGCAAATGCACCAAGACCTTCTGATGAAAAATTAGTTGAAACACTACAATCTTTAAAATTATAAGAACAACGTTTATTTATAAAAATTAAAATCTTTGCAGCACAGTTATTATTTTTAATAAAGAATATATTTATGCAAACTATTTTTGTTTAGATAAAAACAAAAATGGACATTAAGTAACAGAAAATAAACAATTCACTAAAAAGGAATCAAATTTATATCGTTTTCGCAAATAAAAACATGATTATTCATTAAAAAGTAGGCTTAATCATTTCCCTTTTTCGTAATTTTAATCCCGTAAAATCATAAGAAAATGAACAATTTACCTAAGCTAGATAGATTTAATGAAAACGTACTGTCTAAATATCAGATTTATAACAGTATTTTCACAACGCTACCTTTTGACACCATAGACGATACTGGGGTTTTATTACCTCTTTTACATAAAGTTTGTAGTAAAGGTTTTAAATTAGAAAAAAACCCTACAGAAATTGTAGAACACTTTTTTAATAAATACCAAGACGAACCTACAGAAAAAGAAAAATCAGATTTGCTTTTTCGTTTTATTCAATTTATAGAACGTCAAGTAGTTTTATTTGATGCTGTAGAAGATGCCGCATATCCTATTGTAAATAATATGGATGGTTTTGGTACGTTAAGAAACTCTAAAGAGCTAGCGCTATTAAGCAATAAAAAAGACGAATTAAAAAAGCATTTAGAAGACTTTAAAGTACGTGTTGTATTAACAGCGCACCCAACACAATTTTATCCGGGGTCTGTTTTAGGTATCATTACAGACTTAGACAAAGCGATTCAAAATGATGATTTATTACTAATTAGAAAATTATTAGCTCAATTAGGAAAAACACCTTTCTATAAAAAAGAAAAACCATCTCCTTTTGATGAAGCTGTAAGTTTAATTTGGTATTTAGAACATGTTTTTTATCACTCTGTGCCTAAAATATACAACTACATTCAACATCATATTTATGATGGAGAACCAATAGAAAATGAAATTATTGAACTTGGTTTTTGGCCAGGTGGAGATAGAGATGGAAATCCGTTTGTAACTACTAAAATAACTTTAGATGTTGCAGAAAGATTGCGTCAAACAATTTTAAGAAATTACTATAGAGACATAAGACGTTTAAAAAGACGTTATACGTTTGATGGTGTTCAAGAAATTTTTGCAAAGTTAGAAAAGAGACTTTATAAGCATGTTGTAAGAAGTTATACGAAAGTTAATTTTTCTCAAAAAATCTTATTAGACGAATTATATGCTGCCAGAGAAATTATTGTAAATGATCATCAATCTTTATTTGTAGAAGAATTAAATGACGTAATCAATAAAGTTAGAATTTTCGGTTTTCACTTTGCAACTTTAGATATTAGACAAGATAGTAGAGTACATCACCAAGCATTTACTCAAATTGTAGAAGATTTACTTAAAACTGGAGACACTACTTTCCCTAAAAACTATTTAAGTCTTTCAGATGAAGAACAAGTGGAAGTTCTATCTGTTGTAAAAGGAAGTATAGACCCAAGTATTTTAACAGACGAAACTTCTGTTAAAACTATAGAATCTATTTATGCGTTAAAAGAGATTCAGCAAAGAAATGGAGAACGTGGAGCAAACCGTTACATTATTAGTAACAACCAAAGTGCTTTACACGTAATGCAAACTTTTGCAATGCTAAATTTATGTGGTTTTGAAAACGAATTACCAGTAGATGTTATTCCGCTTTTTGAAACTGTAGATGATTTAGAAAATTCAGAAGAAGTAATGAGAACCCTATACTCTAATCAAGTATATAGACACCATGTTGCTAAAAGAAAAAACAAACAAACAATTATGTTAGGTTTTTCTGATGGAACAAAAGATGGTGGATACTTAATGGCTAACTGGGGTATTTTTAAAGCAAAAGAAGCTTTAACAAGAATCTCTAGAGAATTTGATATTGAAGTAGTTTTCTTTGACGGACGTGGTGGACCACCAGCACGTGGAGGAGGAAAAACACACCAATTCTATGCTTCTTTAGGCCCAACAATAGAGGATAAAGAAATACAATTAACCATACAAGGACAAACAATTAGTTCTAACTTTGGTACGTTAAATTCATCTCAATACAACTTAGAACAATTGATAAGTTCTGGTATTAAAAATGATGTTTTTACAAAAGATCAATTAAATGATAACCATAGAGAGTTAATAAACGACATGGCTGCTACAAGTTATCAAACGTATGTAGACTTTAAAAATCATCCTAAATTTTTATCGTATTTAGAAAAAATGAGTACGTTAAAATACTATGCAAAAACCAATATTGGAAGTAGACCAAGTAAACGTGGTGGATCTGACAAGTTAGACTTTTCTGCATTAAGAGCCATTCCTTTTGTAGGTAGCTGGAGTCAGTTAAAACAAAACGTACCAGGTTTCTTTGGTGTGGGTACTGCTCTTAAAAAATACGAAGATGCTGGTAGATTTGAAGAAGTAAAAGAATTTTATCACGCTTCAGATTTCTTTAGAACTTTGTTAGAAAACAGTATGATGAGTTTAACCAAATCTTTCTTTGGCTTAACTTCTTATATGGCAGATGACGAAGAATTTGGTGAATTTTGGACTTTGATTTTTACAGAATACGAAACTTCTAAAAGGTTACTTTTAAAACTTACTGGAGAATCTGAATTAATGGAAAATTTTCCTGTAGGAAAAGCATCTATAGAAATTAGAGAACAAATTGTATTGCCTTTATTAACAATACAACAGTTCGCATTAAAGAAAATTCAAGAACTTCAAAAAAATGGCGGAAGCGCAGAAGAAATTGAAGTATATGAAAAAATGGTAATGCGTTCTTTATTTGGTAATATTAATGCAAGTAGAAATTCTGCTTAAAATAGTATCAAAAAAATAATTTATATTTAAAATGCACTCAATTTATGAGTGCATTTTTTTGTGATATTAATTTAGTATTTCAAAAAATAAAACAAATTAACTGAGTTCTTATAAATTATTTTTTTTTAATAATGAATTAAAGTGGTATATTTATAAAGTAAAATTACGTACCATGAAAAAATACGCTTTCTTACTTTTAACTCTTTTTGTTAATAGTTTTTGTTTTTCACAACAACAAACTACCAACAATAATTTTACTCCTGTTAGTATTTATACTACTTCTTTTCAGCTAAAAGCTGATAACAATCCTACTTATTCTTCTATAAACAAGGATTTAAACTTCAAAAAAAAATATAAATTTTCAACGGTTTCTTTTGAAGAAATTGATGATAACCAATTTTTAATTTCTACTGAAAATCTTTCTACAAAAGCCACTAAATTTATCTATGACGATTATAAAAGTTATAGAGATGAAAACTTATTAAAAGGTTTTTTACAAAAGCACGACCCTACTCGATGGGATCCTATTAATTTTAAGCAACCAAACCTTAATTAATTTTCTTTATCTTTAGAAAAAAGAAAAAGAATGCTTGTAAAAGTCTATGGCTCTGCCGTTTTTGGTATTGAGGCAACCACAATTACCGTAGAAGTAAATATTGATAAAGGAATTGGCTATCATTTGGTAGGTTTGCCAGATAATGCTGTTCGAGAAAGTTCGTATCGAATTTCCGCAGCACTCAATAACAACAATTACAAACTTCCAGGAAAGAAAATTATCATAAACATGGCTCCTGCCGATATTCGGAAAGAAGGTGCTTCTTATGATTTAACTTTAGCTGTTGGAATTTTAGCAGCATCATCGCAAATAAAATCAGACCATATTGAGGAATATATTATTATGGGAGAACTTTCTTTAGACGGAAGCTTACAGCCCATAAGAGGTGCTTTACCAATTGCCATAAAAGCAAGAGAAGAAGGTTACAAGTATTTAATTCTTCCGAAGGAAAACGCGAAAGAAGCCGCCATTGTAGATGATTTAGAAGTTTTAGGTGTAGAAAATATTTTAGAAGTTATCAATCATTTTAATGATGATGAAAAAATTGAACCCACTATTGTAGATACAAGGGCTGAGTTTTATAAAAATATCGATTTCCCAGAGTTCGATTTTTCTGATGTAAAAGGACAAGAGTCTATTAAACGTTGTATGGAGATTGCTGCTGCTGGCGGGCATAATATTATTTTAATTGGACCTCCAGGGTCTGGAAAAACAATGCTAGCAAAAAGATTGCCATCTATTTTACCTCCAATGACGTTACATGAAGCATTAGAGACTACAAAAATTCATTCTGTGGTAGGTAAAATTAAAAAGGAGGGTTTGCTATACCAACGTCCTTTTAGAAGCCCACATCATACGATTTCAAATGTCGCTTTGGTCGGCGGCGGACAATATCCTCGTCCTGGAGAAATTTCTTTGTCTCATAACGGTGTTTTATTTTTAGATGAATTACCTGAATTTAAGAGAGATGTGTTGGAAGTAATGCGTCAACCTTTAGAAGACAGAGAAGTAACTATTTCTCGTGCAAAATTTACGGTTACCTATCCAAGTAGTTTTATGTTGGTGGCAAGTATGAATCCGAGTCCGAGTGGTTTTTTTAACGACCCAAATAGTCCGATGACTTCTTCTCCACAAGAAATGCAACGTTATTTAAGTAAGATTTCAGGACCTTTATTAGACAGAATTGATATTCATATAGAAGTAACTCCCGTTCCGTTTGAAAAACTAACCGAAGAAAGAAAAGGGGAATCTAGCGTTGTAATTAGAGAACGCGTTACAGCGGCTAGAGAAATACAATCTGAACGTTTTATAGATTTTGAAAATGTACATTATAATGCCCAAATGAGCGTGAAACAAATTCGTGAGTTTTGTAAATTATCCGAAGAAAGTTTAACGTTATTAAAAACGGCTATGGAAAAATTAAACCTTTCTGCTCGTGCTTATGACAGGATATTAAAAGTTTCTAGAACTATTGCAGATTTGGCAAATATTAAAGATATTTCTCCAGATCATATTGCAGAAGCCATACAATATAGAAGTTTAGATAGAGATGGTTGGTTGGGGTAAAAGTTGACATTAATTAAACGCAAAGACGCAAAGGTAAATTGCAAAGTTCGCAGAGAATTATGGTTGAAAAACTGTTTGTTTTTGTGTTTTATCTATTCAATGAGGTTGATTCTAAAAAAAACCTTTTAGTAAAATTAACTACGTTTTCGTTTTAAATAGATATTATAAAGCAAACCGAACATAATTAGAAAGACTCCTAGTAAAGTCCAAAGAGTATAAATTTCTCCAAACCAAAAAGCGCCAATAACAATCATAAAAATGACTTCTAAATACTTTAAAGGTGCAATTACATTGGTTTCGTGAGACTGTAATGCTTTGGTCATATATAATTGACCAACATAACCAAAAATACCTAAACTTAGTAATAATAACCATTCTACTAAATTTGGGTTTTTCCAATTATTAATAGACATAATACCTCCAAAAACAAAAGCCATTACCATAAAATAATTGATAATTACTAATGGGTTTTCTGTGTCTCCTATTTTACGAATTACTACAAAAATTACACCTAATGAAATTGCTGACAAAAGAACTAAGATTATTCCCATAGAATCTACATCTCCACCAAACCCTTTAATTACTAAAACTCCTGCAAAGGAGAGTAAAAATAAAAACCATTGTACTAGTTTAATTTTTTCTTTTAAGAAAATAAGCGCAAGAATTGCTGCAAAAATAGGAGAGGTATACCTTAATGAAACTGCCGTACCAATTGCTAAATAATTTAAAGCCTGAAAAAAAGTGGTTAAAGAAATTACTCCTGCAAGTCCTCTAATAAATAACAGTTTTTTATTTTTCCCTAAAATAGGAATCTTCGCTTTTAAAATTAATGGCACCGTAAAAAACAACGTACCAATAGATCTAAAAAACACAATTTGATAAGCACTAAAATCATTTAAGAATTTTACAACAGTATTCATTAGTGAAAATGCAATAACACTAAAAATCATATAAAAAATTGCCTTTGAGCTTTTCATGAAGTGGTAGTTTGTACTATTTTAAACACCTATTAAAGTGGGTACAAAAATAGTGAATATTAAACTGGCTAACCAGTTTAATATTGGGTTTTCTAAAAACTCCAGTTTTTATAACTACTAGAACTTTCTAGTTTTTCTTCTATAGTATCGTCTAGTTCTTTAAAGAAATCAATACCTGTTTTAGCCTCTATTTTATCTACAGAAACCACAAATTTATACAAAGGTAATTTCGATTCTTTATGAGGCATTAGAAAAGCCAACATTTTAATTTTACCGTTTGTTTTGTCAAGTATTACTTTATAAAACTGATTTGGTACAGAAACGGCTTCACTACCAATCGTTTTTAAATTGTTTTCTAAAACCCCGCCTGTAATTACAAAAACACCATCGTTTTTCTTTGCCCAATACCGTACTTTCTGTTCTAAACGATTCCAAACTCCTGCGTTAAATTGGTGTTCTTGCGGACTAATATTACTTGTTAAAAAGGTTTCATCGTGTGCTGCTTTGGTAAAACGTCTGTCTGCTGCCGGACATAAATGCCCTTTATCGTAACCAGAATTTTTATAATTCCGCCAATGTGCTGCTTTGGTTTTTACGGCACTGTCTATTTCAAAATAAGGTCTTTTGTAATTTGTACTGCTTAAATCGGAAGCTTTTAACTCATACGCAACCCATTCTGCTTGTTCGTGTTTTTCGCTATAGGATAGTGAATAGTTTTGATGATGTATAACCTGGTTTGTAGTACTTGTTGGTAGAAAATATTGATTGGTTGTTGCTTTAGGTGTTTTACCGTTTTCTATTATGTTATTTTCTTTTTTAGCATCTAATAGTTCTTCAGAACCTAAAACAGCTACTAATATAATAATGGCTATGATGGATAGTATTTGTTTTTTTTTCAAGGTGATTATTTTAAGTTGTAAAGGTATGAAAGAATGAGAAGATGGAATTTACTCTTTAAAATTATCAATCACTTTTTCTAATCAATCTATAATTATTTGGCTAAAGCCAATATTTTACATATTAATTAAACACAGACTAAAGTCTGTGACAATTCATGAAATCAATATAAACATGAGATTTTAATTACCTGTAACACAATGGATTTAGCCCAAATGTTGTTTGTTTTTTATCCTTTTCAACGCAAAAAATGTTCTTCTATTCAGACGAAAGTCTGTGACAATTGATAAACTGAATATAAGCATGAAGTTTTTAATTGACTGTAGATTTATCTGCAGGTCTTTAAATATTTGCAACAAAGTGGCTTTAGCCAAAATATGGCTTATCAAACTTATACCTACAAGGTTTTTGAAACCTTGCAGGAAAAATAGACATATTTAAAAATGCTAAAAACCCGCGTTAAGGATTGAAACGGCATCCTTTTTTGTTTTTCTCAAAAAAGATATAGTGGAAAGCCTGTTAAAACGCCCAAAAATAAAACATCTCGATACAATTTTGTAAAAAAAACAAAATCACTCGATGGGACAGTATAAAAAATATGATGTCAGTTAGAGTGAAATTTACTTCATTTTTTCTTGTAACACAATAACTAAAAAAGTTCAAATTAATGAAAATATTCTGCTGTTATAAGATTCCTCAATCGTCTAAAAAGACTCATTTCGGAATGACAGAAAAAAAAGAAAAACCCTTTCAAATTAATGAAAGGGTTTTCAGGTATTATGAGATTTCTCAATCGCCCAAAAAGGCTCATTTCGAAATGACAGAATAATTTTATGAATTCAAGTTGCTACTAAAAACCAACAACTAAAACCTAAAAACTATTTCTAGTATCTATAGTGTTCTGGCTTATAAGGACCATCTACAGTTACACCAATATAAGAGGCTTGCTCTTCGCGTAATTCTGTAAGCTCTACTCCTATTTTAGCTAAGTGTAATTTTGCTACTTTTTCATCTAAATGTTTTGGTAACATGTACACTTCGTTTTCATAAGCATCTCTGTTTTTCCAAAGTTCTATTTGTGCTAAAGTTTGGTTTGTAAATGAGTTACTCATTACAAAACTTGGGTGACCGGTTGCACAACCTAAGTTTACCAAACGACCTTCTGCTAATAAAATAATATCGTTTCCGTTAATGTTATATTTATCAACCTGAGGTTTAATAGTGTCTTTTGTGTGACCGTGATTACCGTTTAACCAAGCCATGTCAATTTCATTATCAAAGTGCCCAATGTTACATACAATAACTTTGTCTTTCATTGCTTCGAAATGACGACCTTGTATAATATCTTTGTTTCCTGTAGTTGTAATAATAATGTCTGAATTACCAACAACAGTTTCTAATTTCTTAACTTCAAAACCGTCCATTGCAGCTTGTAAAGCACAAATAGGATCGATTTCTGTAACCGTAACAATAGAACCTGCTCCTTTAAATGATGCTGCTGTTCCTTTACCTACATCTCCGTAACCACATACAGTAACACGTTTACCTGCTAACATAATATCTGTTGCTCTACGAATTGCATCTACTGCAGATTCTTTACAACCATATTTGTTATCGAATTTAGATTTTGTAACAGAATCGTTTACGTTAATTGCTGGCATTGGTAAAGTTCCTGCTTTTACTCTTTCATAAAGTCTATGAACTCCTGTGGTAGTTTCTTCTGATAAACCATTGATTCCTGCAGCTAATTCTGGATATTTATCCAAAACCATGTTTGTTAAATCTCCACCATCATCTAAAATTAAGTTTAATGGTTTTCTGTCTTCTCCAAAGAATAAAGTTTGTTCTATACACCAGTCAAATTCTTCTTCTGTTAAACCTTTCCAAGCGTAAACCGCTGTTCCTGCTGCTGCAATTGCTGCTGCTGCTTGGTCTTGTGTAGAAAAAATATTACAAGAACTCCAAGTTACTTCTGCACCTAAAGCTTGTAAAGTTTCTATTAAAACTGCTGTTTGAATTGTCATGTGTAAACACCCTGCAATTCTAGCTCCTTTTAAAGGTTGCTCGTTTTTGTATTCCTCTCTTAAAGACATTAATCCTGGCATTTCTGCTTCTGCCAATAAAATTTCTTTTCTCCCCCAATCTGCTAAAGAAATATCCTTAACTTTGTTTGGTACGTAAGCTAATTTAGTGCTCATATTATGTATATTTATATTCTAATTTTTCGAACTGCAAAGTTACGACATCCATTTTAAAAAAGTATGCCTCTTTACAAAAGTTTAACGATTAACGAAAACACCAAAGTATTTATTTGGAAAATTGATGAATCCTTTAATGAATTAAATAAGAACGTTTTACTTTCTGATAAAAGCCAAATTCGTTTAGATAGTATGAAATCTGACTTACACCAAAGAGGTTTTTTAAGTGTCCGTCATTTATTAAAAGAAGCAGGCTATTCTGATGCTGATTTAATTTATGATGAATTTGGAAAACCGCATTTAAAAGATGGAAAGTATATTTCTATTACCCATTCTTTTACTTTTTCTGGCTTAATAATTTCTGATGATTTACATGTTGGTATTGATATTGAAATGCAACGTGACAAAATATTAAAAATTGCACACAAGTTTACGCACGTTAAAGAGTATGTTACCATTGCAAACCACAATGCTTTAATTAGTAAATTGACGATTGTTTGGGGAGGAAAAGAGAGTTTGTATAAAATTTACGGAAAGAAAAAATTACGCTTTTTAGAAAATATTTATATTGAAGATTTTAAGTTTTCTGATGCTAAAACTACGGGAGAAATTAGATATGAAGGAAAAACGACTGCCTACAATATTGAATTTTTAGAGTTTGATGGTTTTACGTGTGTCTATGCTTATTAAAGCTATTAAGATTTAAATTAAGGGAATTAAATTTTATTTTTAAAAATACCGCTATAAAATCAATTTTATATAAATTATTATAAAGCATCATTTTCTTCAGTCAACTTTATGAAATTCAATTTGTTTAGATAGAAATTATTACGTGAATATTTGAATTGGAATATGAAATTACGATTAACAATATTTTTTTTAATGACTTTATAATATACAAAATACTTAAAAACAGTAAATAGAGAAAGTCTTATTTCTTGTGTCTTTTAGCAGAGCGTTTTTAAGTCTTTTTAGGGGACACTAGTGATAAAACATATAAATCCAAATAGATCTAGAAAGTCTTAGATTAAAGGTACTTAATAAAATAATCGTTGTAATTGCTAAAAGCGCAACAGTTATGTAAGAGAAATCTAATATAAACTTAAATAAAACCATACCTGCTATCATTTCTGCCGATATAAGTGCATAAGTTACAAACATAGCTCCAAAAAAGAAACCTGGTTCTTTCTCGAATTTAAAATGACACTCGCTACAAGTTGTATACATTTTAGGAGATCTAAGCAGAAGAAGATTCCCTAATTCGCTATACATTTTCCCTTTTTTACAATTAGGACATTTACATTTTAACATATCAATTACATTTGCCATACTCTCTAATTTAATAATATAACAAAATTAAGTTGATAAAACTACATTTACCATATAGTATAATCGCCATTTTTTGTACTTTTAGGACATTCTTATGAAAATACCTGTTTTAAAAATTGATCAATTTAAAGAATCTGAATCTTTAAAGGATTTGTATGTCAATTCTTTTTCAAACCATTTGGAATTGAATAAGAAGTTAATTGACAAACCTCACAGTCATAATTTTTACTTATGTGTTCTTTTTACCGGAGGATTTGGTACGCATGAAATTGATTTTAATTCTTACCAAGTAAACCCAGGGAAGGTTTTCTTTTTAAAACCTGGTCAAACTCATTCTTGGCAGTTTGATACAAAACCAGAAGGTTTTATCTTTTTCCACTCTCAAGAATTTTATGAAATAAAATTTTTAGATCATACCCTTCACTCATTTCCTTTTTATTATTCGAATCAGAATCCGCCTTTCTTAGAATTGTCTCCATTAAAAATAGATGTATTAAAACTAAAGTTTGAAGAAGTGTACGCAGAATATCAACAACAAAACTTGTTAAGAGAGTTAAAAATAATAAACCTTATAAATAGTATTTATATAGATTTAACAAGGGCTTACACTGCAGATGTTAATTTAGAAAAACTCGTTTCTACTAGTTATTCAATTATACTAGAAAATCTAGAAAACTTAATACACCAACATTTTTATAAAGAGAAATTACCTAAATTTTATTCCGATCAATTAAACATCACCACAAAACACCTCAACAGGGTTGTAAAAAAAGCACTGAACAAAACTACAAGTCAATTAATTTCTGAAAGAATTATCTTAGAATCGAAAAGGTTAATTATTCATTCTGGAAATAATTTAGCTGCTATTGCAGAGACACTTCAGTTTTCTGATTATGCCTATTTTTCTCGATTCTTTAAATCTAAAACTGGTTGTACGCCAATGGATTTTAGAAAAAAGTATACTTCATAAATAGACAATTAGCACTACTTGTAAAAACAGACCTCTTTAATATTAATCTGCTTGTAATTTCTTATTTTCGCAGTTGTGAATATTTATAAGAACATTTTACTAGCAAAAAAAGAAGGCAAAAAACTGTTAGCAGTTTTAATCGATCCAGAAAAGATTGATCTAAAAAACATCGTTTCTTTTTTTGAAAAAGTACATCAATCTATAACAACGCATATATTTGTTGGTGGTAGTACAGATAAAGATAACGTAACGGATACAGTTGTTGCGGCAATTAAAAAAACAACGCATTTGCCTGTTGTTCTTTTTCCTGGTGATGTAAAACAAATCTCTCAAAAAGCAGACGGAATTCTATTTTTAAGTCTACTTTCTGGCAGAAATCCAGAATATTTAATTGAACAACAAATAAGAAGTGTCCCTTTTTTGAAGGATTCTTCTTTAGAGATTATTTCTACAGGATATATCTTAATTGATGGCAAAAAAGATACAGCTACCCAAAAAGTAAGCAACACAAAACCAATTGCGCAAGAAAACACCGAACTCATTTTAAACACCGCTTTAGCTGGCGAATTTTCTGGTAAAAAACTAATTTACCTAGAAGCCGGTTCCGGAGCGACTGAGGCAGTCAGCCATAATATTATCACTGTTGTGGGTGAGAATTTAAACATTCCTTTAATTGTTGGTGGCGGAATTCGTTCTAAAAAACAATTAGAAACCGCTTTTAATGCTGGTGCAGATTTAGTGGTTATTGGTACTGCTTTTGAAAATGATGAAGCGTTTTTTAATCAACTTAAAAAATAATACATTGTAATATTTTCTCGCAGTTTGTCATTTCGAAGTATTGAGAAATCACATAACAGTGACACTACAACATTGAACCACAAATATGTCATTTCCAAGTATTGAGAAATCTCATAAAAGTAATACCACAACAAAAACCAAACCTTATGAGATTTCCTCCCAAAAGGTCGAAATCACAAAACTGAGTGTAGCAAAAACTGAACGCAAAAAAAACACAACAATTGTCATTTCGACGTTAGGAGAAATCACATAACAGTGATAACACAACAACAACCAAACCTTATGAGATTTCCTCCCTAAAGTTCGAAATGACACGATTATCTTTTTTAAAGTAGTTTTAAATGAATTACACTTTTACGTTTACTAATAAAAACAGAAAAGGTTACTTTTACAACTTAAAACAAAACCCAATGTCAGAAATTATCGATTTCCTTTTCGGACAATATAAAACCTATTCTACTACAGATATTTCATTAGAAATTATTGCTATAATATTCGGTTTCTTATCTGTTTGGTACTCTAAATTGAATAAAATATGGGTTTTTCCTACAGGAATGATTAGCACGCTTATTTTTGTGTACCTACTTTATAAATGGGAACTTTTAGGTGATATGATGATAAATGCCTACTACTTTGTTATGAGTGTTTATGGCTGGTATATTTGGACTTATAAAAGCGATGGTGAGCATGAAACGCCGATTTCTAGAACTACTTTAAAAGAAAAAAAACTAAGTATCTTTATCTTTATAGCAACCTTAATTTTTGTGTACGGAATTTATACGTATTTCGAAAAATGGACAAGTTGGACGGCTTATGTAGACACCCTTACAACAGCTATTTTCTTTGTAGGAATGTGGTTAATGGCAAAACGAAAAATAGAAAACTGGATTTATTGGATTGTGGGAGATATTATTTCTGCTCCTTTGTATTTCTATAAAGGCTTCACTTTTACGAGTTTTCAATATTTAATATTTACTTTTATAGCAATATCAGGTTATTTAGCATGGAAAAAGAACTTAAACAAGACCCAATTAACATTGTAAAAGTAGTTTTATTTGGACCAGAATCTTCAGGAAAAACAACTCTTTCTCGTCATTTAGCGCGTTATTATAATACGGTTTGGGCACCAGAATTTGCACGTGAATATTTACAAGAAAAATGGAACAACGAGCGTAAAACGTGCGAAAAAGAAGATTTACTTCCTATTGCCATCGGACAAATGAAATTAGAAAATTCTTTAGCAAAAAAGGCTGATAAAATTTTAATTTGCGACACCGATTTATTAGAAACAAAAGTATATTCCGAAGAGTTTTATGGTGGTTTTGTTGATGAAAGACTAAACGAAGCAGCAAGCAAAAACCAGTATGATTTGTACTTATTAACCTATATAGATACGCCTTGGGAAGAAGATGATTTACGAGACAGACCAGAACTGCGTTTAGAAATGTTTAATGCTTTTGAAAAATCTTTAATAGACAATAACAGACCTTATATTTTATTAAAAGGAGATAAAGAAACGCGCTTAAGAAACGCAACAGAAGTTATTAATAAGATTATTGCCGATAAAAACGATTTGCATTCTTTTTCTAAATCTTTATAAGACGTAGACATGCAATTTTTACATCAAAATACAAATGATTTTGGCACTCCTTTTGAGTCTTAAAAAAATAGAAAAAAGAAGTTAGAGAATAGCCCAAAGTAGCTCGTCTATTTTCTTTTATCTATATTCTAATACCAAATGAATTTTAAAATGATTGATGATAAATTTAAGTTATTTTTTCTTAATAAGAGATAGAAAATCTAATCATAGCCATAGCTACGATTAGATTTTATATTGAATTAGTAAGGAAAAAGAAATGAATTTAATCAGTCATTTTGATGTTTATTTGGTATAACATCTATTTTTAGAACATGAACAAAGAAAACATACTAAAAGAACTTAATTTTAAAGGCATTAGAAGTTCTGGTGCTGGTGGGCAACATGTAAATAAAACATCTTCTAAAATTGAATTAACTTTCGATTTAGAAAACTCTCTTTCTCTTTCTGATAACGAAAAAGAACTTTTAAAAACCAAGCTTTCTTCTAAATTAACAAAAGACAATAACCTCATCTTATTTTGTGAAGAAACACGTTCTCAGCACAGAAACAAAGACTTAGCAATCAAACGGTTTTTAGAATTATTACGTGTCAGTTTAATTCGTCCGAAAAAAAGAAGACCTACAAAACCAAGTAAATCTTCTGTTCGAAAAAATGCAGAAAAGAAAAAGAGAACTTCTGTGAAAAAAGCATTGAGAAAAAAACCAGGATTAGATTAATCAACAATTAATAATCTCGCTATTTCAAGTAATTCTTTCTTTTCTTCTAAAGTTCTATCCAACGGAAGTTGGGCTAAACCAATTAACCTCCTCATAATTTCAATTCCTGTTATTTGTAAGAAAAGACGTTCACTAAACTTTAATGTATACGCTTTTTTAACAGTAGAAATTAGTAGTTTATTTCCGGTTGCCATCACTATATGTGCCGCCATAACTCCTAAATCGAATTCTGGAAAACCTTTAAAACTAAATTCTGGGTCAATTACAAATACATCATCTTCTTTGGTCATCCAACTACCAGGATAATAATCTCCGTGTAAAAGAGTTGTTCCTTCGGATAAATAACGCTCTCCAACCAAAGCAATTTGTTCTTTTAATTTTTCATCGTTTTTATAAGTTTGTGATACTGCTTCTAATCCATCTTGAATCGTATCTAAAGAAAAACCATTATCAACAGCAAAAGGTAAAACAAATATATGTTGATGATTTAACGCACGTAATTCTTTGTTTTCTGGATACGTATTAGAAATATCACTTTTATGAATATTAGAAAGAATATCTACCAAAAGTTGAATTGATTCCGTTTCAATAACACGGTTTTTATAAAGAAAGCTCATGTCTTCGCAATTCCCTAAATCTTCTAAAATCAATACATAATTTTTTGCATCATAAGCAAGAATTTTAGGAATATGAGAAGTAACAGCAGGACTTTCAATCGCTTTATAAAATTGATATTCTACATCAATTCTATCTTCTGGCGCAGGAATATCTTGATATTTCTGAACAAAAGGACGCGATTGTTTTACAATAAAAGAACGCTGATTGGTTTTTACACGCAACACCACATTCATGTTCCCTTCTCCTGGTTTTTCTACGGATAAAATTTCTTCAGACTCCTTTAAAAAATTGATTTCTAATAGAAATTCTTTGATGACTTTTAAATCTGTATGTATATCAATATATTTCATATTACAATTTATTAAGGTGTTTCCAAAAAGCCTTTTCCATTGCTTTTTTATCTAAACCGGTGTAGACACCAATAGTCCGTTTTGTGTTTTCTTTTGGCGTTTGCAAAGGTGTTATTGTTGCAAACTCAGGGTTTATTAAAGCCTCAATAAGCGCAACATCCCACATTACCCATTTTTTCTTTTTAGGATCCTTTTTTGTCCACCAACGGTTGTACGTATCCCAACGATTTACTAAGATGTCTTTAATGCCGCCTTTTCCTTTTAACTGCTTATCGATGGTTTTCTTTTTAAAAACTAAATGCTGAGAAGTAGTCGCCGTCATTACATTAAACTCTAAATCTACCGTATTTAAAAGTACATCCACTGCAAAAGGATCATTACGAGAATTGAACTCTTTTTTACTATACGTATTCGTTTTTACCGTGTGCCAAAAACCAAGATAATTTACACGGATTTTAGAAATGATAGAAGGATCTTCTAAAATTGCCGAAGCAACATTAGTACAAGAACCCAAAATAACCAAATCTAACTTTTCGTTACCTTTCATTTCGTGTGCTTTTTCTATAATAAATCTAGAAGCTTCCGAAGGAGAAGGTGTTGTCATAGACGCTAACGGAACATTACTACCTAAAGGCAATTTAATTTCTGGGCGGTTCATCACTTTAATGATTTGCTCATTAATAGCCTGACTTTCACCAACCGTATTATCCGTTGCTTGTGGCGATGTATGAAACTGTGCTGAAGTAATTGCTAAAAGATTAAAAGCAGGTTCATCTATTGCACGAACCAGTGCAAAAAGATCATCTACTTCATTTGCGGTGTCTGCATCTATAATTAAATGTATCGGTTTCTGTTGTGCTTCTGCAAAGGCTGAAACCAACAAGAAGAGTATAAATGTGTATATCGTTTTCATGTAATTTGTCATTATATATGATGTTTTATATTTCGATTGTAAACCCACATTTTTAAAGTATAAATTATGGGTTTACCTCTCTTTATTTTTAATTTAAAAATCAATCTTTTTCCCACCAACCTTTACTATTAATATTGTCTCCACCAATGTTTTCTGCAGCTTCTTTATAATTAGCGTTGTTAGAAGCTTGCTCTGATTCTGGATACAAATAACGAACTGGATAACGATCTTGATTAAAATTATCTGGACCAGCTACTAAATTAGGAATTCCGGTTCTACGAATATTAAACCAAGCTTCATGACCTACAGAAATTAAACTCAACCATTTTTGAGTCATAATTTTTGTGATATCATCGTTACTTCCATCTAAAGCAACTGCAGTTCTTGTAAAATAATCTGCAGGAATTTCTGTGTTATAATAAGCAAAACTAGCTGCAATTCCGTTTTGGTAATACGTATTTACATCACCAGAAATAAAACCTTTAGCAACAGCTTCTGCCAGAGCAAATTGAGTTTCGGAATATTGCATATATTGTGCGTCTACGCCATTAGGAGTATCTCTAAAAATAGTTCCGAATAAAGAAATATTATTTAAGTCTACACCACTAGCGGCAATACTATTACTAGATTGTCCGTTTAATAAACCATGAAATTCTGCGGTTGTATTAGCAGTTGCATTTGTAGGTTTGTATAAAACTGCCATTCTAGGATCGTTCCAAGATTTTAAAATTTCTTCTACAGTAATCGTCATGGTATGTTCATTATTAATACCAGAAGCTGCATTAAATAAAGGAAACTGATTTGGTGATGTACTTAAATAAGGAAGAACCGCGTTATCGTTGTTAGATTGCATGAGGTTACCTGAATCTGCCAAAGCTTGTAAATCTGAAAAATCACTTAAACGTTTACTAATACGCATTAAATAACGAACTTGTAAAGAGTTGGAAAATTTTATCCATTTACTTAAATCGCCATTAAATAAAACATCACCTTCAATAATAGCATTGTTGTTTTCTAACGTTGCGACAGCATTTTTTAAAGTAGCCAAAATACCTGTTTCAGAATCTGTATAAATACTTTCTTGTGTATCGTATTTAGGCGAAAAAACACCATCAATAGCACCTATAGCTTGTGTATATGGAACATCATTCCATAAATCGGTAAGTTGAGAAAATAAATAACTTTTCATAATATCACCAACGGCATTATAAGCACTGTTTGTGGTTTCTGAATTTTGTATCGATTCAATATCAGAAAGCAAACCAAAAATAGCATTCCAATAGCCACTATTAGATCCCATTTCATAACGATCAATACGTTCAAACTCAATACTAGCCGAAAACTGGGCTAAATAATTGGATTGTCTAAAACCTTGGTCGTAGGCATTTAAATCTGAAGAAACCGAAAGAACATTGGTTAATAAAAACTGTGGAGCAACGGATTCTGGGTTATTATTATTTGTATTAATTTCTTCGAAACCGTTAGTACACGCAGTAAAAAATGTACTAAAAACGAAGATTGCTAAAAATATATTTTTATAATTTTTCATTTTCTTAAAATTCAGTTTTAATACTAATTCCGAAACTTCTTGTAGATGGGTATGAGAAATCTTCAACACCCTGTGTTATACTTTGTCCTTGTAAAGCATTTAGCTCAGGGTCAAAGTGAGGGTTTTCTGTAAACAAGAATAAATTACTACCTGTTAACCCAATTTTTATTTTTTGGAAACCAACTCTATTTACTAAGCTTTTATTAAACTTATAGTAAATACTTAATTGTCTTAATTTTAAATAAGAAGCATCATATAATGCACTTGCTTCATTACCTCTATCAAAAAAGGTATTATTGTATGTTTGTGCAGAAACATTAGTAGTATTTGCTACATACTGTGGTGCTGCATCTGTACCTATATTAACCACACCATTACCTACAATACCTGTTTCTCTACCTATTAAAGTTTCTTTTAATACACCAGAAGTACTTCCTAAAGCTTTCGTTCTAGAAACGATTGTTCCACCTTGTCTCCAGTCGAATAAAAAGGATAGGTTTATATTTTTATAGGTAAAGTTGTTGTTAAAACCTATTTGAAAATCTGGATTATAATTTCCTAATAAGCGTAAATTAGGGTCTTGTACAGGTAAACCATTAGCATTGTGAAGAATTTTTCCATCAATTTCTACAAAACCAGTACCAAACATATCTCCAACTCTACCACCTTCTTGGGCAATATAAAAAACACTATTAGAACCGCCAGAACCAGAAAATACGTCTGCGGAACCTGTTACAAATTGATCTACTCCTTCTGGTAATTCTGTAACAATACTTCTAGAAGTAGAAAAATTCACAGAACTTTCCCATTTAAAATCTTTATTTTTAATAAGAATACTACTCAATAAAATTTCTAAACCTCTCGTACGAACTTCTCCACCGTTTATATTAAAATTACCGAAACCACTTGCTTGAGAAATAGGACTAGATATAATTTGGTCTACACTGGTATTTTGATAGGCAGAAACATCTACTTGTAATCGATTCTTAAAAAACCAAGCTTCAACACCAGTTTCTAAAGCATTTAATCTTTCTGGTTTTAAATTGGAATTCTTTAGTACATTCTCATTGGTTACACGAAAATTGGTTCCGTAGTTCTGATTTAATAAAAAGTTCTGGTTGTTTTGATAAGGATCTGTATCATTACCAACACTTGCGCCACTAAAACGAAGTTTTAAGAAAGAGATTGCTTCAGGTAATGTCACTAATTTACTAATTACAGCACTTACGCCGGCAGAATAATATCCAAAAGAATTGTTATTGGCAGGTAAGGTACTACTCCAATCATTTCTATAAGAAACATCAAAATAAAGAGCATCTTTATAGTTTAAATTACCAGTTGCATATACACTATTTATTCTTTTAGTAAACGTATTACTTTCTGCAACCAAAGCAGCTTTAGAGTTTGCAAGTGTAAAAATATCTGGAATAGCTAATTGAGGCGCTAAAGTATAACTGTATTCTATTTCTTGATCAAAACGGTTAGCACCTGCACTTACATTGTATTTCCAATTTTCATTAATTACATCATCATAAGAGATTAATACATCTGTGTTTAATTCTTTAAAAAACACATTGTCTTCTCTATAAGATCCTTCTAGATTTGCATTGGTACTTACAGCACGTCTAAATTCTCGCTTATCATTATAAGTATCTAAACCAGTACGTATAGTTGCAGTTAATTTGTCTGTAATATTGTAAACGGCAGCAGCGTTTCCTAAAAATCTGTTTTTATTAAAACTGTTGGTGTTTTCAAAAACAGTTAAATAAGGGTTTGTTAACCAGTTGTAGTTAATATCAAAATGCTGAGAACCTTCTTGTCCTGCTTGCCAATAATTTTTAAAAGAATTAATATCTGCTTGTCTACCTGTCCAATTAAAACCATAAAGAGGGTTTTCATATCCGTATCCTAAATTAGGACGGTTACCACTTCTTGTATTAATATAATTAACAAAAGCATTTACATGTAACTTGTTGTGTAATTCTTGGTTCAAACTTATAGAGATACCATCTCTTTTTAAATCGGTATTTGGTACAATTCCTTCGTTTATTAAATTACTATAAGAAAATCTACTACTTCCTTTATCACCAGAAGAGCTAATAGCAATATTATTTTGCTTCGTAATTCCGGTTTTAAAAAAATTACGCACATTATTAGGGTTAGAAACCCAAGCTGTAGGTGTAATTGGTGTTAAAGTTCCGTCTGCTTGTGTTCTTGCAATAACGTCTCCAGCACGAACTGTATTTCCGTTGATATCTACAGATGGACTATCAAATTGGTTGATTAAAAAACCTTGATCTAAACGCGGACCATAACTACTTAAACCACCATCATTAACGCCAGCTCCAGCACCATTTTGAAAAGAATATTCACCATTAGAACCACCACCATATACATTTTGATAATCTGGTAAGGTTAATAAAGTCTCTATGGTTAAAGAGCTATTAATGCTAATACCCAAACCTTTTTTCTTTTCACCTCTTTTGGTAGTGATTAGTACCACTCCGTTAGCAGCTCTTGCACCATATAAAGCAGCAGAACCAGCTCCTTTTAAAATAGAAATAGAAGCAATATCATCCGGACTAATTTCAGATGCACCATTACCATAATCTACTTCTTGTAACGAACCGTCGTTTACTAAATCACTTGTAATTTGCTCATTACTAATAGGCACACCATCAACAACAAATAAAGGTTGATTGGAGCTGCTTAAAGAATTCTCTCCACGAATAACAATACGAGAAGAAGATCCTACACCAGAAGAACCATTGGTAACTTTTACACCAGCAACTTGTCCTGCAAGGCTATTTACCACGTTCGTAAGCGTAACTTCTGTAAGAGCAGCAGGCTTTATAGTGGTTACGGAAGATACTAAAGATTGCTTTTCTCTTTTAATACCTAAAGCAGTAACAACAACTTCGTTTAATATTTCTTGCTGAAATGAAGCCGGAAACAATAACAATTTAACCACCGATTCTTCATTAGAACGCACATCTACCATATCAGAAATAGTGGTTCCGTATGTTTTGTTTCCATCAAAAATAACTTGATAACCGTTTGCAGCGGCAATGGAATTAAAAGAGGCTTTACCTACTTCGTTTGTGGTCTTTTCTGCTTCATAACCTTGTTGATCATTCACAAGCGTAACAGTTATGTTTTTAATTGGTGCTTTGGTCTCATAATCTATAACGTAGACGACAAGATCTTCTTGAGCACTTAGGCTAATAGTAAATAGCGCAAGTAACCCGAAAAATAAATTTTTCATTAGTTTGAGTTAAAATGTATGTAAAATAATAAGTCCTGTTTTTACAGAAAATTGTACTTATAATTAATTACAAACCAATGGAGGTCCTTTATTGTATAGGTGATTTAAAGAAGCTTCTTTAAATTTTTGAAGAATGTATTTGCTTACTTTTAAAATTACTACTTGTAGATTTTGTAATAATTTAAGTGCTTTTATCTTTAGAAAAGAAAGTGACGCAATGTTTTTAGAAATATCTAACTCTTCATCTAAATCGTATAAATAAGGAAGTGTAGCAGTTGCTATTTCTTTTGCTGATAAAAGTGTTTTTAATTCTTTATATAATGTTGATGATTCCCAAGGAAGTGAAAGAAATTCTGAGGCTTTAAATTGATCTTTACGTATACCTAAAAGATAAAAACCACCATCGTAAGAAGGTCCAATAGGTATTTGATTGTTTTCTACGGATTCTATGGCAGCACGAAGATGCTTTTTTTCTAAACCTAAAGTATCGTTACCAACTGTTATAACATTATTATACCCTTTTTTAAAAATATCGGAAACAGTATTTACATAACGTTCACCAAAATTATTTCCTTTTTGGTCTTTCTCTGTATAATGAAAATAGTCTACGCCTAAAGAACTAACTTTTTCTTTAATTAAAGCATTCAGTTTGCTAGCCGTATCCTTTTTTTGAAGGAAAGGCTTACGTAAATTTTCGGCTTCTTGCGAAAGCGAAAAGATAAGAATAGCAGTTTTAGAATGTTTTAAATTGATCAAAAAAAATATTTTAAATTGTAACAGTCGTAATTATATATAGCAAATTACAAAAGCTAAAATAATAAATAAGATGATATATAATTTAAATTTACTCTTTACCCAATAATACTTTATCCAATTCTTTTTCTAAATCATCATTATATTCTACTTTTTTTAAAACTTTCCCTTCTTCGCTTATAATAAAAGTAATTGGTATGGATGATATATCATATTGTAATGCAACCGGATCAATATTAATCTTAGTTAGTTTAGAAAAATTTGGCCAATTTATTTCTAATTTATCACTTGCATTTTTCCACATTTCTCTTCTTATATCAAATGAATAACTTACAATCTGAAAATTTTTGTCTTTGTATTTTTCTATTAACGAAGGAAATTCTTCTTTTATTTGTTTTATACACGGAGGACACCAACCTGCCCAAAAATCTAACAGCACTACTTTGCCTTTAAAATCACTTAATTTCACTTCTTCTCCGTCTAAGTTTTTTCCGATAATATCTGCAATATCATCGCCTTCTTTAACTCGTTTTAAGTGTAAAAAATCATCCAATATTTTTCCGTAACTAGATTTTTTTAGTTCTAAAGGAAGTTGACTGAAATAATCTTCTAGTTTTTCTTTTTTTAAATCAAACCTGTAATCTAAGATTTCTGATAAAGAAAAATAATTATTAGGATTCTCGAATAGAAATTTAGTAGAAGTATTTGTAATTGAATCTCTATATGCTTTATATGCTTCTTCTGAAATAAGTTTTTTATTAAATTTTTTATACGTTTCTGCTTGCCTGTCTCTAAAAGGCTTCAAAAGTTTTTCATGACGAAGTGCAATTTTATTTGTTTCACTACCTGTAATAATTTTACTAAAGTCATTATTTTTTTCTAATAGTTCTTCTTTAGAAGAATTTATCGTAATTTTTTTATTTTCTAACCAAAAACCAATAGATACATCAGAAATATAAATACCAACAGGTGTAGGATCATTTAATTTTCCTTTAAAAGTAAATTTATTATTTATGATGATTGTAGAATCTAATTCTTTCCAAGTGTTAGAATTAAATAAAAGTACTTTTGTACTGTCTTTTAAACCTGTAATATCTGCTTCTACAATATAACCACTTTGTTTTTTTTGACAAGATATTAAGCCAATTATAAGACATAAAATTACAATACTTTTTTTCATTTTGATGATTTTGGTTTTCTAAAGATAGAAAAAAACATTAACTACTAATTACAATTTTATTTTAATAAAGTTAGCAAACAAATGTAGCCCTGATTGAACGACATGTTTGAGCTCTTTTTTATCCCTTTTTAGGATAAAAAAAGCGAGTAGTGAAAGCAGGAAATAGCTTCAAAAAAAAAAAGCTTTTGTTATTCTTTATGTCAAAAAACTGAGGTAATTTTGCAGCGTTCTCATAAAGGGGTGCTTTTTAGTTGGCAGTTTCAGTTATTAGTTTTCAGTCTCAACAGACTTTTTATACTTTTAACGATATAAACTTTCAACTTTTTAAGGCTGAGATCATACCCAATGAACCTAGAACAGATAATGCTGTTTAGGGAGGCGATAATCGCCATTTTGCATAACACATCGTTATGTAGCGTAAAACAATTTAACTGAAAATTATTTTGTTCTTATTTTACATAAATGATAAACACTAATTATTCAACATAAATCACAAGAATAATTACCTCTTTTTATTCGTTTTAAATTATTTTAAAATGAAAAAAATCACATTTTTTTTATTCTTGTTTGCAGGTATATTTGCAAACGCCCAGTCGCTTACTTTAAAAGGAAAAGTAGTAGACGAACACAATGAATCTTTGCCAGGAGCCACTATTTTGGTGAAAGAAAACAACAAAGGAACTTCTACCGATTTTGATGGAAAGTTTCAATTAAATCTACTAAAAGGAGACTACACCATTCAGGTTTCATTTATTGGTTACAACACCGTTTCTAAAGAAATTCATTTAGACAAAAACAATGAAATTGAGTTTACTTTAGTTCCAAATGCCACGGTTTTAGAAGAAGTTTTGGTTTCTGCAGTTCGTGTAAATGCTGATGTGCCAGTAACATTTTCTAATCTTTCTAAAAAGGAAATCGCAACCCGTAATTTAGGTCAGGATATTCCTATTCTGCTTAATTATATGCCTTCTGTGGTTTCATCATCAGATGCTGGTGCAGGTGTTGGTTATACCTACATGAGTGTGCGTGGTTCTAACGGAGAAAGAATTAATGTTACCGTAAACGGAATACCGTATAATGATGCTGAAAGTCACGGTTCTTTTTGGGTGAATTTAGGAGATTTTGCTTCTTCTACAGAGAATTTACAATTGCAACGTGGTGTAGGAACCTCAACCAATGGTTCTGGTGCTTTTGGTGCGAGTTTAAATATTTTAACAGATGCTGTTGCCGAGGAAGCTGGTGGAGAAATATCCAACTCTTTTGGTTCTTACGGAACTAGAAAACATACCGTAAAATTTACAACAGGTAAAATTAACGACCACATAGAAATTGCAGGTCGTTTGTCTAATATTTATTCTGATGGTTATGTAGATAGAGCAAGCTCTGATATAAAATCGTACTATTTACAAGGTAGTTATACCGATGAAAACACATTGATAAAAGCGGTTACTTTTGGTGGAAAAGAAGTTACGTACCAAGCTTGGGAAGGTTTAACGGCAGATCAACTTAAAGAAGATAGAAGACAGAATCCTTATACGTATGAGAATGAAGTGGATGATTATGACCAAAACCATTACCAATTACATTGGAATGAAAAGTTAAACGAAAACTGGTCTACTAATTTAGCGTTGAACTATACAAAAGGTGCTGGATTTTTTGAGCAATACAAAGCAGATACAGAAGTAATTAGTGATTTAGATGAAGACGGTACATTAGATTTTGATAATTATAATGGTATCTTAGAAGGAACAAAGATAAAAACTGTAGAAAATGAAGACGGTAGTACTTCTTTAATACCGATTACAGATGCTATTGTAAGACGTTGGTTAGAAAACGATTTTTATGTAGTGAATTTTAACACCAATTACAAAACGGATAAACTGAATCTAATTTCAGGAATTTCATATTCTAATTATACAGGAAACCACTTTGGTGAAGTAATTTGGGGAAAAGAGTTTACAGATACCGCAAGCATTAGAGATCAATATTATTTTTCTGACGCTAAGAAAACAGATTTTTCAATCTTTGCAAAAGCAACTTTTGATATTAGTGAGAAATTATCTGGTTATGCAGATGTACAAGGACGTTTTGTAACTTATGAAACCAAAGGAATTACTTCTAAAAGAGCTCCAATTGACGTTGATGCAAACTTTAATTTCTTTAATCCGAAGGTTGGTTTAACTTATAAAATTAACGACGATAATAATTTATATACTTCTTTTGCAGTTGCAAATAGAGAGCCAAACAGAAATGATTTTGAAGCCGGAGTTACCACACACGAAACTTTAAATGATTTAGAATTTGGATGGAGATTTAAGTCGGAAAACTTTAAATTAAACTCCAATATTTATTATATGAATTATAAAAACCAGTTGGTATTAACTGGTGCTTTAGATGATGTTGGCGCGCCTGTAAGAGCGACTTCTGGAGACAGCTACCGTTTAGGTTTAGAAATAGATGCAGATATTAGGGTTTCAGATCAATTTTCTATAAAACCGAATGTTGCTTTTAGTTCTAATAAAAACAGAGACTTTTTTATTACGAGAGATGCAAACCCAATTCCGCAAGCATTAGGAAATACAGATTTGTCTTTTTCTCCGGATATTATTGCAGGAAACATGTTTATTTTTAAACCAATAGACAATCTACAGTTCTCTTTCTTATCTAAATTTGTTGGCAAACAATACATGAGTAATTTTGGAAGTGCTATTTCTGATAACGATGTTTTAAACGATTATTTTACGTCTGATTTTAATATTGTGTATCAAATAACACCAAACAAAGTATTTAAATCGATTGTATTTTCTGCTTTGGTAAATAATATTTTTAATACAGAATATGTAGACAGAGGTTATTATTACACGTATGATTATACTGATAATGGAAATACAGTTACTGGTGACGGAGCAGGTTATTACCCACAAGCTACTAGAAACTTCTTAGTTGGCGTTACCTTAAAGTTTTAATCGCAGGGCGATAACCAAGGATTTATTCTCTTATCCTTATATCGAGGTTTTTGATTAAAACTGACTAAAAAAATAAACAAAACGAGCATTTTCTATTGAAAATCGCTCGTTTTTTCGTATATTGTAGATTCATGAGAAATTCTTCTTTTTACATCGAAAATAATACGAGCATTTATTCTTTTGATTTTTGTCTTTTAAAAAATCATTCTGATAAATTCATCACGACTGCTTTCTAGTTTTTCTACTTCTTAATTTTTTAAAGGAAATTATGTCCTTTGTCATCTACAATTTTATAAAAAAGTGTTTTTACACTTCTTTAAATCTATATATATGAAAATAATTAAAGTTCAAAGAAAAACTAAATATCAAAAATACTATTCGTCTGCTATGGGAACTCTAAATTCTAGAGTAACGTACATTAAAAAGTATTTTTTAGGAATTCCTATTAAAACGATCCATCAATACAGAGAAACATATTATGGAGAAATGAAAACGTGTGATGATTGCAATCTATTTATTTAAAATTAATCTACAAAAACCAGAAACAATATATGAGACAACTTAAAATTGTAAAACAAGTAACCAATCGTGACGCCAAATCTTTAGAGAAATATTTTCAAGAAATTAGTAAAATTGGGCTAATAACTGCTGATGAAGAAGTAGAACTAGCTTTAGAAATAAAAAAAGGAGATAATAGAGCGTTAGATAAACTTGTTACCGCAAATTTAAGGTTTGTTGTTTCTGTTGCAAAACAATATCAAGGACAAGGTTTAAAATTGTCTGATTTAATAAACGAAGGAAATTTAGGTCTTGTAAAAGCTGCAAAACGTTTTGACGAAACAAGAGGTTTTAAATTTATCTCTTATGCCGTTTGGTGGATTCGTCAATCTATTATGTCTGCTTTAGCAGAACAATCTCGTATTGTACGTTTGCCTTTAAACAAAATTGGTAGCATTAATAAAATACGAAAAATATATGCTCGTTTAGAACAAGGAGAGCAAAGAATGCCTACCAATAAAGAAATTGCAAAGCAGTTAGACATGACTGAAGATGAGGTAGAGCAATCTTTAAAAAATTCTGGTAGACATGTATCTATGGATGCACCTTTTAAAGAAGGAGAAGATTCTAACTTATACAACGTATTACAGTCTGACGAGTCTCCTAGACCCGACAAAAACTTAATGAAGCAATCTTTATCCATTGAAATAAACAGAGCCTTAGACACGCTTTCTAACAAGGAAGCAAAAGTGATAAAAATGTTTTACGGCATTAATCTTCCTAGTTCTTATAGCTTAACGGAAATTGGAGCAACGATTGATT
Organism: Polaribacter sp. NJDZ03; assembly: GCF_019263805.1. Lineage (NCBI taxonomy): Bacteria > Pseudomonadati > Bacteroidota > Flavobacteriia > Flavobacteriales > Flavobacteriaceae > Polaribacter > Polaribacter sp. NJDZ03. The sequence continues at coordinate 2,354,602 of NZ_CP079195.1, forward strand.
TATCTAGAGAGAGAGTCCGCCAAGTAAAACAAAAAGCAATTAGACGCTTACAACATCAATCTAAAACACATCTTTTAAAAACATATTTAGGGTAAACTTTTGTTTACTTATTGAAATTACTTTTTAAAATCTCAAGCAGAAGCTTGAGGTTTTTTTTTGGTTAAAGCCCACATTAAGATGTCCTTTATGTAAGTAATTACTTTTAATTTCCAAATTCCTATTGTATTCTTTTCCCTTTATATTATCAATAAAAAAACAAAAGTAAATCAGTAAAAAAAGGGCTATAATTTCATTTTTTAGTAATTTTACTACAAACAAAATTTGAACTTAAAATATTTGTTCCAACGATTCTTACTTTTAAAATAATAAGGAATCTTTTACTTTTTAGGTGACATTTACAATACTCGAATCAAAAAATAATTGATTTATGATACCGTTTAATATATCTCATAATAAACATCTACGATCTACAGATGAGAATACAAAAAATTTCAAACTGTTATTTTATGCTTTATTAATTGGAATTCTTGTAGGCCTTTTTGCAGGTTTGTTTAGGCTTAGTCTAAGTTATATTGAAAGCTTTAGAGAAAGCTTATTTAAAAATGCAGTAACTGGTGATATAGTAAGCTGGGTATGGCCTATTTTATTTGCTATTACAGCAATTAGTATCGCATTATTTTTAGTTCGAAAATTTGCTCCAGAAGCATCAGGGAGTGGAGTGCAAGAAATCGAAGGTGCTTTAGACGGCGTGCGTCCAATGAGATGGAAAAGGGTAATTCCTATAAAATTTATAGCCTCCTTATTTTCTTTAGGAAGTGGGTTATTATTAGGTAGAGAAGGTCCAACAATTCAATTGGGAGCTAATATTGGTAAAATGATTAAAGATACTTTTGGTGAAACCAGTCTTGAAAATAATCCTTTAATTTCTACCGGAGCTGCTGCAGGACTTGCAAGTGCTTTTAATGCTCCTTTTGCGGGTATCATTTTTGTAATAGAAGAAATGCATGGACATTTTAAGTTTAACTTTTATTCCGTAGCATCCATTATGATTGGTGCTGGTTCAGCAGATTTTATAGTACGTATTTTAGTAGAATCTAAACCCACTATACAAATGATGGTGTTCCCTAGTCCTAATATTTATAGTTTATGGTTATTTATTATTCTAGGTTTAGTTTGCAGTATTATTGGTTTAATTTACAACAAAGTACTAATTCTATCTTTAAATTTTTTCCAATTTTCTAATAAATTACCAATCCTTTATACAGGTATTTTTGTGGGATCTATTATTGCTATTATCGGTATTTTCTCTCCAGATATGATTGGAGGTGGATATGAAACCATCACAAAGGTGTTAGACAATTCGTTTACTTTATTATTTTTAGTTTTTTTATTTACGGTAAGACTACTCTTATCTTTTTTTAGTTACAGTTTAGGTGTGCCTGGAGGTATCTTCTTACCCATGTTAACACTAGGTGTAATATTAGGTGTGCTATTTGGTATTAGCATGCAACAATTATTTCCTGATTTAATTTCTCATCCTGGAATTTTTGCCATTGCAGGAATGGCTGGTATTTTTTCGGCAACTGTTAGAGCACCCCTAACAGGCCTAGTATTAGCCATAGAAATGACATCTAACTATGAGTTAATATTACCTTTAATAATCACTACAGTTACTGCATCTGTATTTACAATGCTACTAGGAAACAAACCTATTTATACAACCTTGTTAAAACGTACTTTAGCAAATACAGTGGAACAACCTTAAGAAATGAAAAGACATTTATAGAGAATTAAAACGACATCATATTAGTAACAATATGATAAAATATCACAAAAAAAAATAACTTATAAATACTATTCAGCTTCCAACAACAACACAATTTTATTAAAATCTGCAGCACTATTAATTACAGTTCTGTACGCTTCATACATAGCAACTTCAATACTGTTTTCTTTATAATATTCGTTAGCAATTACTGTTAAGGTATTTCCTTCTAATTGATAAGAAGATTTAAAAAAGAACAACTCTTTTCCGTCTTTCACATAGGAGTTGTTAATATTAATATCCTCTAAATTGGTTATTTTATAGCCCTCAGGAATGTGAAGTGTTAAGGTTCTATTATAACCTCTGTGAAACTGTCCTTCTAATGGTAAAACCCTTTCTTTTTCTTGGTACATTTCTATTTGCTGTCCAATTAAATCGCCTAACTTAAACAAATATTTTCTTCCTGCTTTTTCCACAAAACCTTCCGTAGTAAAATCTACTTTTATCTTTAAAGGCTTTATTCCGAACAATTCTGCATCGGCATTTATTAATTCTCTTTTTTCTACATCAAAATCATACGTCATGCTTTCTACAAAACTATCAACCAAGTCATTTCTAGCATCTTCACCCTGAATTAAATGCATAAAAGGCTGAATATTCATGGCGTAATATCCGCTGAAAGCTCTGTCTAAATGAACGGTATTTTCGGTTAAATTATCCTTATTAAAATCGATGGTTACCTTCATCACATCTAAAACCTCATCAACTTTTACAGGCTCTATATATGCAATTCTTCCGGTAACCGTTTTCTGATCTCCAACAACACCCTCCTTCAAAAATAGTCCGTAATTATCTGTTACATAAGGCAACGGAAAACCATATCTTGTTCCGGATGCATTTGGAGACAAATACTTTTTTGATGTAGGAAAATACAGTAAAAAGTCCGTTAAAAAATTTGTTGCTTCAAACTCTGGGTCGAATTTTATTTCATTTCTATCCGTTGTTATCACCAACTCATGTTCTATATTTAAGGTTCTTAAAACAGCAATATATAGTTTAATAACTCCGCTTTCATTGGCTACTTGCGTTTTTAAAATAAGGTCTAAATCTTGCAAGTCTTCATTAAAAGTATCCTGCGAAAACACGGTCGATTTTATATAAAAATCTAATTTTCTAATAATACTTTCTTGATCTGCATTTTTTGGCAACGCTAGTTCTTTTACAAAATCCTTTAACAACTCCTTTGTTTTTTCGGAATATTCCGGATAATAAGAAGCATATACATTCTCTGCAATATTGCTATAAGAGATAATATCTTCGTCCATATTATCTACATTTTTATCCATTTTATAAACAATAAAACCTCTCGAAGCATTATAAGGAGCTTGGTATTCGTTTTCTAATTTTTCTACCTTAGAAACATGTAATTTATAATGTATTTTATCTGTACTTAATGTATCTCTTTCTACATCTGGTAAATTATTATAGCTCTTAAATTTAAACAACAAATTACTTGGCGAGTACAAATCGAACGCTACTTGGTCTTTATAATACCCATCTTGAATGTAAATTTTATTTCCGGTATAACTTGGTGGTCTTTTTACCACATACATATACTCTATAAAACTACCTTTTGTAATGCCTTCTAAAGCAAAATATTTATAAGTATTACCAGTTTCTTCATCTTCAGCTGTAAGAATTTTAGATTTATCTAAGTTGATGATTTTTCCATCGGGAGTAATCACTCTTGCTTTATTCACTTGCATTTCTGCTTCGGATGAAAACGGCAAATATATTTTGTTATACTCCTCAATTGCATCATCAGAATTTAGCCATAAAACTTTGTGTTCTAAATAGAATTCTACTAAATCTTCCTCTTGAAAATAAAATTCTGTCACTGTTTTTTCTTTAACAGCAATCATGTCTTCAGAAATTTCTTTATCTACTTTATAACTCGGATTTACCTCCCAATCATAGCTTTCAAAAAAGGGTTTTTCTTGCGCTATCGCAATCTGAAAAGCAAATAATAAGGCAATTAATAGGTGAATTTTATTCTTCATCATTCGTTTATTTAAAATCATGTCTTATTTGTCTCCATCAATTTATTTCAGGGTCTTAAAATAAAAAATCGTTATAGGAGATTCTGAAATAAATTCAGAATGACACCTCATGATTATTGGTCAATTCGTTTTGTTCTTATTCTTTTTTTAAAACTACAATTTCTTTATAATTTCTTTCAATTTTCTGAATCTCTTTATTTACTTCTTTTTGTTGTTCTGTTGATAAAACTAAGAAGTTTAACTCAATTTCATGATTGTAAATTACTTCATTTTCTTTTACTTGATAGGTAATTTTAGAAATTAATAAATCATTAGAAACTGTTATTGATTCTGGCACATAATCTACTTTATAACCTTCAGGAATTTCTAATATAGTAGTATACTTATAGTATTTTTGATATTCGTATTCAATGGCGTTTTCTCTATTTTTATCTGTTTTATAAAAAGAAATCTCTTTATTAAAATTTAGGTTGATGTAAATTTCATCTCCTAAATTTTTGGCATAATTCTTAATTTCAAAATCGTAATCTACTATAAAATCATTGTCGTAATGATATTTATTGGTTTCTTTAAAATTATTAATCTGAAAGGTATTATTCCCTTTTCCAAACACATTTTTATAGAATTTTTTCAACTTCGTTTCTGAGTCTCCAGTTTCTAACGTATGAAAAATATCAATTTTTGGATACCCAGAAATAGTAGTTTTAGAGGATCCAATAACCTTGCCGTTTTCAATTTTAATATTAGTTACATCTATAATTGCATTTTCTTTAGCGGCGATAATTGGTACCTTTTTAATCTTAAAATCTTTTCCATAGCCCACCAATGCTTCTTTTCCTTGAATAAAAGAAGTTGGCATTCCGAATTTTATATACCGACCAGTGGCATCTAAATAATAGGTTTTATCATTGTTTCCATAAGAAAGAATCATGTGATTGTCTACAACTGGCGTTGGAATTTCATTGTAAGTATAAGGAATGCTTCTGGTACCAATCCATGTTAAATTTCCTTTTATGCCTGCAATTGCTAACATGCTGTATAAAATGCTCGAATTGTCTTTACAATCGCCATATTTTTTTCTAAAAACGTCATTAGATTCTCTCGGAATAAATCCGCCTAAAGCATACTCAAAAGCTATGTATTTTATATTTTGTTGTGTCCAATAATAAATAGCCTTTACCTTTTCTAAATCGTTTTTTTTATCTGCCGTAATTTTAGATACCAAAGCCACCAGTTCTGTACTTGGAGCTTCTGTATTTACATTCTCTACCATAGAATAATACCAATTATACAAATCTGCAACTTCACCTAATAATTTCTTGTTTTCATTCTTAATTTTATAAGAAGTAATAATAGGAACGATGTGTGGTAAAATGGTTTTATAACTTGGTGTATTAGACTCATATTCATATTTTGGTTGGTTATTTAACGTCCAAGTATAAATATTATTCTTTCCTTTTTTTTCTTTATGGAATGTAATTTCAGCATCAGAAATATTAAATTCTTTAAACTCTAAAGAGATATCTTCATCAGCAATAATGGTTACTTTATTTTGTTCCACAGGAAAATAATCACCAAAATAAAAGGGTGTTAAAAAACGAGGATTTTTAATTTCTTGGCTATATTTTAACCTAGATTTTGATCCTTTTTTTAAGTTAGAATATACAAAGTTTAACAATTTAGAATCATCGTGAAAAGACTGATTCAATTCATCTGACTCTGTAAATTTATCTACTTTATTTTCTACATATTCATTATTTTCATAAGAAAAAGAAGCTGCTTCAATTTTCTTTAATTCAAAAAATGCAGAGAAATTTAACGTGTTTTTAGAATTATAGGTTGCGGCATCGTTTAAATACAAATCTTCTTCTATAAACTCTTGATGTATTTGCAAACTATCATCTATAATATATATTGTAATAATAGTTTCTTGCAGCAAACGCACTCTTGCATCTTCTGGATGCAACTTATAATACTTTAAAAATTCAGCAGAATACTGAGCATTTAAGCTGGTTACAATTAATAAAAAAAATGTAACAAAAACGGATTTATAAATACTCAAACTTCTCTATTTTTTTATAAAACTAAAATACAAAAAAGAGAGAACAAAAACCCAATTTAAGGTTCTTGTTCTCTCTTTTTTATGTGTTTTTTAACGTTAAAAATTAAATCTTCAAAAAGGACTACCTACAAAATATTTCGGTTTATCTAATACCCAATTTTTATCGCTTACCCTAGATATCCTAATATCGTCAAATTTAATTTTCTTGTTTCCATTTATTATATCCGCCTAAAACATTGTAGACTTCATAACCATTCTCTTTAAGAATTTTAGAGGCTTTTAGACTTCTTTTCCCGCTTCTACAATATAAATATACTGGTTTAGATTTGTCTAATTTATTAGAAGCTTTTTTACTAAAATCAGCATCAAAATAATTTGCAAAAGTGGCTGTTTCTATAGCACCTTCTTTTGTTTCTGCTGGTGTTCTTACATCCATTAATTGAATTTTTTCTTTAGAAAGCAATTCTTTTAATTCTTGTGTAGAAACCGACTTAACATCTTCTTGTGAGTTACAATTGATAAAAAAGAAACTCATAAAGAAAATACATAAAATATTTTTCATAATTTTTATTTTAAAGTTGATGGACAAACTGCTGCTGTTCTCTTAATCGTTGTATTTCTAATAGCAGCATAACCACCTGCAACATCAATTACATTGTGAATTCCTCTTGCTTTTAAGATAGAAGCAGCAATTACAGAACGGTAACCTCCACCACAATGCAGGTAAAAATCTTCTCCTTTAGGGAACTTAGAAATATGATCATTTAAAGAATCTAAAGGCGTATTTACTACTTCTTCAATATGTTCATTATTATATTCACTTTGTTTTCTAACATCAAAAACAACTACATTTTCTTTAATTTTCTCCTCTAAATCATCTGCAGAAACAGAAATTAAGGTATCTATTTCTTTACCTGCTTTTTCCCAAGTACCAAAACTACCTTCTAAATACCCTAAAACATTATCGAAACCAACTCTAGATAAACGTATAATTGTAGCCTCTTCTTCTCCGGCTGGAGTTACCAATAAAATAGGTTGCTTAATATCTTTTACCAATGCGCCAACCCAAGGTGCAAAAGTACCACCTAAACCAATAAAAATAGATTGTGGTATAAAACCTTTTATAAATTCTGATTGATGACGAACATCTAAAATAACTGCACCGGTTTCATTTGCATGAATTTCAAAGGCTTCTACAGACAATGGTTTTGCACTATTTTCTAGCACCTCATCTATGTCTTTATAGCCTTCTTTATTCAACTTTACATTTAAAGGAAAATAGGCTGGCGGAGGCAATAACCCATCGGTTACTTCTTTAATAAACTCCGCTTTGGTCATGTTTGCTCTTAACGCATAATTGGTTTCTTTTTGATTACCAATGGTACCTACCGTTTCTTTACTTAAATTTTTACCACAAGCAGAACCTGCTCCGTGTGCTGGATATACAATAACCTCATCGGCTAAAGTCATTACTTTAGTACGTAAACTATCAAACAAAAAACCAGCTAAATCTTTTTCTGTAACATCACTTTTTTGAGCTAAATCTGGGCGACCAACATCTCCTAAAAACAAGGTATCTCCACTAAAAAGTGCGTGGTCTTTTCCGTTTTCATCCTTTAATAAATAACAAGAGCTTTCCATTGTATGACCAGGAGTATGTAACACCGTAATAGTAATATCACCTACTTTAAAAACCTGATTATCTTCTGCTATAATTGCATCAAAATTTGTTGTTGCTGTTGGTCCAAATACAATTTCTGCACCTGTTTTTTCTGCCAACGTAACGTGTCCGCTCACAAAATCTGCATGAAAATGCGTTTCGAAAATATATTTGATTTTTGCATTATTTTTAGCTGCGCTATCTATATAGTCTTGCACTTCTCTTAATGGATCTATAATAGCAACTTCGCCATTACTTTCTATATAATAAGCTCCTTGCGCTAAACACCCTGTATAAATTTGTTCTATAATCATGTATGTTATTTTTTGATTTATCCTGCAAGGTCTTTTTTAGAACCTTGTAGGTCTTGTCCATTATACCTACAAGGTTTTAAAAACCTTACAGGATATAAACTAATTCCTTTTAATGATATGCTTGATGAATATATTTCGCATATTTTTCTTGATGCTTTCTATCTCCTGTCTTATAAAACCTAACAGCATCGTTTGGTCTCATAAAAAAGTGATTGATGTCTATAATTTCTAAAATTCCGCTTCTAAAAAAATCGTCTCTAACGGGGCCTTTTACACCTGCTAATAAAAAAGTAATATTTTTCTTTTTATAGAACTTAATCCGTTCTTTTAACATTTCTACTCCCGTACTATCTACTCTATTAATGCTTTCTGCATCTAAAACGATCAACTTTAAAGCGGCTCCTTTTCTATCTGCCATTTCATCTAACTTATCTCTAAAGTAGCTAGAATTTGCATAAAATATTTGTGCATCGAACCTAAAAATTAAAACATCGTCTTCTATAACTACCTCTTCAAAACGACTTTTATTTCTATAAAAATTAGAGCCTGGTACCTTTCCTAATTCTGCAACATAAGGTCTAGATGTTCTATAAATTAATACAATTAAAGACAAGCCTACGCCAACCATAATACCAAATTCAATTCCTAAAAATAATGTTCCTATAAATGTAGCTAACATTAACCAGAAATCTAAATGATTTGCTTTCCACAAAAAAATGGCTTCTTTAATATTTACCAAATTAAAAACGGCCACAATAATAATTGCCGCCAATACTGTTTTGGGTAAGTGGTAAAATAATGGTGTTAAAAATAATAGTGTAATAACCACCATAACCACAGAAATTAATGCAGCCATACCTGTTCTTGCTCCACTTTCTTGGTTAATTGCAGAACGAGAAAAACTAGACGTTGTTGGGTATGCTTTAAATAATGACCCCACCATATTACTGATTCCTAAAGCTATTAATTCTTGATTGGGTCTTATTCTATATTCATCTTGTTTTGCTTCTAAAGATTTCCCTATAGAAATGGTTTCTAAATACCCAACCATTACCAACGTAAATGCAATTGGTAATAACTCTCTTATTAGATCGATATCATATTCTGGAATTCCGAAAATTGGCAACCCAGAAGGAATGTCTTTTACAATGGAAACATCACTTATAGAGCTTCCAAAAAACTTTAAAATTAGAATACCTAAAATAACTACAATTAGTGCACTTGGTATTTTTTTATTGATTTTTCTGAGGATGATAATGATTACCACAGAAATTAATCCGATAATAGTTGTTGGGTGATTAAAGTCGATAATCCTACCAAAAACATCTACTACAACATACTGTAATTGATCACTTTGTACAAAATCTACTCCAAATAAATTCCGAAATTGATTGAACCCAATAATTAACGCTACCGCGGATGTAAAGCCGGTTATTACGGGTTTTGATAGAAAGTTTACAATAAACCCCAAACTAAAAACTCCCATTATAAATTGAATAGCCCCAACCATTAATGCCAATAAAATAGCAATGGAAATATAACTATCGGAACCTGCCAAAGCTAATGTGGAAACCCCTGTTGCTACAATTAAAGAATCCATGGCTACAGGACCAATTGCCACTTGTCTTGATGATCCAAAAATGGCGTACATAACTTGTGGCATTAACGCACAATACAAACCATAAATTGGTGGTAAACCTGCAATTAAAGCATAGGCAATTCCTTGCGGAATTAAAATAATACCAACAGTGATACCAGCTAGCAAATCTCCTTTAAAAAAGGCTTTATTGTAGTTTGGTAACCATTCTAAAATTGGTATTATTTTTTTTATATTCATTTTTTTAGCCTTTTGCTTTTGGCTCTTTGCATTTAGCCAATAGCTAAATGCTAAAAGCTAATAGCCATTCTAAAACAATTCTCCTTGACTTTTTCCTTTTACTCTTCCTAAATGTGTGTATGCTAATTCGGTTACTTCTCTTCCTCTTGGAGTTCTCATAATAAAACCTTGCTGAATTAAAAAAGGCTCGTACACTTCTTCAATGGTTTCTGTGTTTTCAGAAACGGCTGTTGCAATGGTACTTAAACCAACAGGGCCTCCTTTAAATTTATCGATAATAGTCATTAGAATTTTATTATCCATTTCATCTAAACCATGCGCATCTACATTTAATGCCTTTAAAGCATATTTTGCAATTTCTATGGTAATACTTCCGTCTCCTTTTATTTGTGCAAAATCTCTAACTCTTCTTAGTAAAGCATTTGCAATTCTTGGTGTTCCTCTACTTCTACCGGCAATTTCTATAGCAGATTCCATAGAAATAGGAACCCCCAAAATATGTGAACTTCTTTGAATAATTGTGGTTAACAATTCTGTTTTGTAATAATGTAAACGACTACTTATTCCAAAACGAGCTCTCATTGGTGCGGTTAACAAACCAGAACGGGTTGTGGCACCAATTAAAGTAAAAGGTTCTAAATTAATTTGAACGGTTCTGGCATTTGGGCCAGATTCTATCATAATATCGATCTTATAATCTTCCATTGCAGAGTATAAATATTCTTCTACAATAGGACTTAATCTATGAATTTCATCAATAAACAGCACATCACGTTCATCTAGGTTTGTTAACAAACCTGCCAAATCTCCGGGTTTGTCTAAAACAGGACCAGAAGTAACTTTTATACCTACTTCTAGTTCGTTTGCTAAAATATGTGCCAAAGTTGTTTTTCCTAAACCTGGAGGTCCGTGAAACAATGTATGATCTAAAGCTTCTCCTCTTTGATTTGCTGCTTCAACAAATATTTTTAAGTTGTCTATTGCTTGATCTTGCCCTGTAAAATCATCAAAAGAAAGCGGACGTAATTTTTTTTCTACATCTAAATCTTCATTTGATAAATGGTCGTTTTCAGGATTTAAGTTTTCATTCATAACCACAAAGATAATTGATTTTAAAGTACAGTTTTGTAAGATTTGTTACATAACAAAAAAACCTTTCTTATTAGGAAAGGTTTTTTAGAATACAGTATGTACTTTTTTATTTTTTTAAAATCTTACTTGTAAATGTACCTTTGTTTGTTTTTACTTTAACAATATAAATAGAGGTTGATAAGTTACCAACTTCTAAGTCAATTTTTTCATCTACAACATTTGGGTTCCATGCTTTAATTTGCTGACCTAACACATTAAATATTGCTACATTTTCTATAAAAAGATTGGTATTGTTACGTATTGATATTGCATTCGAATTGTTATCCATATAAACTCTTAAACTAAAATCTAACACCTCATTAGAAACAGATAACACTTTTGCTTCATTAAAGGTAATAAAAAAACGATCGTCATAAGTTCCTTTTGATAATGTTAATTCAACCACCTCATCCGTTTTTAATTCTCTGGTAGTATTCTCTACAGCATCAAATAAATAAATTTTTCTATCAATATTTTCTAATTCATCTATTCTTAAAAAAAGTGGTTCATCAGAATCAACAAGAATTGTAAGTGGCACTTTTAAAGCATCACTAATATCCTCAACACCTGCAATAACCAATTTCTTATGGTTCATTTCTTCAAAATTCCAAAATATATCTGATGCCTGAACATCTATCATTACACTTTCATATCCATAATCAAAAGCATAAGAATGGTTTTCATTAAATGAAACACCTATTTGTCTATGAATTTTTAAATAGTCTTTATTGGTAAAATCCATTCCTAATTTTAAAATTGGTAGCGTACTATTAGCAATTTTCTTCTGTTGTCCTTTAAAAAAATGAGGCGCTGTTGCTTGATAACTTCTCTGCTTATTATTAAAATTCACCGTTCCTCCATCTGCATCTGAGTAGATAAAAAATCCTTGCCCTACAGCAATGTATCTTGTTGGTGTAGTATAAGAGTAAGAATCTGTTAATCCATTTATTCCTACAACGCTAGTTGCAGCGACTCCCATTCCATAAGTTAATTGTGCATAACCACCTTCATATCCACCTTTTACATGCCCACTATCTGTTGCTTCACCAGAGTGTTCCCAAAAATAAAGTGTACCATCAATTGTATTTTCATTATTTAGAATAAATGCATGACCATCTAAAGTACCTGCATACGGATTTCCAATAAGGCTATTTGTATTTCCTGAGATATTAAATGAGATATCTCCATCTAATGGACTTCCAGAAAATGTAAAATATTGTGGATTAACACCTGTACTTTTCATTATATACCCAAAACCTTTATTTATTGCACCTGTTTCTTTTACTTGTACCCAATTATTATTAGACGTTCCACTATACGTCCAAATCCAATGACTCGCTATTTGTATAGGATTAGTAGCAGCACCATCGTAACCACTAATAAAATTAATATCTGATAGCGTTGAACTCGCTAAAAGTTCACCTCTAGCATCTTTCATTATTTTTGAAACCCTATAATTATTACCTCCTTCAAACTCTACCACTGGTGATGACCAGTAATTGTACCTGTATACATTAGGCGTCTCACTTTTTTGGTCTATTAGTAGTTTTCCATTACCTGTAACATTACGATCACCATCGTGTACTTGTATAAATTGACCAGATCCTAAAATTCTAATCTGTGCATTTACATTAATATGTATATTATTTAAAACAACCAATGCATTGTTACTAATACTTAACACGCTACTACCTTGAACATTTAATTTCCTTGCTAATAAATTACCACTAGAATGCTCGTAAGAATCTTGAATAATTACACTTCTAGATTTATCTGGAAAACCATTACTCCACCCAGAAGCTGTTTTTACTGTTGGGTTTATTCTGTGTAACCCTAAACCATCATTTGCATTTGAGTGGGGATTTTTCACTTCTGATATTAGCGGTGCATTGGCATGTCTTACAATTGCAGCAATTGGATTTGTATCTCCTAAAACAGAAATTGTATCATCTATAAAATTTATCCATTCTGAAGATGTAAAAGCTGTGTTTGCCTTTGTTATTTCATCTATACGCACTAATGATGTTACATCACTAACATTACTAACTACATCATACCTATTTGCCCATGTAGATGCATCTACTGTTGTAGAAAGAATTATAATATCATTGCCATTTGCTAAATCTGTTATATTAGCATCTGTTATTTCTGTTGGTGAATTTATTAAGGTAACACCAGGCAACGTATCTACAGATTTTATAACAACAGAACTTCCTGCTGTTAATGTTGGAATTACAATACTTGACGTAGGTAAAACATCACTTGGAGATGCGGTATCTTTAAACATCGCTAATCTTATATTGGTAACAGTACTTGTACCAATATTTGTTAATTCTATTGCAGTACCTGCTGATGTTTGATAAACTTGACTAATAATTACTGGTAATAAACTACATTTTTCATCTTGTACGGAATCATTTTGACTATCTCCTACCGTTTGACCTGTTGAAGTTGCTAAAAGCGGAATTCCGTCTTCATCAACATTTCCTGTTAATCTATTATTTACATCAACATCTGCTAAAGTAAAATTAGCACTACCTTCTAGAGCATCTGGACAACCATCTCCATCACTATCTGTATCTAAGCTATTTATAACACCATCTCCATCATCATCTCCTGTTCCTTCTACTGAATCTAAAATTCCATCATTATCATCATCTAAATCTACAAGATCAATTACGCCATCTAAATCAGTATCAGTAGTATCACAATTTTGAACACTACTATTTTGACTATCTCCAATTGCTTGTCCTAATCCAGAACCTGCTTCTACTAAAGTTGGCACTCCATCAGAGTTTACAGCTCCTATAATTACAAAATTAGGACCTAATTGAGTTATATTAACAGTACCTGCTCCTTCTAAAGCATCCGGACAACCATCTCCATCACTATCTAAATCTAAGTAATTAGGGATTCCGTCTCCATCAAGATCGCCTGTTCCTTCAACGGAATCTAAAATACCGTCATTATCATCATCTAAATCATCAGCATCATTAACACCATCACAATCATTATCATCACCATTTTCAGAAATTGATAAGGTATTATTTGTTGAATTACTATCTGGTTGAAAAAGTGGAATTGCTGTTGCCGTAAAACTTATTGGGTAAGAAAAAGCATCTACTGAAGTTTCCACACTTAAAGTTACACTTGCTCCTGCTTCTAGTTCACTAATTATCCATTTATTACTGGAACTATTAAAACTTGCAGAAAAAATAGAGGTACCGCTAGTCGTAAAATTAGAAGAACTACTAGTTACAGTTACTCCAGAAAAATCTAAATCAACATCAAAGTCTTTTGTTAACTCTTTAGAGTTATTAGTAATAGTTGTTGTAAAAGTTGCTGTAGTAGGTGCACAAAAATTATCCGCTATAATGTTTGAATTAGAAACTTCTAAATCGGTTGCAGGTAAGTTTATTTCTAAAGCATCTGTATTAAATGCTGTAAAAGCAATATCTGTATCACCAGACGTATTGTGTACAAAATTATTTACTTGCGTAAAATTACTAGTAGTAATACCAAAATCACTTAATTTAATAGATAGCACTCTTAAATCTCTATGAGAGTTTTTTGCAAAAGTACCTGAAACTGTACCTGTAGTGGTATTAATTTGATATATGGTCCAAAATGTTCCTCCAACAATAGGTACATTATTAAATCTGACACTTAATTCTGAACCTACTGTATTACCATTGGTATCAATAAACTTAAACTTATCTGTGCTACCTGGAGCCCCTGTTTGAGTAACAATAATATCTGGAGCTTCATCAGTAATAGTAGAAGATTGATTTATTATTAGTGCATCATAAATAATTACTTGACTTTGAATGTTAAAGAAATTAGTAGCTAATTCCAGTCCATTAATACCATCTCTAACAAAACTAGATGGTACAATAGGGTCAAAAGTTTTAATATAATCTGTTGCACTGTTATCTTGCGTAACACCCCCCCAATTACTTCCAATACCAACTAGGTCAGTCGATTTATAAACAATATCGGCAGGAATTGGAAAGGCTTTAAACTCTTCTGGTGTATAGGTTATATTCTTTGATGTTAGAAGCGCATCATTAACACCTGTAGAATAAGTAACTCCATTTACAGTAAATCCTATCAAATTATTAGAATCGTCATAATCTACTCGTGATGTTGTACTTGAAGTATAGAAACCTCCAAAATCACCATAAACAGTAGTTACAGGCTCTTGTGCACTCAAAAAAATTGAACTATGTAGCGTAAATATTAAAATTAAAAAACTATAAAATCTTGTAGTTGTAGGGGTAGTATTTTTCACTTTTATTATATTAATTACTTATTTTATAAATTAAATATGATAAATTTTACTTATTAAAAATCTTACAGAAAATATTTCCATATTGTTATGAAATATTCCCTTTAATAAGATAATTTATAAGTTTAGTGGGGGGGAACTAAAATTTTTAACACACTGATACATCGAATATAAAAAAACATAAAAACCCTTCCAAATTGGAAAGGTTTTTATTATAACTTTTATACTATTACTTTACTTCTAGTACATTATTATCTAAATTAATGTCTGCCATTAATCCACTTTTATCAATAGAAACAGATTTTACAGATTTAGAAACAGTAAAAGAATATGTTGGCATTGCCCAACCCCAATCTTTTAAAAGTGTAGAAGTTGTTGGCTTACTACCCCTCATCATTTCTAAAGGAATATTAAAACTTTCTGAAGTTCCATCAGTATAAGTTACTTCAACATCCATTGGCATTGGCATTTGACCAATTCTTTCTAAAGTAATTGTTTTGTTATCTACAGATTTTACACCATAATCTATGGTATGTGTAGTTTCTGTCCACTCATTTAAATACCATCCTAAATCTAATTCTGCAGTTTTTTCCATAGAACGTTTAATATCGTTTGGTGTTGGATGTTTAAAGCTAAAGTCGTTAAAGTATTTCTTTAATCCGTTTGCTACATTTTCTTTACCAACAACGTACTCTAATTGACTTAAGAAAATATTTCCTTTAGAATAACTTGCTGTACTATATGCCCAATTTGTATGATATCTATCTGCATGTGTAGACAAAGATTCTTCATACCCTTTTGAAACAATAGATCTATACCCTTTATAAGAACCCGCATGTGGATTTTCTTTCCCTTCTTTTAAAATTACATTTTCTGCTTTGTTAGAAATATAAGAAGTAAAACCTTCATCCATCCAAGGATGTAAACTTTCATTTGATGCTAACAAAAACTGAAACCAAGTATGTGCCATTTCATGTGCAGTAACTCCAAAAAGACTTCCAAATTTACGTTGTCCTGTAATTAAAGTAGACATTGCATACTCCATACCACCATCTCCACCTTGTATAACAGAGTATTGTTTATATGGATATTGACCAACATTTTCACTATAATAGGTCATTAATTCTGCCGTTTTTAGCTGTAAATCTTTCCAGTTTTTTAAGTATTCTGCGGCTAAAGTTTCTTTATATAAAAAATGTAAATCGATTCCGTTTTCCATTTTTAAAACATCGTGAATGTATTCTGGATCTGCTGCCCACATAAAATCGTGCACATTTGGTGCTTTAAAGTGCCATACCAATTTATCGCCTTTAGGCAAGTTTAATTCTTTTGAATCGTCTTGGTAACCATGACCAATTTCTTGTGGGTTTTGTAAATATCCTGTACCACCAACTGTATAATCTTTATCTATATGAATGGTTACATCAAAATCTCCCCAAACACCTTGAAATTCTCTTGCAATATATGGAGGCGTGTGCCAACCTTGAAAATCGTATTCTGCTAATTTAGGATACCATTGCGACATAGACAACGCAACTCCCTCTGCACTATTTCTTCCAGAACGACGAATTTGAACAGGAACCTGAGCATCAAAATTCATTTCTAAAGTAACTGATTCTCCTGATTTTATAGATTCATTTAATTGCACCTCTAAAATAGTACCAACCGTTTCATGAGAAACTGCAACACCGTCTTGTTTTAAAGAGTTTACTTTAATATACCCAATTTCATTTGGTTGTAATTTGCTAATTCTGTCGCCTACTCTTCTGTCTGGATCTTTAATATTTAAAGATCTCATATCCATTTGAGAACCTGGTTGAAACGCATTAAAATACAAGTGATAAAACACTTTATCTAGATCATCTGGAGAATTGTTTGTATAAACTAACGTCTGTTTTCCTTTGTATTGGTAGTTTTTTGCGTCTACATCTACATCCATTGTATAGTCTACATGTTGCTGCCAATAAGTTTCTGTAGCTACATGAGTTGTATCTTTTATAACCTTACAAGAGGTTAACATGATTAGCGACAATCCTAAAAAATAAATTTTTCTCATATTTGTATTAATTAATGTTCAAAAAAAAAGCAGCATTTTAAAAATGCTGCTTTTTAAGTTTAATAAATTATTTTTTTCCGTTTACCATTCTGTCTGCCATTTGTAAAGCATTGTAAGCATTTACAACTCTACCAGAAACAGATAAATCTGAAAAAGGAACTAATTCTCCTTCTGGATTTTCTCTAGATTGAGACCCTGGTTTAATTACCTCTAAATTAATTTTAGTACCAGAATTCATTAAAATATGTTTTACTTGGCTTGCTGTTAACTTAGGATAATAAGAACGTACCAAAGCAGCTACTCCTACTGTAGAAGGTGCAGCCATAGAGGTTCCGCTAAAGTGTTTGTACTCGTTTTCTGGTGTTGTAGAATAAATTTGAACTCCTGGCGCAAAAACATCTACATTCTTTTTTCCGTAGTTAGAAAAATTAGCTGGTAATGTTTCATTATAATTAGAACTCATAGCTCCAATTGTTAACACATTATCTGAAACTTCTGTTAATAAATCTTTAGAATCATTAGGGTATGTTCTTTCTACATCAATATCCTTACCGTCATTACCTGCTGCATTAATAATTAATACATCATGCGCTGCTGCATATTTAATAGCATCATACACCCATTCTTTATGAGGAGAATATCCTTTACCAAAACTAGTGTTAATTACTTTTGCGCCATTATCTACTGCATAACGTAAACCTAAAGCAACATCTTTATCATACTCATCTCCATCTGGTACAGAACGTACAGCCATAATTTTTACATTATCTGCCACACCATTCACTCCTTTTCCATTATTTCTAGATGCTGCAATAATACCAGAAACATGTGTACCATGTGCTTCACTTTTAATAGAAACTCCTGTATTTCCATTTCCATAACCCGGAGAGTCATTAAGATCTTCTGGGTTATCTCCTATTCTATAATCAGTATATTCATTGTTTAATAAAGCAATAGATTTATCTAACTCCTTTTTAATTTCTTCTTGTGCTTGCCCTAAAGAAGGTAAACCAAAACCAAACATTTGTTTTGCAATTGCAATGCTTTGTAATAAAGAAGGATCTTCGGTTGTAATTGCCGCAACTTCTATTGCACTATAGTCTTCTTTACCAAAGTGTCTTGCTAAATTTTCATCTGCTCCTTTAACGCCACTTAACATTTGCTCAAAACGAGTTTTTGTCTTTTCTGCATTACCTACTTTAATATCATGTGCTGCTTGTATCTCAGCAACAATCTCTGGACTTTCTAAAGAAGGATTGTGTAAAATTCTATCTGCCTCTAAGTTTTCTTTATAAGCATTACCTAGAAAGTTCCAACCATTAATGTCGTCTATATAACCATTTTTATCATCATCAATTCCGTTACCCGCAACTTCTTTTGCATTCACCCAAGCAACATCTTTTAAATCTTCATGACCCAAATCTGTTCCAGAATCTACAACACCTACTATAACCGTTACACTCTTTTTACCTTGTAAAAAATCATACGCTTTGTCTACAGACATTCCAGGAATAGAATCTTTTACTAAATCTAAATGTCCCCAAGTGTTTTTTTGTTCTTGTGTTAATGGCATTTTTTTAGCTGCTGCTACTATTGCTACATCAGAACCTTGAGGAACTTGAATGTTAGAAATTGATTTACAACCTGTAAAAACAAGTCCAGCAAAAGCTGTATATAAAATTGGTTTTAAAACTCTCATAATGTTAATTAAATATATCTATAAATTTGTGTGTGTTCTTTAATCTAACTCCTTTTTCTGTATGCTGAACGGTACAAAGTTCATTATAAGCATCGTGTTCTAAAAAAAGATAATACTCTTTGTCTGCAGCCAAGTTTAAGAATGCTGCTTTTTCTTTAATTGTTAATAAAGGTCTTGTATCATACCCCATAACATAAGGCAAAGGAATGTGCCCAATTGTAGGTAACAAATCTGCCATAAAAACAATTGTTTTACCTTGATAAGACAACATTGGTAGCATTTGTTTTTCTGTATGACCATCCATAAAAAGAATGTCGAAACCTATTTGATCTTTGTAATTACTATGAATAAAATTTAATTGTCCGCTTTCTTTAATAGGATTAATATTTTCCTTTAAAAAGGATGCTTTTTCTCTAGCATTAGGCTCTGTTGCCCATTTCCAATGTTTATCATTAGACCAGAATTTGGCATTTTTAAAAGCTGGCTGTAAAATAGTTCTTTGTGCATTCCACTCTATAGCACCTCCACAATGATCAAAATGTAAATGTGTTAAAAAAACATCTGTAATATCATCTCTATGAAAACCATGTTTTGCTAAAGATGTATCTACAGAAAAATCTCCAAAAAGGTAATAATAACTATAAAATTTATTTGATTGTTTTGCGCCTAAACCTGTATCTACCAAAATTAAACGATCTCCATCTTCAATAAGCATGCTTCTCATGCTCATGTCTATTAAATTATTAGCGTCTGCAGGGTTCGTTTTTTGCCAAATAGTTTTTGGCACAACACCAAACATTGCACCTCCGTCTAATTTAAAATTTCCAGTTTCTATAGGGTATATTTTCATTCTGTATAGATTAAAATCATAAAAAAATTGACTATAAAAATAATCAATTAGAATTCAATATATTCATAATACTCCTTAAAAGTATACAGAAAGCAAAGATGAAGAAAATAACACAATTTTTTGTTAAGAAAAGTCTAAAGATTAGTCTAAAATAATTGATTAGAACATAAATTATTTTTTCTTAATTTAAAAAGGAAAAGGAAAACAGTATGAATAAAATTAGATCTATTTAGAAGCCCTACTAGAATTCATTTCACTTAAAAACTTAGCTACTCTAATAATCACAAATACCAAAGCAACCAATCCTAAAATAACAAACAATAATTGATTGTCTAAGAATGATGAGGGAGTTTGCCCATTAATTGGTGTAGAAATTTGTAATATCATAATAAATAGTAAGGTTTAGTTATACCAAAAATCTATAAAATTAGAGCGTATACCTCTTACTCTTCGATAAAAACCTCTTTTATTACGTTGACCTGCACTTAATCTACTTTAAGTAAATTATTCTTTTACTGTTATTTGCTGATGAATTTCATTCCCAAAATTATCCGTAGCCGAAATAAGGTAATTTCCACTATTTAAGTGCACCCCAAACTCATGCAGTTCTTTTGTACTCCCTAAATATTTACTATCTACATACCAATATAAAATAGCTTCACTATTTGCATGTGCTACTTTTAAAACAAGTTCATTTTTCTTTCCATCGAAATTCTTTGGTAAAAAAATGGTGCTTTTTTCCGTAGGATAAATAAATTTCATCGCGTTTTTTGCCGCACCTAAACAATCATTTCTAAATTTTGGCAACGGTTTATAAAACGGATTTTTATCCTTGTAATAATATTCCATTAAAGGAGGCAACACAAACCAAGATTTTTGTTTAATATTTTCTAAACGCTCACAAGAAGTATTTACCTGATAATTTTCTGAAGCATCTACATTTACCAAAACATGGTATGGACAAGGTGCTGTTTTTAAACCTGCATTCTGTACAAATTCTAATGATTTATCTTCACAATTTTGAGTTGCTCTATACCCACTTTGTGTACAAATTTCTATTTCAGTCATTTCATCAAAAGGTTTTTCAAACCATTCTGAGTTTGGCAATTTATCAAAAACATCAAATAAAATAGGTGCTGCAGCTTGCACACCAACCAAACCAGGTCTTCCTTCTCCATCTGCATTTCCAACCCAAACACCAACCACATAATCTTTAGTAGTTCCTATTGCCCAAGCATCTCTAAAACCAAAACTCGTACCCGTTTTCCAAGCAATTTGTTTAGAAGCATCAAAAAACTCCCAATTCTGATCTGCATTTGGTCTATTTACATCCTTCAAGCTCTCAAAAGTTAAATAAATAGAAGCGGCGTCAAAAATTATTTTTTCTGATGATTTTTCTCCGAAGTCAACCTTTTTATCAGCATAAAAAGTAGGTTCACAAAATTCATTTTTAAAATACCTACTAGAGTTTTCTGAATAATGATTTACTGTAGATGCCATAGAAGCATAGCTTTTACATAAATCCCATAAATTGCTTTCTGCACCACCTAAAGCCAATGTTAAACCATAATAATTAGGATCTTTCTTTAAATCTCTCAGTTCTAATTTTTGTAAATAATCATGAAACTTCTCTAAGCCAAAACGTTGCAACATTCTTACTGTTGGTACGTTTAAAGATTTAGATAGTGCTAACTTTGCAGAAACTGCTCCTGCATATTTTTTATCAAAATTTTCTGGATGATAACTTCCAAAGTTTGTAGGTACATCTGCAACCAACATATTTGGTAACAAATCTCCACTATCTAACATAGCTGTATATAAAAATGGTTTTAAAATACTTCCGGTACTTCTAGGTTTGTCTATAACATCTACATATTTTTGATTTTCTCTAGTTGTTTCAGAGTTGCCAACATAGGTTAAAACCCTTCTGTTTTTTACATCTAAAACCAAAACAGAAATATTAAATATCTCGTTGTTTTTTAACTGATTATAATGATTATTTACAATTAAATTTACTTGATTTTGCAACCTTTTATTTATGGTTGTTTTTACAAATTCTCCTTTATTTTTTTTATTGATTTTTTGTAATAAATGTGGCGTAATTTGAGGTAATGCATACGGTTTTTGCGGTAATTCTTCTAATACCGATAATTCATACGTTAGAGAATCAATGATGTTCTTAGCAAGTAACTTGGTTAATAATCGATTTCTCTTCACTAATAATTTATGCTGATTTTTACCTGGATAAATTAAATTTGGTGCATTGGGTAAAACGGCTAAAGTTGCAGATTCTGCCCAAGATAACTCAGATGCTTGTCTATTAAAGTAACGCCAAGAAGCAGCATCTAAGCCCACTACATTTCCGCCGAAAGGCGCATTGGAACTCCAATAAGAAATAATTTTTTCTTTAGACGCTCTAAATTCTAAACGGGTTGCTAAAATTAATTCTTTTACTTTCTCAAAATAGGTTCTAGATTTATTATCTCTACTCAATCGAATAACTTGCTGGGTAATGGTACTTCCACCTCTTTTAACTCCTCCCGCTTGTAAATTTTGTTTTAAGGCTTTTAAAATAGAAATCGGATTAAAACCAGGATGCATATAAAAATGTTCATCTTCAAACTGAATTAAACAGGTTTTAAACTTCTCTGGAACGGAATCTTTATGCGGAAAACGCCATTGTCCATCTTCTGCTATTAATGCGCCCAACAACTCATTAGTATTACTTGTAATTACTGTTGATGTTGGCTTGGTAAATAACTGACTTGGCAAACAAAATGCATAAAAAATCAGTAGAACAACAACAAATATTGTTTTCTTTTTATGACGTTTTATGTAGTTTGTTATTTTCAATTTTGATGTATTACAAGTTTATTTTAGGTGTTCGAGTGTCATTTCGAAATGAGCCTCTTTCAGGTGATTGAGAAATCTCACAAATTTGGTATTGATTATGAGATTCCTCTTCCTGCGTCATTCGGAATGACAATCATACTTCATTCGGAATGACATTTGTAATTGCCAGTGACTACTTAATCACTTCAATCCAACGTCCTTTTGTTCTCACCAAATAATCATGATCATACATGGCTTCTACCTGAATTCCTGGTAAATAATAATTTCCTAAATAGGCTGCATTCAACAACACCGTAAAAGTTTTTGTTTCTGCTTTATTAGACTGCTGATTCAAATCGAAATAAAAATTAACTCTATCATCTCTAATATCTGTATAACGAGCTTCACTTTTTGTAGTTGTACCAAAATCAGTAAAACGAGTATTCACAATTTCCCATCCTGATGGGAAAACTTGCGTTAAAGCAATGTCTTTTACAGTTTCATTTTTAGGATTGCTCACAATTATTTTTGCTACAAAATCCTGACCTTGTTTTAAGTCGTTGATATTGATAGGTTTTCCTTGTAAATCCACATATTGAACAGACGCACTCAAGCCTCTACTTTCTGTAATTTCATCACCCAAAGGCAACTGACCAGAATTGATAATTCTTGCAAAGACAACATTGTTATCTTCATTTTTTATAGTGAAAGAGTTTGCTCCGTTTTTAACCTGAACGGTTCTTTGCACCATAGAACTTTGTGTGTCTACCGCAACCTTTTTCCCGTTATTAGTATATTCTAAATTAATGGCTTTCCCTCCGTTTTTAACCACCATTTTACCAATTGCTAATAAACTATATGCAGTAGACTGTGTGCTCATCCATTTACTACCAGACAATTCTTTTGCAATAGATTTTGCTACCTCTTTTATGTCTTTATGATCAGTTATTAACATGGTTTCTAAAGCCATTGCTCGGTTTCTATCTACAGATCCGTAAGAATAATAATTGTATTTAGAAGTGGTAAAATTAATATTTGCAGTGTTCATAATTTCTAAACTCGCTTCTTTTTGTCCTGCCAAAGCATACGCTGCAGCCAAACGCCATTTTGCATCGTTAGAAATTTGTTTAAACTCGCGCATTCTGTTCATTGCAGACAAATCTGGACTACCAGCTAAAGCCAATGTATATAAACGATAAGCTTGTGCTAAATCTGTATAATTATTTCTGTAATCTGGTCTCCAATTTCTTGCTGCATTTTTCTGATACCTAATAAAATCACTTTTAAAAGTTAACGGTAAAACAAATCCTTTTTTAGCAGCTTCTAACATAAAATGACCAGCATAGGTTGTTCCCCAATCATCTGTTTCACTTTCTCCCATCCAATAACTCAAACCTCCATTTGCTTGCTGAAAGTTTCCTAATCTTTTAATTCCGTTTTCTATATTTTCTTGAATTTGACGTTTTTTATCCGACGTTAAGTCGAAAATATCATTCAAAAATAATTGTGGAAAAACACCTGAAGTAGTTTGTTCTACGCAACCATGCGGATACTGAATTAAATACTCTAATCTTCCAGAAAAGTTAATTTGAGGAATGGTAGATAATTCTAACATTGCGGTATTTGATCCTTCAACTCCAAATGTATCAAAATTAATAGTTTGACTTTGATTTCCTTCTACAGTTGCATCTACTATTTTAGATGTAATTGGATTCGGATTTACAACATCTAACTCCACTTTATAAGTTGCTTTTTCTCCATTTCCGGATGCAATAATTTCAACCGTATTGATGCCGTTTGCTTTTAAAACATCCATTTCAAAATACACCATTTTTTCATCTGGCTTCTCAAAATTAAGTTTTTGAGTTTTATGACCAATCACTGCAATTCCGTTAGATGTTTTTACCTCAATAGTTACATTCTTCACTTTTTTATCCATCGCAAAAATGGTAATTGGCAACGTAACTTTTTCTTTTGGTGATAATTTTCTTGGCAATGTAGCCAACACCATTAAAGGCTTTTTAACAGGAACTGCTTTTTCTGCATTCCCAAAAGCTTCATTAGTAACATCACCCGCAACTACCATGGTTCTCACAGATCCAATATAATTTGGTAATGTAATTTTATGAGAAGCTGTATTTCCTTTTTTAAGATAAAACGGACCAATAAATTTTACAACTGGTTTAAATCTGTTGGCTTTTCTATTTTTTGCAGCAGCAGCACTTCCATCTCCACCAATAGCAAAAACCTGATCTACACTACCCGAATACGCACCAATTACATCATCAAAAATATCCCATGTTTTTACACCCAAACCTTCTCTTGCATAGAAAACATCAAACGCATTTGGAGTTTTAAAACGTGTTAAATCTAACAAACCTTCTTCTACAACAGCCAAAGTGTAGGTCATGGCTTTGTTGTTTTTTTCAGAAACTTTTACCGTAAATTCTTTTTCTGGCTGTAATTCATCTGGCATCGAAATTTGAGGCTCTAATTTGGTACTTTCATCTTCTACCAAAAGCGGAATTACACCAAACAATCTTATTGGTAAATCGTTTTCAGAAACTTGATGTGGTTGTAATAATGAAATATTTACAAACACATTTGGCGCCATATTTTTGTTGATAGGAATTTCTACAGAAGTATTCCCTTTTGTCGTTTTCACCCATTTAGTTTCTAAAACTTTTGTACCATTTTCTATACTGATTAACGCATGACCTTCACTCCCTGATGGAAATGTAATTTTAGCAGTTTCACCAACATTGTACTTTTCTTTATCCGCAGAAAACACTAACATTTTTGCAGCTTCTTTATTATCAGAACCAGAATTTTGCCACCAATTTTTATAGAAATAAGCAGTTCTACCTGTTGCGTGACCACTTTTCTTGTCGATCACTCTTATTAAAAAACGACCTCTATCTCTTTCTGGAATATTCAAATTGAAACTTCCATTTCCCTTAGAGTTCGTGCTAATTTTTAGAGTTTTGTAGGGTTTGTTATACGTACTAGAAGTATATCTAGACAAGTTATCATCAGAAGAACTCCACCACCAGCGCCACTCAATTTTATAAACCTCAACCTCTATTTCATCTCTTTTTACTGGACTTCCTTTTTCATCAACCGAAACTACAGAAAAAGTCTGATTTTCATCTGTAAAGAAAGAACCATACCTATTTCCTTCTGGAGATTTTAAACCTACAAAAGAAGTAAAAGGCGCATATTTTTTAGTGAAAGCATCTATAGAAAAATCGCCTCCGTTCTCAAATGCTCTTACCAAAAACTGCACATTTAACATACCCGGAGCATTTTTACCAATACTTAATTTACTATCAATTTTTGCTATTCCGTTTGCATCTAATTTCCCTTCAAAAATATTTATTTCTTCGGATGAAAATTCTCTTGATGGATCTGTAAAAACATATTCTTTGTAATTTTCAAAGCCATAATTTGCCGTAGAAACTTTTGCTTTAATTTCTGCTTTTAGATTTTTTGCAGGTGTTCCGTGCAACCATTTTACGTCTAAAGTTCCGTTAATTGGTTTGTTACTTGCTAAAACCTCATCACCAAAATCTACTTTAATTTTTAAACGATTTGGTTTTACAGTTTCTATTTTTAAACTCTGATAAAACTTTGCCCCACCCACAGAAATTTTAGCATTGTAGTTTCCTGTTTTTGCCTCTTGAGTAGTTGAAAAAGTAAACTTGTAAAAATTATTTAAGTTTTCTGATGTTACTTTTTTATATACCAATTTTCCGCTTGGGTCTGTAACTTCTAATTTTACAGGATGGTTTTTTGGCAACTTATTATCGGCATCATTTAGCATAAAAGTTAAATGAACAGCATCTCCTGGGCGCCAAACTCCACGTTCTCCATAGATATACCCTTTTAAGCCTTTTTCGGTTTTGCTACCAGCAACATCAAACTTGCTTAAAGACAAAGAATTTCCGTCGAACAATCGAATGTATCCTTTATTATTCCCTTTTGAAACGACTGCAAAAGCTACAGCTTTAGGAGTCTCAATATTAGCAAGTCCTTCTGAATCTGTTTTGGTAGACAAAATTTCTTGTTGCTGAAAATTGAATAATTTTATGGTTGCTCTTGCTTGCGGTTTTGTGTTTAAAATATTTGTTACAGCAAAGAAATAAGAATTATTAGTTCCTTTTTTTGCAATGATTCCTAAGTTTGATGCTAATAAATTCTGAGTTACATCTTTATAGTAATAATAAGAATCTGAACAAGGATTGTCTCTTTCTTGCCAATTATAATTACGGTCTTTATAATCGTATAATTTGTTATCCCAATACAACTCTTCTCTTGCTTCTTCGTCTTCTATTTTACTTAAATCGTCATACTTTTCATCTTCGAATTTATCTGAATTTGTATTCGAATTTTCATTCTCTGAACAGGTATAAAACACCTGATTTTTATTATAACTTAATTCTACTCTATAAATTGCTCCAGGTTCAGCCTCAAACATTTTAGATAAATCTACACTATAGGCTTTCCATTTCTGCGTGTTATTTACTTTGTTATCAATTAATGTAATTGTTTTCTTAGCAACACGCCTACCAACTCGTTTAATCTGATATTCATTATTACTGTTCATGCTATTTTCTTGCAAAAATTGCAACACATTGTCTTCGTAAATTTTAATAATTCTAACGTCTACTTCTTTTACGTTTATGGCTTCGAAGTTGAACTTTAAATCTTTAGAATTTGGTAAAATAGTTCCGCTACTTATCGCTCTTATTTCTGGTTTCTTTTGATCGAAAGTGATGGTTTCTTTATAAGCATCTTTTAATCTATAATTGTCAGAATTTTTGATTCCCTGAAAAACAGATACCAAAACAGCACCTTGAAACTTATTTTCTGAAAATACTTTTAACTCGTTTCCGTTGACAATAAAACGTGGTTTTTTTTCATTTTTAATAGTTACCAAACCATCAAAATTTTGCTGTTTTTTAAGTTGATCAGAAAAGTTGATAGTAATATACTGCTCAGAAGTATTGTTTATCTTTAAACTAAGTACTTTAAAATTATTCTTACCAGGAATAAGAACTTCATTTTCACCTTTAGACTCGGCATTTATAGTTTTTCCATCCCAAGAAATGGTTAATTGAGAATCTTCTACAAAACGTTGGATGCTGTCTATTTTAAATTCGAAAACCTTTCCGTTTTTGTAGGATTCATTCCAAACGATGTTTTTTGATGTTCCATTTTGAGAAGCACTTATTAATTTTTTAGCATTTTCTAATAAAATAATATCTGCAGATTTTACAACTCCTTCTAAATATTGAAATTCTTTAGAATACGATTGTAAATTATTGGTTTGAACATTAAAATTAGGCGTAATTGTTTTAAATTGAAATGTGTAATCTTTAAAACCTTGAGGCGTGTCTTTATAAATTTCTTCCAGTTTTACAGAAACACTATATTCTGTATCTGCACTTAAAACCTCATCCGGAATAAAAATAAAAGCGTGTTTATTTACCGTTTTAATAGTACCATTTACATGTGGTTTTACAAAAATAATTTCAGTTGAAATTTCTTGGTTTGCTTCCCAACCTTCTACTTCTTTGGCAAGGTTTACTTCTATATTATTTGCAACAGAAACCACTCCGGATGTAGTGTAACTTATGTATTCTTTAAACTTAAAAATGTTATCTGTTTTAACTTCTTCTTTTTTACAAGAGAAAATTAACAGCAAAATTGAGATTGTTAAAAGTAAATTTTTCTTTTTCATAGTAATTGTATTTGTAAACACAGCTCAAAAATAAGGATTAGGATTAACCTGAACATAACTGTTTAGTATTCGCTATGGTTTATTTAGTATTCGTTAAAAACATAGAAAAACCCCAATCTAAAAGATTGGGGTTTTTGTAAGTGTCTAGTAGTTCACTTTAAGATCATTTATACCAAAAAAAGTTTAAATTAAAAAATATTAATGGTAAACTAAATAATACCTTTTGTTAATTATCATTAAATATTTTATTTATTCTATTTAATATCCCAAACACCAAAATTGAAGCCACTATCTGATAAAATATAGAAAAAATTGCAATAAGTAAATTAGATTTAACTAATGTTACAATAAAAGTCCAGAGCAATAAAAGTCCTGCCAGATAAAGATAGGTTGTATCTTCTCCTTGAACTGCAATAACAATACATATTAAAACACCTATACCTCTAATGATTGTACCTACGCTAAATATATTGTACCCATAATTATCACTAGTATAACTCCATAAAAAGTAACCTAAAGCAAAATAAACTATAATCCCAATTACTACTAATGCTATCACCATATTTCTAATTTTTACATAAATTTATTATTGCTTCAATTGCCTTTTCATATTTCAATTGTTTTGCTACTGACAAGCAATCACATCCTACTTCTTTTTTATTTAATTTTATCATTGATAATCCAACATAATACCAAGTTTTTTTATTTTTCTTATCAATTAAGATTGCATTATTACCATCTATTAATGCTTTTGAATACTCTCCATTTAGGTAATATGCCTCTAACCTATTAGATAATGTAACCGCATTGTTAGGATTTAAAATATTTGCTTGTGAAAAATCAATTATTGCAGATTCGTATTTACCAATTTTAACTTTACAATATCCTCTATTACTATAAGAAAATTCTTTTTTATCTCCATATAACAATGACCTATCATAATCTAAAATAGCTCCTTCATAATCTTTATTATCAATTTTAATACTAGCTCTATTTTCGAAATTTATTGCGTTTTTAGAATCTAATTTTAAAGCTTCGTCATAATCTTCCAAAGCTAAATTAAAATCCTTAATTTTCTCTCTTGCAGACCCTCTATTGGAGTATGCCTCCATATAGCCCTTGTCTAATTTAATCGCATCTGAAAAATCTTCAATCGAGCCCTTAAAATCTTTTATATGCATTTTAATTAACCCAATTTTATTAAAAAGCTCCTTGTTATTTTTATAAATTAATTTTGCCTCATTTAAGACAGAAATAGATTCCTTAAATTTAAATTCTTTATTAAGATCTTTAGATTTTTTCAAATAATACTCTAAATGCCTAACCTCTTCTTTCTTTTGTGCAGATACTTCGTTAAAAGATAGAATGATTATGAAAAAAATTAAAAATGTAGTTCCTTTATACATTTAAAATATTTTGAATTTTACTTTTAGCATAATAAGTCGACAAGTAAATTACCAGACTATCTGTATCTCCCTTACTAATCAACCTTTCCAAGTCTTTTTTGTCTTTTTCAGATTTTGCAAAATGTTTAACGATAACCTCACCCTTACCCTGTTTAATTATTTCCTTAACGTAAATTTTTGTTTTTCCTGTTTTTATAAATTTCTTTAAAGCACTTCCAAGTTTACCTTCATCTAATAATTGTATTATTTCATCAATTTTAGCTTGATTATCATTTTTCACACTATCAAATTGTTTGTTGAAATTCATAATATCATATATCCAAAATACAATACCACCAATCAATAAAGTTAATATAGCAACGATTAAACGAATTAAAAACTTCTTAAAACTCCCTAAATAGAGTTGATGAATTCCAAATATTCCAGTTAAAGGGAAGAAAAGTAGAAGTTGAGCAATTTTTTTGTTTTTCATGTTTTTATATGTTCTTTTAAGTTCACTTGTAAATAAAAATTATTTTACTGACGGATTACCATATTTAATTAAAAAGAATCCTTTTAAATTTTTTGTAAAAATGTATATATCTTTTTAATTTTAGTTACGGGTTTCCGTAATTAAGTTTTTTTTTAGGAAAATTTCTAAAGTTATTCCTATTTCCGCGCAAATATACTAGAAAGGTATTATATATCATAACCCAACTAGTCGTTTTACTGACCTTCTTTGTAAAATGATTACTGTTGAGGAGAAATATTTAAAATCTTTAGGTAAAAATATATCAAGAATGAGACGATTAAACAATTTTAGTCAGTTAGATATTTGTGCAATAATTTCTATGGAGAAATCAAATCTATCTAGTATTGAAAATGGCAGGCAAAACCCTACTACATTAACTTTAAAAAAAATAGCCGATGCGATTGGTGTTGAGGTTAAAGATTTTTTCAACTTTGATTAATCTTTTGTAAAACTGCAAAAAACTAACACAAAATAAAGCAAATATTTATTCCAAAACAAAAAAACCCCAATCGGAATGATTGGGGTTTTTGGAGGTGTCTAGCGGATTCGAACCGCTGTACATGGTTTTGCAAACCATTGCCTAGCCACTCGGCCAAGACACCTTTTTATCTTAAAGAAAATTTACAATAAATTATAAATCTGTTTTTAAGGATTGCAAATTTAAGCAAATTTTAAAGGATTGCAAGTCTTTTTTTAATTTTAAAATAAAAACAAATAGTTTTTCTGCTTTTATACGTGTTCACCCACCTTTTAGTTACGTAATATCTATCTCTTTTTTGTAAGAATAATGACCACTTCTTCTACATTTCCGCCAATTGGTGGGTTAATTTTTGCCACTGCAACTTTGGCTTTTTTTACCATAGGAATTTCTTTAAACGTTCTGTCTAAGATTCTCTGAGCCACTTCTTCTAACAATTTAGAACGAATGGCCATTTCTTCTTTTACAATACGGTTTAAATGTACATAATCTACCGTGTCTGCTAATTCATCTGTTTTAGATGATTTTTTTAAATTTGCCTTAATTTCTACATCAACGCTGTATTCTGAACCTATTTTTCCTTCTTCGTCTAAACATCCATGAAAAGCATAGAGTTTAATATTGTTTACTTGTATTATTCCCATTTTGTAATTTAAAAGAACAAATATAGCGTTATTAACCGATTTTTATAGACTTTCTACTACTTGTGTTAGTGATTGAAACGGCAGCTTTTTTATCGTTTTTTTTCTAAAACGATAAAAAACTACAGTGGAAAGCACGACCCGTAGGGAAACACCCAAAAAAAGCATTTAAAAACGAGTTATTTTACGTAATTTTGGTGCTTAATTTTGTACCGAAACAGATGTCTGAAGAGAAAAAATCGCTCAATTTTTTAGAGCATATTATTGAAGAGGATTTAGCAAACGGAATGCCAAAAGAAAATTTACGTTTTCGTTTTCCGCCAGAACCAAATGGGTATTTGCATATTGGTCACACCAAAGCAATCGGAATTAGTTTCGGTTTGGGTGAGACTTATAATGCACCTGTAAATTTGCGTTTTGATGATACAAACCCTGCAAAAGAAGAGCAAGAATATGTAGATGCAATTAAGAAAGATATTTCTTGGTTGGGCTATTCTTGGGCAAATGAGTGTTATTCATCAGACTATTTTCAGCAATTGTTCGATTGGGCAGTTTTGTTGATAAAAGATGGAAAAGCATATGTAGATTCTCAATCTTCGGAAGATATGAGAGCGCAAAAAGGTACGCCAACTCAGGTTGGTACAAATAGTCCTTTTAGAAACAGATCTGTAGCAGAAAACTTGGAATTATTCCAAGGAATGAAAGACGGGAAATTTAAGGAAGGGGAACATACTTTGCGTGCAAAAATTGACATGGAAAACCCAAATATGTTACTACGTGATCCTTTAATGTACAGAATTATGTATAAAGATCACCATAGAACTGGTGATGCTTGGTGCATTTACCCAATGTACGATTGGACGCATGGTGAGAGTGATTATATTGAGCAAGTTTCGCATTCTTTATGTTCTCTTGAGTTTAAACCTCACAGAGAATTGTACAATTGGTTTAGAGATACTGTTGTTACGTATAGCAAGGAGAAATACCCAAATCCGCCAAAACAACGTGAGTTTTCTCGTTTGAATTTGAGTTACACCATTATGAGTAAACGTAAGTTGTTAACTTTGGTTGAACAAGGAATTGTTGCTGGTTGGGACGACCCAAGGATGCCTACAATTTCTGGTTTAAGAAGACGTGGTTATACTCCGGAGTCTATAAAAAGTTTTATTGAAACTGTTGGTGTTTCTAAACGTGAAAACGTAATTGATGTAGCTCTTTTAGAGTTTAAAATTCGTGAGGATTTAAATAAGACTGCCAAAAGAGTGATGGGAGTTTTAGACCCTATTAAAGTGGTAATTACAAATTATCCGGAAGGAAAAGAAGAGTTCTTAACCGCTGAATACAATGATTACGAAGATGGTTTTGGAACTAGAGAGGTTCCTTTTTCTAGAGAAATTTACATAGAACGTGAAGATTTTAGAGAGGAAGCGAATAAGAAATTCTTCCGTTTAAAATTAGGAAAAGAAGTGCGTTTAAAAAATGCGTATTTTATTACAGCAACTAGCTGTACTAAAGATGCTGACGGAAATATTACAGAAATACAGTGTACGTATGATCCGTTAACAAAATCTGGAATGGATACCGAAGAAAGCAAGCGTAAAGTAAAAGGTACTTTGCACTGGGTTTCTGTAAAACATGCAGTAAAAGCAGAAGTAAGAGCTTATGACCGATTGTTTTTAGATGAAGCACCAGATTCTCATAAAGATAAAGATTTTATGGAGTTTATAAACCCAAATTCTTTAGAAATAATTACTGCTTTTGTAGAACCTAGTTTACAAACAGCTACCATTGGTGAGCGTTTTCAGTTTCAGCGAATGGGCTATTTTAATGTTGATGATGATGCAACTTCTGATAATTTAGTGTTCAATAAAATTGTTGGATTACGTGATTCTTGGGGAGGTCAATAAAATTTTAGTAGGCAGTTTCAGTTATCACTGTTGTGTTTAATTAGTATTCAGTGGCAGTAGCAGTATTCAGTTATCACTGTTGTGTTAAAAAGTGAATGTGAGCAGTTCTCACTGTTGTGTTTTAAAATTTATAAGTATGAAAAAATTAATTGTTTTAAGTTTATTAATTTTAGCTTCTTGCGGAAACAAAAAAGAAATAAAACATGTTGCAGAAATTTCTTGTGGCCAATGTCAACTAGATTTAGATTCTGAAGATGGTTGTAGTTTAGCCGTTCGTTTTGATGATAAAGCGTATTTTGTTGATGGTTTTAATATTGATGATTTTGGAGATGCACATGATGAAAATATTGGCTTTTGTAATGCAATTAGAAAAGCAACAATTGTTGGTCTTGTAAAAGACGGACGCTTTGTAGCGAGTTCTATTGAGTTGGTTGAGTAAAAGAACCAAGATTTTTAGAATCAAGAACCAAGACAAATAGATTGCTGCTTTTACAGGAATAATAATAAATAAAAAATCCGATGAAAATTATTTCATCGGATTTTTATTGAAACATATATAAGATATATACTTTATATTTGTTATATTAGATTTTTGAAACAAAATAAAGTTATCATTATAATGAAAAAATTAATAGAAATCGATGATACTATTCTTACTAAACTGAAAGTATTATCTGCTTTTGAAGGATTAAGCGTAAAAGCCTTAATGGAAAAAGCTATTGAATTGTTTGTAAAGACGAAAGAGAAAGAACAATTAGATCGTTTAACAGATGAACAAAAAGAGGATATAGGACTTTTATTGTTAATGCAACAAGCAGATAGAACCGACACAGTGAGTAGAGACGATATCTTCAAATTGTTAAAATAGAATGAAGGTAATTTATCTAAAAAGCTTAGAAAAAGATTTAAAAAAAATTAAAGACAAAAAACTTCTTAAGCAATTAGAAACAGTTTTCATAAATCTCGAAGAAAAAGAGATTTTAAATCAGATTTCTAATGTTATGAAAATGTCTGGTCATAAAGATTTTTATAGAATTAGAATTGGTAATTATAGATTAGGTATTCATTATTCCGAAGAAACAATAACTATTGTTCGTTTTGTAAAACGTGAAGATATTTATAAACTGTTTCCTTAAAAAATAGATTGCTGCTTTTGCAGGAATAATAATAAATAAAAAATCCGATGAAAATTATTTCATCGGATTTTTACTGTTAATCTGAATTTATTTCAGACGCTTATGATTGTTGAAGTTGTGTAAGTTGAGACGCTGAAACAAGTTCAGCATGACAAGGCCTAATACTTTTTAGAACCCTACTTTTTTACACTGAAAACTGAATACTAACCTAAGGTGCAGGATTCGGTATTAATTTATGAACTGCTTCAATTTCATTTAAAATTTCTTCTGATAAATCAATATTTATACTACCAATATTTTCTTTTAATTGACTCATTTTAGTCGCTCCAATAATATTACTAGTAACAAATGGTAGCTGATTAATATAAGCCAAAGACAATTCCGTTAAACTCATTTTGTTTTTTAACGCAATCTCCTCATACTTTAAAATAGCTTGTTCCGATGCACCCTCTTGGTATCTAGTAATATAATTAGGAAACAAAATTCCTCTTGCATTTGTAGGTTTTTGTCCTCTTAAATATTTACCAGTTAATACCCCTTGTGCCAACGGAGAATAGGCTAATAAGCCTATATTTTCTCTCAAAGACACTTCAGACATTCCGTATTCATAACTTCTATGTATTAATGAATAAGAATTCTGAATCGTTGCCATTCTTGGTAAATTCATTTCTTTGGCTGCTTGTAAATACTGCATGGTTCCCCAAGGTGTTTCGTTAGACAAACCTATTTGTCTAATTTTACCTTCATTAATTAACTTTTGTAAAGTTTCTAAAATCTCTACATGGTTCTCTGCTTCTTCATTTGAAGTCTTATAAGGATAATCTCTTGTACCAAAACAATTAACACCTCTTTCTGGCCAATGCAACTGATATAAATCTATATAATCCGTTTGCAGTCTTTTAAGACTTCCTTCTACCGCATCAATAATTCCTTGTTTGGCAAATCCATTTTCTCTAATGTGAGCCGTATAAGGCCCTACACCAGCAATTTTACTACCTAAAACAACCTTATCTCTATTCCCTGTTTTTTTAAACCAGTTTCCAATAATAGTTTCTGTGGCTCCATACGTTTCTGGAGTTGCAGGAACTGCATATAATTCTGCAGTATCAAAAAAGTTAACACCTTGTTCTAATGCATAATCCATTTGCTCAAAACCTTCTTCTTGTGTGTTTTGTTTTCCCCAAGTCATGGTTCCTAAACAAATCTTAGAAACCTTAATATCTGTATTTGGTAATTTTGTGTATTTCATATATAAATGAAGTATAATTTTGTAAATGTTTAATCGTGTAATTGTACAAAAACTTACTGCGAATTTAAAAACTAATATTTTAACCAAAAAATTAAGCGTGTAATTATTAAAATTACACGCTTAATTGACTTATAATATTTAAACTTATAAAAATTTGTTATTTGTAAACCGTGTTAAACAAATACATGATTTAACAAATAAACACTAGATTCCCGATTTCTCGGGAAAGACAGTTTATAAGTATTCTTGAGATAAAAATTCAAGAAACACTTTTCATCTTATTTTAATATAGCTTCAATACCTGGTAATGTTTTTCCTTCTAACATTTCTAACATTGCTCCACCACCAGTAGAAACATAACTTACTTTATCTGCAAAACCAAATTGTTTAACAGCAGCAACAGAATCTCCACCACCAACTAAAGAAAACGCTCCGTTTTTGGTTGCTTTGTCTATAGAATTACCTAATGCAATTGTTCCTCCTGCAAAAGATTCCATTTCGAAAACACCTAAAGGTCCGTTCCATAAAATAGTTTTACATTTATTAACAACAACATCAAAAATTTCTCTAGATTTTGGTCCAGCATCAACTCCTTCCCAACCATCAGGAATTTCATTAATATCTAAAATTTGAGTATTTGCATCGTTAGAAAAATCATCTGCAGCAATAACATCTACTGGTATATGAATTTCTACTCCTTTTTCTTTTGCTTGCTTTAAGATATCTAAAGCTAATTCCATTTTATCATCTTCACAAATAGAGTTTCCAATTTTTCCACCTTGTGCTTTAATAAAAGTAAAACTCATTCCACCACCAATAATTAAGTGATCTACTTTATCTAAAATATTTTCAATCACTGTAATTTTAGAAGATACTTTTGCACCACC
The DNA here is from genome assembly GCF_019263805.1 of Polaribacter sp. NJDZ03. Lineage (NCBI taxonomy): Bacteria > Pseudomonadati > Bacteroidota > Flavobacteriia > Flavobacteriales > Flavobacteriaceae > Polaribacter > Polaribacter sp. NJDZ03. Next base: position 2,391,114 of record NZ_CP079195.1, read on the forward strand.
CAAAATTGCTAAAACTGGTCTTTCAGAATTGTTTAATACTTTATCTATACTTTCTATTTCTCTTGCTAATAAATTTCCAAAACATTTGTTTTCAGGAAAAAACTGAGCAATAATTGTAGTAGAAGCGTGCGCTCTGTGTGCAGTACCAAAAGCATCGTTTACATAAACATCACCAAATTTCGATAATTTTTCTGCAAAAGCAACATCCCCTTTTTTCTCTTCTTCGTAAAAACGTAAGTTTTCTAATAATAAGATTTCTCCCGACTTTAAATTTGCTACAGCTTCTTCTACTTTAGCTCCAATACAATCTGAAACAAACTTTACTTTAACTCCTAAAATTTCAGTGGCTTTGGCTACAATATGTCCTAAAGAAAACTCCTCTTGAAATCCTTTTGGACGTCCTAAATGAGACATTAAGATACAGCTTCCTTCTTGCTCTAAAATATCTATAATTGTAGATTTTGCAGCTTGAATTCTTGTAGCATCTGTTACTTCAAATTTATCATTTAAAGGCACATTAAAATCTACACGAATTAACGCTTTCTTATTCTTGAAATTAAAATCTTTTAGTGTTTTCATCTTTTATTAATCTATTTTCAACAAAAATACCTAATTATTTACTCTTTTAGAAGTGTAAATCCTAAAATTTAATACAACGTTTGCGAAGACAAATACCGCTCTTGCAACTAATTTACAAATGAAAAAGATTGCTTTCTAAATTTGGTGGATTAATGACAAACAAATTTTATATTTGCCTATGCTTTTCAACCAAATTATAGGCCAAGAACACATAAAAAAACACTTAAAAGTCTCTGCAGAAAACGGCAGAATTCCGCATGCACAATTATTTGTAGGTAAAGAAGGCAGCGGTACTTTGCCAATGGCAATTGCTTATGCTCAGTTTTTATTGTGTAATTTTTCTGATAATGTTGATGTCTGTAACCTAAAATGCGACAAACTACAACACCCAGATTTACACTTTGCATATCCTGTAACTTCCAATGATAACGTAAAAAAACACCCAGTTAGTAGTTTATTTTTAGAAGATTGGAGAACTTTTATTGCAACACAACCTTACGGAAGTTTATTTAATTGGCTGCAACACATTGGTGTAGAAAATAAACAAGGGCTTATTGGGGTTGATGAAGCAGAAGAAGTTGTAAAAAAACTAAGACTTAAAAGTTACGAAGGTGGTTTTAAAGTGATGATTATTTGGATGGCAGAAAAAATGAATATTGCTGCTGCTAATAAGTTGTTAAAATTAATTGAAGAACCACCAGAAAAAACAGTTTTCATCTTAATTACCGAAAGCGAAGAACAAATTATAAACACCATTAAATCTCGTTGTCAGGCACTACATTTCCCTGCGTTAAGTGAGCAAGACATCTCTAATACCTTAGTGGTAGATCATCAGGTTTCAGATAATGAAGCTGCAAAAATTGCGCATCAGGCAGAAGGGAATTTTAATAAAGCACTCCATTTATTTCACAACGATTCTAGTGATCTTATTTTTGAAGAATGGTTTATTGCTTGGATTAGAACTGCTTTTAAAGCCAAAGGAAACGCTGCTGTTGTACAACAATTAATAGAATGGTCGGACACGATTGCCAAAACCGGACGCGAAACTCAAAAGCGTTTTTTAGAGTATTGTTTGCAATTTTTTAGACAGGCTTTATTGCTGAATTATAAATCTGAAAACTTGGTTTTTATGGAATCTAAAACAGGGTTTAATCTTTCTAAATTTGCTCCTTTTGTACATTCTGGTAATATTTTAGATATAGAAAAAGAACTAAATGATGCCATGTATCATATAGAAAGAAACGGAAATCCGAAAATTATTTTGTTAGATCTTTCCATGAAACTAACTCGTTTTTTACATAAAAAGGAAGAGACCGTTTAACTTTAATATTTTTTTTAGAAGCTATTTCCAGCTTTCGCTACTCGCTTTTTTTACCAAAAAAAGATAAAAAAGAGCTCAAACAAGCCGCTCAATCTGGGCTAAACATGTTTGCCAATTAAAAGAATAACACAAGCGTTGTACTAATTAATTTGTTAATTATAACCCTATCGATAAATAACAAAATCAGACCCTTCAGGTTTCAAAAACCTGAAGGGTCTTTTTTATCTGTTAATCTTTAAACCTATACTTTCTATGTTACCAGGTAGTTAATTTTTAAAAAATCAGGTACTTTATGCTACCAAGCTAGTAAGTTTCTATAAAAAGCTATAACAAAAAAGTTTAACCAATTCCATTTAAAATTCTTTTAGCCACAAATAAATCTGCAATTGTTGGGTTTTCTGGGCAACTTTTTATTTGTATAAACTCATCTCCAGATTTCACAAAACCAGTTTGTAAAACTTTAAAATAAACGCCACAAAAAGTAGTTTTCCAAAACTTTTTTACAATTGTCATATTATTAAAACGAACTCCTAATTTATAACAAGGTTCTCTATGCAACGTCGCTTCTAAAATAGTTTCGCCAACTTTAAAAGTATCACCCGCATAAATTTTAGTTTCGTCTATGTCATCAATGGTTAAGTTTTCCCCAAAGATTCCCGTTTCAAAATTAACCTTAGGATAAACAGCTTTCCAATACTCATAATGTTTTACAGAATATCCGTAAACCGCTTGTAAAACCCCTCCGTGATTCTCTCTATCACAAATAGTATCTCCTTTAACGTCTTCTGCATCTAAAAAGATAGGTTTATCAACAGAATATTTAAAAATACCTGTAGTTACTAACGTTCCTTTGTAGTCTATTTCTTTTCGTTCTCCAATATTTGTTGATATAATTCTCATTATTCCTATGTATCCTAAAAGATTTTAAGAACCTTGTAGGTTTGTTATTTTACAAACTTTTTTAGTGCCTTTTTAGTAAAATCAGACAAAACTAATTCACCAGAAATAGCCGCTCTTTCTGCTAATAAATCAGTCCAATTTTCTGTGCCTTGCCACAGTACTTTTTTCATTTCTGTTAATGCTTCCGGATTATAAGACGCTAATTTTTCTGAGAATAATTCTACTTCTTCCTCTAATTCTTTTTGAGTTTCAAAAACCTTAGCATACAAACCCTTTTCTTTTGCCCAGTATGCATTTTTCCAATTAGTAGCATCTAAAGTAAGTTCTGCAGTACCAGAAACACCTATTTTTCTACTTACTGCTGGCTCAATTACAAAAGGTCCAATTCCTATGGTAAATTCAGATAATTTTATCGCCGCGTTTTCGGTTGCCAAAACGTAATCGCAAGCTGCTGCTAAACCAACACCACCTCCAACGGTTTTTCCTTGAATGCTACCAATAATTAATTTTCCACAAGTTCGCATCGCATTTATTACGTTTGCAAAGCCAGAAAAAAATTGTTTTCCTTCTTCTAAATTAGAAATAGCCACTAATTCATCAAAAGAAGCACCTGCACAAAATGCTTTTTCTCCTTCAGACTTTAAAATAATAACAGATACGTCTTCATTACGCCCAACTAAAATTAGTTCTTTACTCAATCTTCCTAATAATTCACTCGGAAAAGAATTACTTGCAGGATGTCCAAATTCAATCGTTGCAATATTATTTTGAATACTCGTATATAAACTTCCGTTTTGTCTTGTAGTGCTCATAGAATGTATCTTTTTGTAAAAATAGTGGATTTTATTTTGAATGTCTTTTTTGAATGAGACTTTTTAATCTTTAGAAAATCAATTAAAGAAATTAAAAAATAAGATTCCTCAATCGCTAAAAAGCTCATTTCGGAATGACACGTAAAAATTATTCGTTGACTACTAAAGGTATAAACTTCTTTCTAAATCTAATAATTAACGGTAAACCTCTTGCAATCATCCAAAGTGTAAAGGCAATCCAAATTGCAATTAATTTTAAATCGAAATAATCAAAAATCAATAATGTCGGTATAAATACCAATGCAGTAGAAAGAAGTAAGAGGTTTCTTAAATATTTCATTTCTCCCATTCCTTTAAACATTCCATCAAAAATAAAAGAGATGGCATTTATAGGTTGCATTAATAAAACAATCCAAAAAACATTGTAAAACTGCTCTAAAACAGCGGGCTCTTTTGTAAAAATTTGTCCGATGAAATTATAAAAAATAAAACCAACCATACCAATAAGTACTCCTATTGCCAATCCATATTTTAAAAGTTTATTACTTAGTTCTACCAAAGAAGTATAATCTTTTGCTCCTAAAAATTTTCCGGATAATATATTTCCTGCACTAGCATATCCGTCTACCATAAAAGCACCTAACAACCAAATATTAATACCAATAGTGTAGGCGGCAATATATTCTTTACCATAATCTGTGGCATAAGAAGTTGCAAGGTACAAAGCGGTATTTAAGGCAATAGTTCTTACAAAAAGATTGCCAATCATCCCTAATAATCGTGGAATTTCTGAATGAACTTCAAACGAAATCCTCAATGAAATAGCCGTTTTTTTCAGCAACAAAACAAGAGCAATAATAGCCATTGTAATTTGCGCAATAATACTTGCATATGCAGCACCTTCAATATTCATGGCTGGTATATAGCCCTCAATTCCGTATACTAAAATAATGTCTAAAAAAACATTTAACAAAGCCCCTATAATTGCAATAATCATTGGGTAATAAGTATTTTGTAAACCTCTAAAAATGCCAAAAACAGCAAATACGAAAAGTGAAAATGGAAATCCAAATATTCGTATTTTAAAATAGGTAACACAATATTCTAAAACGGTTCCGGATGCATTATAAAATTGAAAAATTTCTTTTGAAAATGGATACGAAATTGCCAATATTACTAAACTTCCAAAAACTATAATGGCAATAGCCTGCGCTGGTAAACCTTTTACTTCCTCTAATTTATTAGCGCCTACATATTGAGAAACAATAGAAGAAATAGCACTTCTAATTTGTCCGAAAACCCAAATTAACATAGAAATAAATGCGCCTACAATGCCAACAGCTGCCAAACTTTCTGTTGCGTTTTCAGAAATGTTACCAATAATTGCTGTGTCTGTAATAGATAATAATGGTTCTGCAATACCTGCAATTAAAGCAGGAATTGCTAACTTATTAATATTCTTTAAAGTAATAGTTGTGCTCAAAAAATTATTTTTTGCAAAGGTAATTACATTTGCGTTAAAGATTGTAGCCTTTATAATACGTTCAAGATAAAATCCAATTCCATTATGAGTAATGAACGAGAACTTATAAAAGAAAACCTGTATCTGGTGGTAACAGCAAAAAAAAGTTTTAATACCTTAAATCTGCCGGTTCAATAAAATCAACCTCTAGCGTGTACATCTCTTTAATATAGGTTTTTATCTCAACAATAAATTCTTCTAATTTTTCTTCGGTAATTTCTACATCGGGTTTTCTATAATTTGATGAAAAGTTAATCGATAAAAAACCATTATTTAAGTTCTTAAAAGAATAAATACCACCTTCTAAAGGTTTCTTAAAATCATACTTTTTACTTTTTGTGTACAAATAAGCGTATAATAGTACTTGAATGGCTTTATGTTGCTCTTTTTCTCTTAACCTTTCGAATTCTACCACACGTAAATCTGCACCGCTTACCATACCAGTTTTATAATCGATAATACGCAAAACACCATTTAACTGATCTACTCTATCTACCAGACCGTGAATTTTTATAGGAAAATCAATTCCTTCAATTTCTATTTCTGTTGATAAATTTTCTTCTGTAGCAATAATCTTTAATTGATTGTTCTTGTCTTTTAACAAGTCCTTCTCTTGTGATAAAAAATTATTAACGAATCTATTTGCAACTTCAAAAATTAAGCGATTTCTTCCTGTAGAAATATCTCCATTTTTAAAAGCTTTCTTAAAATGTTTCACTACTAAATCTTTCGATTTTGTACGCATTAAATCGATGTCTTCTGTTTGTAAAAACTTCCCCACAAAAGGCACATATAATTCATCTAAAGCTTCATGAACAACTGTACCTAAAGTATTATAAGCAACGGTTTCCTCTACATCTTCAAACTCTTTTAATTTGATTATTTTTTGCTTATAAAACGAAATCGGATTGTATAAATAATTGGTTAATGCAGAAGGAGAAATTCCTTTTTCAGCCAATTCCTTCAATTTTTCTAAAACGGTTTCATCCTTCTTAATTTCTTTTAATTCAACTTTTTGATTCACAACTTTAGGAGCAACAGTTTTCTGAATTACATCTGTTCGCATCATTTCTAATTGCGTAACAAACCTACTTTTCTCTCCACTTCCTAAAACGTCGTGTTCTGTATTATAAATGATAAAAACGTTTTTTGCTCTTTGCATTAATCTAAAAAAGTGATACGAAAAAATAGCATCTTTTTCTCTATAGGTTGGCAAACCAAATTCTACTTTTACATCAAAAGGAATAAAAGAATTTTGCTGACTACTAGCTGGTAAAACTCCTTCGTTGGTAGAAACTAAAATAATATTTTCAAAATCTAAAACACGGGTTTCTAACATTCCCATTAATTGCAAACCTCTTAATGGTTCTCCTTGAAAGGATAAACTTTCAGAAGAAATTAATTGTCTAAAAAAAAGAGCTAATGTTTTTAAATCAGGGAAATATTTAAACTCATTTTGCAATGTTTTTAACTGCGTAAATGTGGTGTAAAATCTGAATAAATATTCTTTTTCTAAATCGCTAACATCTTCTTTTAAATAGTTTATTAAGTTTAAAATTCTGTCTATAAATTCATCTACGGAAGCATAAGAGCTAAATATTGAAACCAACACCTGTTTTAATGCTACTTCTGAATTTTCTAATAATTTATGAATATCATTCTGATTGATAAAGGTCTGATTATGCTTTGCAATATTATCTGAAAATGTATCTATTTCTGGAATCAATCTATAAATAGATTGATGTTTTAAAAACCGAATAACGTCTTTATAATAAAACTCATTTACAATTGATTTTTGCAATTTATCTTGAGAAATAAACAATTGAAATATAGAAAACAATAAGTTGGTTGTAGGTACATCTTTTAATGGGTACCCCATAGTAATGTTAATCGCATTAATATTTTTGGGCAAAGAATTTAACGTAATTGGCAACAATGTTTCATCTGCTAAAACCAAAGCCGTATTTTTAAAATCTGTAATTTTCTCTAAAATTTCACCTGCATATTTAATTTGAGTGGTATTTTTAGAAGCTCCAATAACCTCTATATTTTTAGGTGCAGAAAATGTGTCACCTAAGGTTTTTATATCATTTTTCTCATAATATCTCCACTCCTTTTTATATCTTCTTATAAATTTACCTGCTTGATGATTAGATTTAAAAAAAGATTCATCAATATCCCAATAAATTTCTGAATTTCCAATTTCTAAAACTTTTTGAAATAATAATTCTTCTGCTGCATTTAAGGCATTAAATCCAATGAAGAAGAATTTTTTATCGCTGTTTTTTTCTAAAAAAGAATCTATTTTTTTACAAGACTCTCTATAAATTAAACCTTGATACCCAATATTATTTTCTTTTAAAAATTGATAAAAAGCATTGTAATAAGTATTTAGTTTTTCAAGAAACAAATAATGATCTTTCATTAATTCGGTTTCTTTAAACTCTCCTTCTACAGACCATTTCTTTAAACGCTGAATATCTCTCAAATAATGAAAAATGTCTTTAGTTGCTATTAAGTGCTGATCTATTTCGTTAAAATCTTGAATAACCGTAAAAGCCCAAGAAGCAAACACATCAAAAGTTACAGGTTCTTTCTCAATACCCTTATAAATAGTATAAAAATAAAATAATAACTGAATGCTATCAGCCTTTTCAATTCCAGAAATTTTGTTGATAAACTGCTCTACATTTATAATTTCCGGTAAAAAACCAACGGTAATTTTATCTTTAAAGGTTTGTTTTACAAACACTTTTGCTCTTTGAGAAGGAAGTACAAAAATGACATCTTCAAAAGATTTTGTTGTTTTTAAAATAGTCTCTATTGTAGTAGAAATAAAAGATTGCATAGTTTAAAGTAGGTCTCAACTCCGTTAAAACAGACATTTAGAAAAAACTGTCTACAAAAAGCGAAATTGAGAGGTTCATATGAAATACCAAATTACAATTTTTATCCTATTTTTGAGTAATCAAATTTTTAATTTTAAGAATAAAAAAATGCAAAATGAATTAAACATAGTTGGTATTCAGTCAGATTTAGCTTGGGAAAATCCAGCCAAGAATCTTACTTTTTTTGAACAAAAAATAAATACACTGTCTAAAAATACAGATTTAGTAGTGTTACCAGAAATGTTTACTTCTGGTTTTACCATGAATCCAAAAAAAGTAGCAGAGAAAATGGATGGTAAATCCATTTCTTGGATGCTTAAAATGGCTACAGAAAATAATTTTGCGATTTGTGGAAGTTTAGTGATTTCTGAGCAAGGGAATTTCTACAATCGTTTGGTCTTTATACATCCATCAGGCAAAATAGAAACCTATAATAAACGACATTCTTTTACTTTAGCAGCAGAGGATAAAGTATACACTTCAGGAACAGAAAAACTAATTGTAAATTACAAAGGATGGAAAATTTGTCCTTTGATATGTTATGATCTACGTTTCCCTATATGGGCTAGAAATACAGAAAATTACGATCTATTAATATTTGTGGCAAATTGGCCTACTATTAGAATAAAAGCATGGTATACGCTATTAAAAGCACGTGCAATAGAAAACATGACTTATGTTATTGGAATAAATAGAACCGGAAAAGACGCTAATAATTATGAATATACTGGAAACTCACTAATTGTTAATTTTTTTGGTGAAGAAACTTCTAAGCTTAAAAATAATGAAGTAGGAATTATAAAGTCAAGTTTAGTTAAAACAGATCAAGATTACAATAGGAAAAAAATGGGTTTTTTAAATGATA
>NZ_CP079195.1:3905000-4078668 GCF_019263805.1 Polaribacter sp. NJDZ03
TTTTTCGTTACCAAAAGGAGTTGATAAACCAGTTATGATTGGTGAGTTTCAGTTTGGTGCTTTAGATAGAGGAAGTCTACATGTAGGAATTAAAGCTGCAAAAGACCAAACAGAAAGAGGAGAAATGTTTAAAAGTTATATACAAGGAGCATTAAGAAACCCAAATATCGTTGGTGCTCATTGGTTTCAATATATAGATGAACCAAATACTGGACGTTTTGATGGAGAAAACTATAATGTAGGTTTTGTTGATATTACAGACAATCCTCATGAAGATTTTATAGAAAAAGTAAAAGAAACTACCTATTCTATGTATGAATATAGAAAGAATAACAATTTAGAAAACAAGAATTCTAATCAATCATTATCAAAAAAATAAAAACCATGAGATTAAAAAAACGATATATAAAAACAAATTTAATTATTTTATTGATAACTACGATAGTTATAGTTGCTTGCGGAAGTAGCTCAACAGAGCCCGAAGAACCACAAGAAATAAACGATACACCATCAGCAGTTGATGACACTTTAAGTGTTGATGAAAATAGTAGCTCTGGGACTTCAAATCAAGTAAATGTAGCTTCAAATGATCATTTAGGAAATGATGGTGGAGGTACTGATAATTATAGTATAAAAACTGATCCAACTAATGGTACTATAACTGAAGTAAGTGATGGTGTTTTTGAATATATCCCTAATGCTGATTATTTTGGAGATGACAGTTTTGCATATAATATAACAGATGTTGATGGTGATGTAGATTCTGCATCGGTTGCAATAACTGTAACAAAATTTGCACCAAGTGCTAGTGCTTTTAGTAATATTGATCCAAGTCTTCCTTCATTTGTTTCTATTGAAGATACAACTCCAACAGATAAAAAATGGGTAAAGTTTGAATCGATGTCTGATGAATTTGATTCTTGGGATAGCAGTAAATGGTTTAAATCTACTTGGAATTATCCTGCTCCCGTTTACATGTCTCAGTCTATACAAAACTCAGGAGTTACAGACGGTAAATTGTGGTTAAAAGCAACTTTAAATGAAAGTAACCCTGATGGGAGATGGTTTCAAACAGCAAGAATTCATTCTATAGCTGAAACAAAATATCCTATGTACACAGAAGCTAGAATAAAATCTTCTCACATTTCTGCCTACAATACATATTGGTTAAATAATGGTGATATTAATAACAGAGATGAAATTGATATTATCGAGAACAACTCAAAACCTTCTTGCAATGGTTGTCAACCTGAATTTCCAACAAGAATGAATTCGCAATATTTTCATGCTGATGCAAGTAAATCTCCAGTGGAAATTAGAGATGAAGACAATTTTATAAACACCAATTTATCAAATAATAATCCTTTAAAAGGAGTAAAATGGAATGAAGCATATCAAACTTTCGGAGTTTGGTGGAAAGATGCTAAACACATTCAATTTTACTTAAATGGAGAACCTGCTGGAAGTGTTGTAGTAGGTGAAGATAGAGGGGGACAAACATATGCAGGTCGTGAATTTACGCGTGATTTAGAAATAATATTTGATTTATGGACGAATGAAGGAAACTATCTAGGTGGTCTTCCTCCTAAATCAGATTTAGGTGATGATACAATTAATACCATGAGAATTGATTGGGTAAGAACATGGAAATTAGAAGATAAATAAGAATATAAAAATAGAGATAAATGAAGAATATTAGTCAAGAAGAAAGAGACTACTTAGCTGAACAAGGCAAAGAGTCTAACGAAAAAGTTGTTTTTGATTTAAGTGGAAACAAATGGCAATTTGAAGGTATAAGGCCAGACGAAGGTGTTAAAGTTGGTTTTCATGAGTTAAACTTTGATATTACAGGAGATTCATTTAATTGGTCTTTTGCGAAAGTTCCTGGAGATGTGTATACAGATTTATGGAGAGCAGGTAGAATAGAGGATCCGCATTTTGGAAGAAATAGTGTAAAAGCAAAATGGGTTCCAGAAAATGAATGGTGGTATAAACGTCAGTTCGATGTACCTAAAAACATGTTTGAGAAACACATTCAATTGGTTTTTGATGGTGTAGATTTTGGATGTGATGTTTGGTTGAATGGAAAATTTTTAGGTTCTCATGAAGGAATGTTTTCAAAATTCAAGTTTGATGTATCAGAAGATATTCGTTTCGAAAACTTGCGTTTCGGAACCAATGTTTTAATGGTTCGTTTACATCCAGCACCAAGAAGATATAGTCAAGTTGCAGGACGTAAACCTGCGTGGCATGGAGATTATTGGGTAAGTTTACCTCCAACAGGAATTTGGAAACCAGTTTATTTAGAAGCAACAGGTAAGGTTACTATTGAAGATACGTATGTAAAACCGGTTATATTAACTGAAGATTCTGCTCGTTTAGATGTAGAAATTGAGTTAAAAAATCATGAAGATGCTGAAAGAGAAATAGCTATTAACATTGAAGTTGAAGGTGAAAATTTCGAATCTAAAACGTATCAAGTTCAGCAAAAAGTTAAAGTTTCTAAAGGAACTAATAACTATGAAATCAGTTTAGATATTGATGGTGCAAAACTTTGGTGGCCTTGGGATTTAGGAGATCAAAACTTATATAATGCTAAAGTTACTGTTATTGAAGGTGAAGATACTTTATTAGACACAACAGATACTTCTTTTGGAATTCGTGAAGTAAAAATGGTACACAATCCTGGGTTTACTTTAGAACAGGTAGAAAATCCTTGGACAGTTATGATTAATGACAGACGTCATTTTATGCGTTCAGGAACTTGGGGAGGACCACCAGATATTTTTATGGGTCGTGCACATCCAAGTAAATATGTAGAGTTAATTCGTTTAGCAAAAGAATGTAACTTTAATAACTTAAGAATATTTGGTTGGCATCCAGAAGAAATTCCTTTATTCTACAAATTATGTAACGAAGCAGGTATTACAGTTTGGCAAGATGTTTTACCATTAGCAAGTTTGTCTTTACCAAAAGATGAAGAATTTAAACAAGCTGTTTTTGCAGAAGCTATTTCATCTGTAAAAGCGCAACGTAATCATCCTTGTTTAGTGTTATTAGAAGGTTCAGAAGAATTGTTTATGACAGCTTCAGACCCAGAACACAATTTAGAATTTGTAAATGCACTTGGTGAGGCTATTAAACCTTATACACCTTTACATTTTATACCTTCTTCACCTTTAAGTGATGAGGTTGGTTTAAATTTAGGTTTTAAACCAAACGAAAGTTTCCATGCGAATGATTTATTCTATGGTGAAGGAGAGTTTGTAATGGAAGAATATTTCCCTAGTTTAGATTTTGCAGTAATTCCTGAATTAGCAATTTCTTCTTGTCCGAATGTAGAAAGTATTAAGAAGTTTATTCCTGCGGATGAAGTATGGCCTCCAGGACCAAGTTGGGGACACCATTGGACAGATTTTGATGCACTAAGAACTTTAAATTTTGAAGTTTTAGGAGATCAAAGTAGAGACGGTTTAGAAAAATTTGTTGAAGCTACTCAAATTTCACAAGGGGTTATTTTTCAATATGCATTAGAGCATTTTAGAACGAGAAAACCTAAAACAAGTGCTGTTTGTATTTGTCACTATATCACTTTTGCTCCAGATATGAAATGGGGAATTGTAGATTATTATCAAGAGAAAAAATTATCTTTTGACTATGTGAGAAAAGCATATCAACCTGTTTTAGTTACGATGAAACACAATAATAGACGTTGGTTACCAGGAGAAGAATTTAAAGGAGAATTATGGGTTGTAAATGATTATTATAAATCATTTAAAGACTGTAAAGTTACTATCAAATACTTGGATAATAATAAATCTGTATTCAAATTAGAAACGTTTGATATTTCTGAAATTGGAGGAGATAGTTCAGGGAAATTTGTTGATGTTTCCTGTAAAGTTCCAGGAGTAATAGGAGATAAATTCTATACAGAAATTTCTCTTGTTGATGCAGATGGAAATTCTATTTCTGAAAATGACTATATGTTATTAGTAGCAGATAAAGAAAAAGATAGAAAAGAATTAAGAGCTATTGGTTTAGAAGCTTTTGAAACGAAGGAAAAATTTGGTTGGGCTAGTTACTTTAGATATTACCCTAGTTTAGGTGGTGAAGATGGAGTTCCAGAAGCGGATCAAAAAATGCCAATTGCAAGAGGTTTTGAGTAAAAAGTAAAGCTTATTTTATAATTTTAAAAGGGATAATTCAATTTTATATTGAGTTATCTCTTTTTTTTTCTCTAATTTCCCTAAAATTAAAAATAGTTGTAAAGGTCTTAGGTATTGATTTTTAGTGAGTTTTATGCAGTTTTTGTTGAAGTATTTAGCTTGTCAAGTTTTAGTTCAGTTAAAAAAGTAACTTTTAATTACAATATTAATTAGTTTAGCTGAAAACATAAAGAGTATGATGAAAAATACATTATTAATATTAATCTGTTTGTTTAGTATTTCAAATTTAGCAAGCCAAGATTGGAACGGAATTGCAGTTCCTGTAACATTAGATGGAGGAGATACTTGGGTGTTACAATCTAATGTTTCTGACGATTTTAATTATACAGCACCTGCTGCAAATAAAGGAACTACTTTTAAAAGTAAGTGGGATGATTTCTATCATAATGTTTGGACAGGTCCTGGTTCTACAGTATGGACTAGACAACATTCATCAGTTAATGGAGGTGAACTAAAATTAACAGCTACTAGATATTTAAGTAGTAGTGTTAATGCAGGTGCGATCCATTCTAATAATACAATTCAATATCCTGTTTATATTGAAGCGAAAATTAAAATAATGAACTCTGTTTTAGCAAATGGAGCTTGGTTATTAAGCCCAGACGATACACAAGAAATAGATTTTATGGAAGGCTATGGCGCTACATATTCAGATAGTGCACAAGAAGATCTTTCTTGGTGGGGAGAAAGAATGCATGTAAGTCATCACGTCTTTATAAGATCACCTTTTAAAGATTGGCAACCAAGTGAACTAGCATCTGGAAATGGAAATCCAGCTCCAAACCCAACTTGGATAAGAAGAAACGACGGAAATGGAAATATTAAGTGGAAAGATTCATATCACACCTATGGAGTTTATTGGAAAGACCCTTGGCATATTTACCATTTTATAGATGGTGTTCAAGTATCTAAAAGGGAAGGAAAAGATCAAATAGATCCTTTGTTTTTTACTAATTCAGTAAATCAAGGGGACTCAAGCAATGATACTAGAACAGGGCTATCTAAAGCAATGGATATTATGATAACTGTTGAAGAACAAGGATGGAGAAAAGCAAACGAAAAGTCTGTTGTTCCTACAAATTCGGAGCTATCAAACATAGAAAATAATACATTTAAGATTGATTGGATTAGAGCCTATAAACCAACTAGTAGTTTATCTGTAAAGGATGTAAAAAATAATTTTAAAGTAAATATTTACCCAAATCCTACCTCTAAATTAATACAAATTAATGCTAGTCAATTAATTAATAAGATAGATTGTTTTGATGTAAGAGGTAAGCTAATCTGTTCAAAGAATTTTAATGATGCCGCTGTTAATTTTGATTTACAAAAGTTAACGAAAGGAATTTATTTCTTAGAAATTTCTGCTCAAGATGGATCTACTAGTAGACAAAAAATTCTAAAAAACTAAATTTATTTTTATTTGGATAAATGAATAACTCAGTATAAAATTTATTTTTTTTGATAAAGTTTATTAAGACTTAAAATTTAATTATAATATAATAAAAAAAGGAGGTTAACAATTGTTAACCTCCTTTTTTTATTTAGTTTCTATTCCGTTTAAAGGAATAATTTGTTTATAATAAACATTAAAAGAGTATAACAAAGAGTTAAGTAAAATCATGCTAATGCTGTGTAATTATAAACACCTTAAATATAATTAATATGCTTGTATAAATATTGTATTTTATTTCACTAATTTTTTTTAGATATATTTAGAACCGCATATAACTTATGTGTATCATTATTGTTGATAACAAGCAGTAGTTTACCTTTCTTAGAATTAAGAATTAACATATTTCTTACATCTTTATCAGCAAATAAACCAGTGGTAACATTAGACACGTATTTATAAAACCCTTTTTTATCACCTAGTAATAGAACACCTGTTCCTGCATCTGCTCTGGTAGTTTCTACTTCAGACATGTAATTATTTCCTGCTAGAATTAAGTCATTAATATTATCATCATTTATATCTTCAGAAATAATACTATTTATAAGTGATTTTTGAACATGATTAGAAAATGGTTCAAATTTAAATGTACCTTTTCCATCATTTTTAAAAATACCTGATTTAAACTGATTTACCTCGTAGTGCAAAGCGCTTTTAATTCGCGAGCCTAAAATACCTTCTAAATCACTATTGGCAAATTCATTGTAAGATTTTATTTTATTTTTTAAATGTGGTAATTGTTGTGCAGTACAACCTTTTCCTCTAACGGGAACTTGTTTGTTATTATAGTATTTTGCTAAAAAAATATCTTGAACACCGTTAAAATCAAAATCGTTTGTATAAATATGAAATGGTTTTTCTTTGGATGCATGAAACTTATAGTTTGTACCTAAATTTCCTGCAATAATGTCTTTATCTCCATCATTATCAACATCAGAAACTAAAATCTTATTCCACCAACCTTTGGCATCTTTTAATGCTAGATACTCGTTGCTTTTTATAAGTTTACCATTTTTGTTGATGAAAACTTCAATACCCATCCATTCTCCAGTAACAATTAAGTCCACTTGATTATCATTATTTATATCTGTCCAAACGGCATCTGTAACCATGCCTATAAATTCTAAATCTGGAGCAAGACTAGGTGTTGCAATAGTAAATTTACCACCATTATTCACCAAAAGAAAACTTTTTGGAGCAAACGGATATTTTTCAGGGATTACTCTTCCGCCAACAAAAAGATCTTGGTCTCCATCATTGTCATAATCATTAGCGACAACAATAGAACCTGCGGAAACCATTTCTGGTAGGGCGGTAGTAGATTTACTAAATTTCCCTTTTCCGTTGTTGATGTACAACCTATCTAATAACATTTTTGGTAAACGACCAAATTCATAGCTACCACTTACCACATATAAATCTTGGTCTCCATCCCCGTCTGCATCAAAAAATGTAGCACCAACATCTTCTTGGTTTCGATCTCTAATAAAATCTGGAATATTAGTAGTTTTAAAGCTCCCGTTTGGGGTACTTAATAATAATTTACCAGCTTGTTTTCTTCCTCCTCCAATATAGACATCATCAAAACCATCATTATTAATATCAGCTTTAGCTACCGCAGGACCTGTTTGAGATAATTTATGCGGTAATAATACTTGCTTGTGGTAATCATTAAAATAAGGATCGTTATGTGTATACTTAAATTGTTCCTCGGAAAATAGTGTAGAAAGCCTTGTTTTTTTTGATTTAGGAATGTCTGTAGCGTTAGAATATTCTAAAACAATAGCTGTGTTTATAGCAGGGGTCTGTATTTTTTGACGTTTACCATCTTGCCAAACTACTTCTGCTTTTAAAACTTTAGCATCTTTATGTATTCCAAAATGTAATTTATTGGAAACGGCAGATAAAAAGCCACGTGTATTAATTAGTTGTCTAGTTTGTATAGCCCCATCATTCATATATAAATTAACAATTGTACCCACTCCAAATTTATTATTACTTGGACCATTTAGAGAAAATTGTAAAAAGTTACCGTTTTCTATTTCACGAGCGTTATTTTTTAAGATAGTTGCAGGCTCATTAATATTATTTACAATTAAATCTAAATCACCATCATTATCTAAATCTGCATATGCAGCTCCATTAGAAAATGTTGGTTTTCCACTATTCCATTCATCCGAAGTATTTTTAAAGGTTAGGTCGCTGTTATTCTTGAAGAAATAGTTAGTTAGTTTTTGTTGAGGTAGCATTTTAGCATATTCAAAGAAATCTTCTTTGGTTGGTTTTCGTCCTTTTGCCCGTAAAGTAGCTAAAATTTTATTGTTAGAATCTCTATCAATTACATCTCTAAAAACGCCATTTGTTACAAAAATATCATTGTGCCCGTCTAAATCGAAATCTGCGGATAATAAAGACCAACTCCAATCGGTATCTCCAATTCCTGCCATTTTGCTGATTTCACTAAACGTTCCATTGCCATTATTAACTTGTAACATATTGTGCATGTATTGGTAATGATATCCTGACTTTGTCATAGATTCAAAATTTTCAATAGAGGTCATACCCATTGTGGTTTTAGAACGAATATAATCTTCCGGATTCATGTCTAATGTCATTAAATCTAAAAGACCATCATTATTAATATCCGCTACATCTCCGCCCATGGTATTAAAAGCCATGTGCTTGATTACTTTGTCTCTGCCTTCAGAAAAAGTACTGTTTCCATTGTTTAGATATACGTAATCTGGTATGTTAAAATCGTTATTAACATAAATATCTAAAAAACCATCATTATTTAAATCGGCAACTTGCGGATTTAAACCAAACCCGGTTTCTGGTAAGATTCCAGATTTTATAGAAACATCAGTAAAATGACCAGTACCATCATTATTATATAAACGATCGCTACCTTTTAGGGTGATGGTTTTTGGATCTTTTTGTAAAGCTAAAAGATCTATAATATCTGTTTGACTTCTATTAATAATATCTCCTGCATTAGAAACAAAAACATCTAAATCGTTGTCATTATCATAATCAAAAAAGATGGCATTTATGGTTCTGTTTTCATCGTCTAAACCCAATTCTTTTGCTTTTTCTGTAAATGTTAAATCGCCATTATTAATATATAACATGTTTGCAAATTGATGATTTTCATCAATCCAACCACCTCTAGATAGATAGATGTCTAGATAGCCGTCATTATTAACATCTGCTATAGTTACACCAGTATCAAAGCCTGGTCTTTTAATAATTCCGGCTTTTTTAGAAATATCTTCAAATTTAAAATTGCCTTTATTTATATATAATTTATTGTCTGACGTATTTGAAGAAAATAAAATATCGACCAATCCGTCGTTATTAAAATCTGCTGTAGCAACACCAGCACCTATATACATGTAATTGTATTGAAAATAATTAGCATCTGGACTTTCTATTAATGAATTTTGAAAATCGACTCCAGAATCTTTAGGTAAAACGGTAATGAAGAGTTTTTTTACGTCTACTTTTATAGTGGTCTTTTTTATTTTTTTATCACAAGAAAAAAGAGAAATCAATATTAAAAAAAAGATTGATTTAACAAAAAATGCTGTATTTATTATAGTTAAGTTTGACATGTTTTTTTATAAGAATTATAAGTAAAAAACGGTAAGACATATAAAATATCCTACCGTTTTACTTAAAATTAAATATTTAAAAATTAATTACCCAAATTAGGGTTGTTATTTAATGCTTCTGCAGGAATAGGAGAAAAATAATTATCAGTACTTAAACTACCAGCGATTTGATTATGTTCTGCAATTGTGCCTGAAGGAGTTCTATTACCTAGTACTTCTTGAACACGTTCTAATCGCATTAAATCATACCATCTTAAATATTCTCCTGCAAACTCCCATTTACGTTCTGTAAACGCTAATTCAGCTAAATCGCCACTAGATAGATCTACGGTAGCATCTGGTGTAGCAAATGGTAAACCAGATGCTCTACGACGTATTTTATTTAATGCTTCCCAAGAATCTGCAGTTACAGCACCTGATCTAGCAGAAGCTTCTGCATAGATTAATAAAACTTCTGCATAACGCATAAAGAAGTCGTTTCTATTGGTAATAAATGAGTTTGGTAAATCTCCTTTTGGACCTGCTATTTTTTTAAAAATAGGACTTTTTTGATCTTTAGCAGAACTAAAGTTTCTCCAATCTAAATCCATTCTATATGTAGCTTCTTTTCTAGGTCCTGTAGGGAAATCTTCATAAAATTTAATTTCACCAAATGTTTCACTCCATCCACCTGCACTATCATTTAAACCTACAATTCCATATTTCCAATTTGCAATTCTATCATCACCGCAAGAGTTACAATAAGTAAGTGTAAAAACAGATTCATTATTAAATCGGCCTGCAACTGTCCATAAGTTTTCTAGGTCATCTACCAATCCAAATTTATATGTACTAGCATTATCTATAACTGTTTTAGCAATATTAGCTGCATCTGTATATTTACTGTTGTCTTTTAAAGGGAAACCAGCCCAATCCATATATAAACGAGCTAAAATACTTTTAGCAGAACCCTTATTAGGTCTAGAAGCACCTTCTTTTAAACTTGGATAAACATTAGGTAATCTTTTTTCTGCTTCTAATAAATCTGCTTCTATTTGTTGAAATACTTCTAATTGTGTTGCTCTAGAAATATTTGGATCAGGAATTGTAGTTAGTGGTAGAGGAATTCTACCATGAACTCTAGCTAACTGGTAGAACATAATACCTCTTATAAAGTGAGTTTCGCCAATATATCTATTTAATAAATCTTGATCTACTGCTAAATTTTCTAAACCTTTAGACCTGTCTAAAACTGAATTTGTAGTGTTAATTACATCTAAAATTGCATTCCAGTTAGATAATAGTCTACTATTTGATGCTTGTACATTTCTTTGGTCAAACTCTCTAAAATCGGCTTTATTACCAGAAGCCCAGGTTGTCATATCATCACCCGCCCAAGCAGGAGCATAAAAAGTAGTCCATCTAGATGCATTTACTATTTTACTGTAAATACCAGATATTCCTTTGTCCATTTCATCTAAATTAGAAAATACTTCTGGAGGTAAATTAAATTCTAAAGGATCTGGATCTAATTCTGCACAGCTTTGAAAATTTAAGGTAGTAAAAACAACTATAAAAATTACTAATAACTTAGCGGTTTTATTATATTTTGTACTTATTTTTATTTTGTTCATTTTTTTTTTTTTAGATTAAAACTCTAATTTTAGCCCTAACGTAAATGTTCTTGGGTTTGGATATGCACCTTGATCTAATCCGGCACCACCATCTACAGGCGCAGAAATTCCAGGGTCAGATGTTATTGGGGTAGAAGATACTTCTGGATCATATCCAGAATAATTAGTTATAAGGAATACGTTTTGCCCACTTGCATAAACTTCTAGTTTACTAACACCTTTTATTAAGTTTTTTAGATTGTAACCTAACTTAACATTACTTAATCTAATGAAACTACCATCTTCAATCCACCTAGATGAATTTAAAAGGTTGCTAGCACCATTTCTAGGAATTTCCGTTTCGTTAGCAGCTGTCCAAGTATTGTATCTAGAAGGGGATAGATTATCTCTAAAAGCAGCAGCTCCTCCGTTTAATGCTGCAGAAACAAAATTATAAACATCAAATCCGGTAGCACCAGTAATAAAGATATTAAAATTCCAATCTTTATACGTAAAACTATTATTAAAGCCCCAAGAAGTTGTTGGTAAACCATTACCAATAGGACCTAAAACGAATTCTCCGTTTTCATCTCTTAAATATTTTGGATCACCAGGAACACGATCAAAAGTAGCGGCTAATGCTGTTTCATTTGTTTTCCAAGTTCCTAAAAAAGTATATCCGTTAAATGTACCTATTGGTTCTCCCACCTTTATAACATCTACTCTAGCTTGTGAACCTCCAATTACTAAGTTATTACCAGGGATTTGATTTAAATCTCCATTTAGTGCTATAACTTTATTTTTTAAGAGAGAAACATTAAGTGAGGTATTCCAATTAAAGTTATCATTTCTAATAATATCACCAGAAAGAGAAATGTCTAAACCTTTATTTTCTACCTCACCAACATTTTCATATTTTCGATATAAAGTACCTGTAACAGTTGTTTGTAATAAAAGATCTTTAGTTGTTTTTTTATAATAATCTAAAGACCCCGTAAAACGTCCTTGAAGAATACCAAAATCTACACCTGCATTAATTTGAGTTGTGGTTTCCCAAGTTAAATCTGGGTTTCCTATTTGAATTAACGTTTGCCCGGTCTGAGCTGTATTACCATCAAAAGAATACAAACCAGAATCATTCGTAATAGAAGAAGAGGCAAGTGCATTAATGTTTTCATTACCAACTTGTCCCCATCCTGCTCTTAATTTTAAATTAGATAAAAATTCTCCATCTTCAATAAATTTTAATTTATTTAAGCTATAAGCAGCAGCAAGAGAAGGGAAATAACCTGTTCTATTTCCTTTTAGAAATTTAGAAGATTCATCTACTCTTAAAGAACCTGTAAGGTATATTGTGTTATCAAAATTATAATTAACACGTCCTAAATAAGATTGAATAGAAGTTCTAGCACCTCCATTGGTGAAAAATTCGTTATTACTATTGTCTCCATGGTAAAAACTAGGAACATTAACATCAAATGCACTATAAGCATTGGTTTTAGAAACAGCACCCTGAAATTCATAGACTCCTGTTATATCTAAATTGTGTTTATTAAAAGATTTTTTCCAATTTAGAATGTTACTAATTTGATGCGTAGTCTGTTTATAATTATTATAATATAAAATATTAAAACTAGATCCAACACCCTGTGCAGGGTCTTTTTCCCATCTAAAAGATTCTGTATTTCCATTATATCTTGTTGCATTTGTTATTAATGTGTAGGTAAAATTATCATTAATTTTATAATTTAGATTTAAAGTTGCATTTAAACGATCTCCTATAACCTCATCTTTACTTTCCGTTAAATTATAGATTGGGTTATATCCATTATTTGCATTACTAGTTCTGTAAATATAATTTCCGTTTGCATCTCTTACAGGAGAAGTAGGATCCCAGGTTAGTGCTTTTAGTAAAATACTACCATTAAAACGCGCAAAAGCATCTTGGTTGTTTAAAGTATATTCTCTACTTCCATAAACATTGAAACCAATATTTAACCTGTCATTTACTTCAATACCTAAATTAGCTCTAAAAGAACCTCTTTTATAATTGGTATTAATTTGTGTACCTTCTTGTGTTAAATAGTTACCAGAAACAAAATAATTTATTTTGTCTGAACGACCGCTCATAGATACTTGTGTATTGGATCCAATACCCGTTTGTGATATTAAATCTTCGTAATCAATAGGGTTTGCATCTAAATTAGCAATTTGTTGAGTTGTAAAAGGAAGGTTGTTTTGATCGGATGCTTCATTATTTAAAACTCTAGCAAATTGACCAGAATTTAACTTATCAATTTTCTTTGCAAAAGAAGACACGGATGCAAACTGACTTACAGTAAATTTAGTTTTATCACTTTTTCCTTTTTTGGTAGTTACTAAAATAACTCCATTGGAACCTCTAGAGCCATATACAGCTAAAGCAGATGCATCTTTTAAGACTTCCATAGAAGAAATGTCATCTGGATTCAATGATTTTAAATCTCCTCCAAAAACACCATCTACAACTACTAGTGGGTTATTATTACCTGTAACAGAGTTAACCCCTCTTACTCTTACTTTTATATCTGCCCCAGGTTGCCCGCCTCCAGATACAGTTATTCCAGAAGCCCTACCTTGTAATGCATTTTCAACACGAACAACGGGTGCGTCTTTAAAGGATTTAGCAGTTACTTGTGATACAGATCCTGTAATATCACTCTTTTTAGCAGTACCATAACCGATTACTACAATTTCTTCTAACTGGCTTGCATCTTCAGCAAGAACAACATTAATTACTGTTTGTTCTTTTACTGTAATATTTTGTGCTGCATATCCTAAAAAAGAAAAGATAAGAATATCTTCGGTAGATGCTGAAAGGGTAAAATTACCATCAAAATCTGTTGTTGTACCCGTTGTTGTTCCTTTTTTAAGAATACTTACACCAGGAATAGGCATTTTGTTTTCATCACTAACTGTTCCTGTGATGGTTTTTTGTGAATAGGAGTTTTGTGCACTCATTAATGTTAGTAATAACACTAACAAGAAACTCTTACTTATTAGTTTAGTAATTTGCTGTTTCATATACTAATTTAATTATTGTTAATTGTTAATTAATTGTTTCTATTGATTTTAGGTTTATAAAATCTAAGAAGTTCTGCTATTGTTTACTTTTAATCGGTTTAAAAGTAAATGTTAAAGAATTACGGAGTAATTGGTAACATTACCTTTTCATTATTTTATTCTGCCATATGATTAATTTGAATTTAAAATTTGGTTAATACAAAGTTGTTTTTTATTAAAATAAAAACAGTAAAATTGAACTTGACATAAACTTGACATAAACTTGATATTGTTTAGTGTTGATTTTAACTATTTGAAATTAAGTGTTTTAATATTTGTCTATGTTAGTTTAAATAGATTTTATATTTTGATTAGGTATTTTTTTATTTCAAAATTTATTAAAATGTTTTCCTAACGCATCCTAATCTTTATTAGCAATCATTTCTGGGTCAAAAAGGAAACCTCCCATTCCAAAAGCTTTAGCTCCTGCATTTTTGTATGCTTCCATATTTTCTAAAAGATGCCTCTTGTTGGCAGAAGGAAAAACCTTTACCATTTTAGCACCTAATTTATGAGCAGTAAACATTTCTGTAGGTGAAGATGCACCAGGAAAAACAGAATTTTTTTTACACAGAATTTAATTACTTTTTTATCTACTATTGGTGTTGCAATAAAATTTGCACCAGATTTTAAAACTTTTTTTGCATCTTTAATAGACAAAATTGTTCCGCAATCAATATTTAATTTTCCGTCAAATTCTTTTACGAATACTTCAATAAGATCAAAAACATTAGGTTATTTCTAGTAACCTTTAAGCTAGTAAAACCTTGTTTTTGATATGTTCTTGCAATATTTAAGGTTGTTTCCTTATCATATCTTCTTAGAACTCCAATTACAGTTGTTTTCTTAAATAATTTTTCTAAAAAATGGTTTCATATTCATTTTAATTTTATTCTTAATATTAATTCATGACAAGAAACATATAGTTCAGATTCGTCATCATTAAAAGCACAGTTAGATGTTAATTTATCTGTTTTTATAGTTCCTAAATGATTACCATTTTGATCAATTACAAAAACACCATCAGGACCTGTAAGAAATATAGTTCCGTCTTTTTTACAGCCATTCCATCGGGCAATTGTTTAGCAATACTTTTCTTTAAAGCTTCTCTCATGTCTAAAACAATGTTTTCATTACTTAGTGTTCCATCTTGAGAAAGGTTATAAGAAATAAACAATACAGGCTCAGAATTGGCAATATATAATTTTGAATTATCTGGAGATAAACCTATTCCGTTTGGTGTTTTCCACTTAGAAGTTAACAAGGTTACTTTTCCTTTTATGTCTATTTTATAAACACCTTGATAATCGATTTCTTTTGTCCCTTTTTCTATTCCAAAATTAGGATCTGTAAAATAAATATTTCCTTTTTTATCAACTACCAAATCATTAGGAGCATTAAACCTTTTTCCTTCAAAATTATTGGCAATTACTTCGAAGTTAGACATCGGTTTTGTAAAACTCCCTTTATATCTAGCAATAACTCTGTCTCCTGTTTGACATAGAATTAAATAACCATTATTATCTAAAAATAATCCATTAGAACCTTGTAGTTTTTTTGTTTTACCGGTATACCCACTTGGTTTTAAAAAAGGTTTTGCACCTTCTTTTTCCGTCCATTTATAATTGGTATTTTCTGTAACATCAGAAAATAATAAACAGTGTTCTTTAGGTACCCAAACAGGTCCTTCTGTCCAAATATAACCTTCAGAAATTATTTCTATTTTTGTTGATTTTGGAACGTGTTTGTAAAAGTCATCCGTTACTTTTTCTAAATATCCCATGGTTTTATAAGCTACCTTTTCTTCTAATTTAATGGGTGTTTTTTCAGGATTGTTCTTTAATTTATATACGTTAAACTTTTCCTATTAAAAATAAATAACTACAAAAAAAACAAAGTAAATCGCTGTTTAGTAGTGGTTTATTGTTAATTTTTAATGATATTACGGCAAAAGATGTAGGTGGTGAAATGGTTTCAATGAAAAAAATGTCGCCTACACTTAGGCTAATAGAATTTA
Organism: Polaribacter sp. NJDZ03; assembly: GCF_019263805.1. Lineage (NCBI taxonomy): Bacteria > Pseudomonadati > Bacteroidota > Flavobacteriia > Flavobacteriales > Flavobacteriaceae > Polaribacter > Polaribacter sp. NJDZ03. The sequence goes on from NZ_CP079195.1 coordinate 3,921,005, forward strand.
TAAAATTACTTCATGAATTATCTTTAGAAAAATATGAAGTACTAAGTTTAGTAGCACGTTTTAATGTGAATTCTTTGGTTTCAGATAGAATTAAAAATATTATCGATTTTGTGGATAAAAACTATCAAAACAAAATTGATGCTGCGCAATTAGGTGATTTAGTTTTTATGACTTCAGTTTCTTTTTCTAAGTTTTTTAAAAAGACATTTAATAAAACGTTTACTGCCTATTTAAATGAATATAGAGTTAGTAAAGCTTGTGAATTATTAAAAGAATCTGAAACCTCGGTAGAACAAATAGCTTTTGAAACAGGTTATCCAAATCTTTCTTTTTTCCATATAAAATTCAAGCTATTTACAAATAAAACGCCTGCTCAGTATAGAGCAACATTCTTCAAATAATAAGATTATATTCTTTATAGTGTTCTAAAAATAACCACTTTTTTTATTTAGTATATATTATCTAATATATTTTTATTTCGTTAGGATTCCTATTCTGAGATTAATTGAAAATTCTTTAAGCATTTTATAAAGTAGATGAATAATGCAAAATCATTTAAAATTAGACTTGTCAAGTTTTTATCAAGAAGTAATACTGATGACCTATAATGATAATACATCGTTTTTAATTAAATTTAAACATGAGGATAAAAAAATAATGTGTACCTTTTTTGAGAGGGCAAAATAATACAACTAATTAAAAAAGATGGATATTTTACAAAGTGGTAAAAATACTGTGAGGGTTTTATTATTTATTTTATTGATGATATTAGTTATGAATTGTAAAGAAAATATTAAAGAAAGAAATTTTGGAGAAGCGTTAGAAAAATTACAAACTATTGAAGGTTTGGAAGTTTTACAATCTGGAGAATCTATGATTGCTGTTTCTGGTAAATACCAAGGAAGAATATTTACAAGTTCTTCTAATGGTTTAGAAGGTAAAAGTTATGGTTGGATTAATTGGGATTTGATTACTGATAAAAAAGACCAAATAACAATGGCAAGATTGGGTGGTGAAAGTAGAGTTTGGTTTGGCCCTGAATATGGTAAATTTGCTACTTTCTTTGAGCAGAATAAAAGGCAAGAAGGAGAGGATATAAAAGTGCAAGAAGATTTAAATTCTAAGCAATTTAAAAAAGTAAGTAGTTCTAAAAAATCGATAACATATCAAGCTGATTTACAGATTGTAAATGCTAACAATTATCTATTTAAAATAAATACAAAACGAAAAATTTCTATTCTAGATAGAAAAACAATTAATACTGATTTAAAAATATCTTCGGATATTGATATTTCTGTAGTAGGTTTTAGTGCAGAAACTTGGTTGAAAAATATCGATTCCATTCAATGGACTAAAGACAAAGGGCTTTTATCTATTTGGGAAATAGGAAGTATATTAACATCTGTAGATACCAAAGTTATTATTCCTTTAGAAAAACCTTTAGATAGTTTAAAAACATATTTCGGCACTAAAGAAAAAACTAGATATCGAATAAAAAATAATACACTTTTTTACAAGAGTGATGCTCAATTATTAGGGAAAATAGGAATTCCACCAGAAAATACTAAGAATATTATGGGAAGTTATTCTCGTAAAAACAATTTGCTAACCATTGTTACTTTCAATTTTAAAAATGATGGTGATTACTTAAATTGTTTTCCAAAAAACACTGCTCCTTACGATGGAGATGTAATTAATATTTTTAATGGCGAAGTAAATAAATCTTTGGGCTACAATTGGCCATTTTATGAGTTTGAATCTTTATCATCATCCAAAGAATTAAAACCACAAGAAGAAATATATCATAAACAAACTACTTATCATATAGAAGCAGATTTTGTTGAGTTAAATTTAATTTCAAAAAAACTATTAGGTATTGACCTAAATGAAATTCCTGTTTTTTAATAATGAAATAATCTTTTAATTACTAACGTTTTATGTTTTGTTCAAGTTTTTGTCAAGTTGTAAATCAATCATTTTTTTTAATAAATTGATACATTTATTACTTAAAAGCAACATTATGAAAAATTTAATATTACTAGTTTTATTTGTATTTACGTTTAGTGTTATTACTTCTTGTAAAAACAATAACATTCTTTTAAATTCAATAGAAGTCTCTACTGATAATCCAGAAATTCTAAATTATAAAGTTGAAGGAAACTTAACAAAAAAAATCATTCTTACTATTAATAATCCATCAGCATATGCAAGTTTAAGTGTTTTTGTAAATGATGAGCTTTTAATGGATGACTTTAATATACCAAAGAAAGGAATTCAGAATTTAACGAGTGTAATTCGTTTTCCTAAAATTGGTGATGTAAAAATTCGTTTTCAAGCTTTAGATGAAAATTTAACGATAAGCAGTCTGTATTTTGAAGAGGTGTCAGCATTAGAAATTCCTGTTTTTAAAGATATTTCTGTACAAGCAGGATTAGATAAAGTGAGTTCATTAAAATATGGAGGACCATCAATAGCAGATATAGATAATGATGGAGATTATGATTTTATTGCAAACAACCATAATGCAGAAACGAGTAAGATATATTGGAATAATGGAGATGGTACAGTAACAAAACATAACAAAGACCTTGCAAGATGGTTTAAACATGATTTGCATGGTACTTCTCTTGGGGATTATGACAATGATGGCGATTTAGATCTTGTTTTAGAAGAAGGAGGTGGTAATGGAGCTATTCCTACTAGGCTTAATTTCTACCTTAATGAAAATAATAAATTTATTATGTACACTGGTGATGTAGGTGTAGAAAAAGGAGGTAGAGGGCGCAGTACTAGATGGATAGACGCAGATTTAGATGGGGATCTTGATTTATTAATCATTAACGAGTCGAGTTTGAAATTTGATAAACCACAACATTTTTTTTATGAAAATAACGGAGATAGAACTTTTAAATATAGATCTGTAAAAGGACTCGAAGATGTTGACGAATCACGAGTTTTGGTAACCGATTTTAATAACGATAATATTGACGATATTATTTTTTACGGCCCTTTAACGTTGTGGAAAGGAAATGGAGATTTTACATTTACAGATGTATCAGCGTTAATTCCAGACGAAGTTCGTTCTTCAAAACAAATCATGGCTGTTACGGACATTGATATTGATAATGACGGAGATTTAGATTTGTATTTGGCTCAAGGAATGATCTTTGAACATGGAAAAGGAGAAACTCCTTCCGTAGATTTTAATCCTATTACAAAAGAATTAGCCATAAAAACTAGAGGTTATAAAGGTGATGATGTTTTTAGTTTTACAGCTGAAAACAAAATTAAATTACATAAATATTATTACTTGGCGCAAGGAGCTATTTTAGGTAAAGATTATCCTATTTTTTTAGGGGAAAATAAGGTCTCAAAAATTGTAAATTCTGGTGATGAGTTAGAAATTAGCCCAGAAGAAGCAAAAGGATGGGCAGATGATATTTCTAAAAATGGATTCTATATCGGTTATTTAGGAAACAATGAATGGAAGGCAACTTTGGTTCGTGATGGTAATTTCTTTTGGCAATACAGATTTAGTCTTTCTGGTGTAACAAGTGTTACTCCAGATTTTATTCCGCAAAACAGAAATAATGCCGATGTTTTATTAAGAAACGATGGAGATAAATTTACAGATGTTTCTAAAGCTTGGAATATTCCTAAAGGAGGAAACGCTTTAGGTGTTACAACTGGAGATTTTAATAATGACAGTCATCAAGATTTATTTGTGTATCGTTGGGGTAGAGTAGGAGCAAGAATTTCTGATTATATGTTATTAAATACAGGTAATAATTCTTTTGAAACAACAACAATGCATGGAGCAAATGATGTTGGTGGACCAGGGAATGGAGATATGGGGCAAGCTTTTGATTTTGATTTAGATGGGCAATTAGATTTATTAAATGGTAGTGAAAACGGAGAATGGTATTTGTACAATAATCAAACAAAGTCAGACAACAAGCATGTAACTATTAAAGTAGGTTATTCTCCAAAATCTAATGTGGATCCTATTTCTGCAGAAGTTATTGTAAAAACAGCTGATAATGAATATAGAAAAAGAGTTGGTTCTGCAGGAGAAATATTTTCCCAAAGTTTAATGAACATTGTACATTTTGGATTGGGAAATGAATCTGAAATAAAAAGTATTAAAGTTAGATGGAGAAATGGAGAAACTGTAGCGTTTAAAAACAAAGAAGCGAACAATATTTACAATACTGATTATGTAAATATTGATTCTAATAAAAACTCACCAGTTACTTCAATCTCTTTTAAAACAGAAAAAATAGAATTATATAAAGGGAAAAATAAAACTCTAGACGTAAGCGTTTTACCAAAAAATAAGACCAATTCTGAAATTATTTGGACATCTAGTAATACAAATATTCTTACTGTTGATAAAAATGGTAATGCAAACCCAATTAAACCAGGAAAAGCAATTGTAAAAGCATCTTCAAAAGACAATTCTATTTCATCAGAAATTAAAGTTACGGTTGCTCCTTATACTGCACCTTATGTTAAAATACTAAACAAGGAAAAGTATGGGAATCACCAGATAAAAGTGAGTGATAATTTAAAAGTGACTGTTAAATATCATGCAGGATCTGGAAACAAAGTGATTTCGGCAGATGAAGGCGGAATTCGTTTTTGGTTACGTCATTTTAAAAGTAAATGGATACCTGTAAAAGATGTGGTTCTTGTAAATAAAGAAGCGTTAAAAACAACAAGTGGAACAGCAAATATGACTTTTTCATTGAAAGATTATATTCCGTCTAACCAATTACAAGAAAACCATTTTTATCAACTTAGAGTCACTTTTACTTCTAGCGATGGAGATATGTATGAAGATGAAATTCTTCCTTTAGAAATAGTTTCTAAGTAATAAAAAAAAGTAAACCTCTCTTATTTATAGAGAGGTTTACTTTTTCGAATAAATAAAATAATGTCTGTAATTTTAGGCTAAAAATTCTTGAGATATTTTATCTGTATGTTCACCTAAACTTGGAGATCCTAGGGTTGATGTAAAATACTCACCATCAATCTTTATTGGACACCTTGTTGTCTTATACTCATATCCATCACCCATTCTTACATTCTGAATCATGTCTAAAGATTTAAATCCATCTTGATTAAAAAGTGTTTCCCAATCCATAACATTAGCACACCAAATGTCTGCTGGCTCTAAAATTGAAAGCCAATGTTCTGTAGTATTGGTGTTTAATTTGTTGGCTAAAATCGTTTTTATTTCATCACGTTTTGTAAACCAACTTGCTGGTTCTGGATACTCGGCTAATTCATTGCAACCAATTAATTCTCCAATAAAAGGAATAGAGCCCATTGCTAAAGCGAAATAGCCGTTTTGTGTTTTATAAACACCATAAGGAGCGCCTAAATAAGCATGTGCACTATTACTCTTTGGACGAACAGTTGGTTCTCCTCCATCATGATAAAACGTGGTAATAGATTCAAATTGAAAATCTATAATAGATTCTAACATGCTTACAGAAATTTTTGTACCGATACCTGTTTTGCCTTTTTTAATTAAAGCAGCCAAAATACCTTGTACTAAATGAGAGCCAGATAAAATATCTGCAATAGCAATTCCTACAGGTGTAGGGCCACTTCCATCATTCCCATTTAACCAGGTTAAACCAGATAATGATTGCACAAGTAAATCTTGTCCGGGTTTAGATTTCCAAGGACCTTCATCTCCATAACCTGAAATATTTCCATAAACAATTTTTGGATTTATTTTTTTAATAGTTTCATAATCAAAACCCAAACGTTCTACAACACCAGGTCTAAAATTATGAACTAAAACATCTGCTTTTGCAATCAATTTTAAAACACGTTGTTTATCTACTTCGTTTTTTAAATCTGCTTCAAAACTTTCTTTATTTCTATTAACAGCTATAAATAAAGGAGATTCATTATTCATCTTTAGATTAGAAACATGTAATTGACGACTAATGTCTCCAGTTTTAGGGCGCTCTACTTTAATAACTCTTGCTCCCAAATCTGCTAAACGTAAAGTAGCAGAAGGTGCAGATAAAAACTGACTTAAATCTATAACTAATATATCTTCTAATGGTTTCATCCTATTTATAGATTAAATTCTTTAATAATTGCTTCTGTATTTTGTCCAACTCTTGGTGCTGCTTTTTTATTAAAAAGCCTTTCATCATTTAATCTTATTGGGCAGCGTGTTGTGTGTATTTCTTCGCCAGAAATTAATGGTAATTTTTGATCCATTTTTAAAACATCATATGCTTCATGGTTCAATAATTTTTTATAATCAAAAACATCAGAACACCAAATTCCTTTAGGTTCTAAAATATCTAACCAATCTTGTGTGTTTTTTTCGATTAAAAAAGCACGAAGAACATCCATTATTTCATCTCGTTTTTCATACCAAGAATTGGGGTCAGAATAAGATGCTAATTGTGAAATGTTAAGAATGTTAGCTAAATTTGTTAAAGAGCCCATTGCTAAAGATAAATAACCATCTTTTGTTTGATAAACGCCATAAGGAGCGCCTAAATATGCATGTGCATTTCCTTGTTTAGCTCTATTTGGTTTTTGATTATTATCACTTAAATAGCCGGTAATAACTTCAAATTGAAGGTCTAGTGTAGATTCTAATAAACTCACTTCAACCAAAGCCCCTTTATTCGTTTTGATACGTTTTAAAAGACTTGATAAAATTCCATGAGCCAAATGTGTTCCCGTAATTAAATCGGAAACAGCAGCACCAACAGGAGTTGGATTATCATCTTTATCTCCTGTTAACTTTGCAAAACCAGACATCGCCTGAATTAATAAATCTTGACCTGGTTTTTTAACCCATTCACCTTCTGTACCATAACCAGTAACAGATGCATACACTAATTTTGAGTTTATATTCTGAACCGTTTTATAATCTAAGCCAATTTTCTCCATAACTCCTGGACGGAAATTATGTGTCATAACATCAGCTTGTTCTATTAATTTTTTAACACGATCTAAATCATCTGCATCTTTTAAATTGGCAGTATAAGATTCTTTATTTCTATTTACGGTATGAAATACCAAACTACTGCCATCTAAAAATAAGTTTTTTAAAGCAATACCTCTTCCTGCTTCACCAGAACCAGGTCTTTCAATTTTGATAACTCTTGCACCTAAATCAGCTAATCTTAATCCTGCAGATGGTCCAGCCATAAATTGAGAGAATTCTAATACCAAAATGCCTTCTAAAGGTAATTTCATAGTTATTCTTTTAATGATTTTAAATACAACTCATTTAAATCTTTTAATAGCTGTTGTTCATCTCCTCCATTCATCATATACTCTCTAATTGGCGCACCAGCTCTATCTTGAAAATACATATGACCATGATATCTTGGGCGTAAAAAAGCTCTATCTAACGCTGGTAAAGTATCTTTAAAGAAATTATCTGTTAAATCATTTGCACGCTTATCTAACCAAGCTTGTCTATGTCCTGGTTGACCTCCGTTATCAAAAAACACACCTTTTTGAGTTGCTTCTGAACCTACATATTCTACAAATTTACCAGCAATTTCTTGATGCTCAGTATTTGCAGAAATAGCTAATCCAGTACCTCCTAAAGTTGTTATTAATTTTTGATTATCAATTGCAACCATATCATGAAACTTTAAATGCTTTCTAGCATAGCCTTCACGAGAATAATTGGTGTAACCATAAGCGAAAGGACTATAAATATAATCGTCCGTTAAAGTCATTGCTTCATATACTTTAATAGGATTCCAATCATAATTTTCCTTTTTGATATTTTTACCAAGAGCTCTTAATATTTGAAGTGCTTTTATTCCAGTTTTTTCTGAAATAACTTCTTTATCAGAAGTACAAACATCTTCACCAAGTGTAGAGCAAATCATATAGAAACTCATTAAAGTATCTTGTGGGATTCCTGGAATTGCAACCATTCCTGTTTTTGACAATTCTATTAAATCATCAAAAGTTTCTGGGAATTTTAAATTTAATTTCTCGAACAAATCTGGTCTGCTCGCTGCAACAGGTGTAGCAGCATCAATAGCTAAAGCCCATTGTTTTCCTTTTATAGAATAACTTTCATGAGATTTACCAACAGTGTTTACTGCTAGGTCTTTTAAGTATTCATCTGATAAAAATTTATTTAATGGTAAAATTACTTCTGTTCTAGCAGCAAAGCCAGTCCAAGGATGGTCAATAATTAAAAAATCGTAGCGTTTTGCTAATTCATTAATTGGTTCATCTGCAAATGCTTGCAATGATCTTTTCTCCCAAACGATTTCAACATCTGGGTTTAATTCTGTAAAACGTTGGGCAGCGGCTACAATTGATGTAAATCCTCTACTGTGATTCCAAGTTATTCCTTTTAATTGTTTCATGTACTAATATTATTTGTTTTTATGGGTTACATGTGGCTTCCATTGAGTCATTTCCTATTGATTGACGTTAGTTATGGAAGGTTTATAATTTATTCGTAACTCATGTAAATTGTTCGTTTCTGTAAATACTGTTCGATACCGTAAACTCCATCTTCACCACCAATACCAGCTTTTTTATGACCAGAATGATGCCCTTGAATGTAGCCTACAATTTGTTTGTTAATAAAAATGGTTCCTATTTCAAACTCTTGAATAGATCGCATTATTAATTTATGATTTTCTGTATATAAATAAGCAGATAAACTATCATCTCGTTTATTTAATAATTCTTTAGCGTGTTCAAAACCTTTAATTTTAACAATTGGTAAAACCGGTCCAAACATTTCTTCTTGCACGGTTGCATCACCTGGTTTTACATTTGTTAAAATGGTTGGTTCATACCAATTTCCTTTTTCAAATTCTTTACCTTCTGGTCTTTTACCACCTAAAACTAATTCTGCTCCTTGTGCTATGTTTTTTTGAACAACTTCATCGATTCTTTTTAAGGCAGCAGCGCTTAAACTTGGTCCCATGTTTACATCTGTCATTGGGTTACCTACTGTAATTTTTTGAACTCTTTTTATTAATTTTTCTGTAAACTCGTCTGCAATTTTTTCATCAACAAAAACCATTTCATTACAAATACATACTTGTCCGCAATTTGCATAACGAGATATAGCAGCAGCTTCAACAGCTTTGTCAATATCAGCATCTTCTAAAACTATAAAAGGCGCTTTTCCACCTAATTCTAATACTAATCCTGCCACGTTTTGCGAAGCACCTTTGTAAATAGCTTGTCCTGCTCTTGTGCTTCCAGTCATAGAAATTAACCTCGTAATTGGATTTTCTACTAATGCAGCACCAACAGTATGTCCATGACCAACAACCATACTAATAACTCCTTTTGGTAAGCCAACTTCATCAATTATTTTACAAAATTCAGATGCAGTTATTGGTGTTAATTCTGATGGTTTTATAACCATTGTATTTCCTGTAATTAAAGCAGGACCAATTTTACGTCCAATTAAAGCCAAAGGATAATTAAAAGCCATTAAACCTACCGTAACTCCATAAGGAACTTTGTGTATAGTAAGTTGTTCGTTAGGTTGGTCTGAAGGAAAAATAGCACCTTGTATACGTCTTCCTGCTTCAGCAGAATACGTCATATATCTTATAGTATCATCAACTTCGTAACGAGCTTCTACAAGAGTTTTTCCTTGTTCCATTACCAGTAACTTGGCAAAATGCTCTTTTCTTTCTTCTAACTTCTCTGCAATTTTATACAAATAATTTGCACGCTCTTGAGTTGGTAACATTTGCCAAGCAAATTGCGCTTTATCAGCAGCTTCTAATGCTTGTTGTACTTCGTCTAAACTACTCGAGTAAATTTCAGCAAATACTTCTCCATTTGCTGGGTTTTCTACATCAATCTTTTCTCCTGAACTTTTTTCAATCCACTCTCCGTTAATGTAACATCTGTATACTGTTGTTTCCATAAATACTATTTTTAGTTAAAGATTGCTTTTCTTTTTTCTACGAAGGCTTTTAATCCTTCTTGTGCATCTGGAGTATCATACAATCCATCTGCTAATTGTGTCTCTAATTTTAATCCTTCTTCAAGAGAGAGCTCTATTCCTTTATGAACAGATTCTTTAATGGCTATCATTGCCAATAATGGTCCTTTTGCTAATTTTTCTAAATAAGATTTAGATTGCTCTTTAAAATTTTCTTTAGCATATAATTGATTTACCAATCCAATATCAAAAGCTTGTTTTGCTATGATTGGTTCTCCTGAAATTAAAATTTCTAAAGCTTTACTTTGGTTTACAATTCTGATTAATCTTTGAGTTCCACCATTTCCTGGCATCAATCCTAAATTGATTTCTGGTAACCCTATTAAATATTGACCATCACTTGCCAAACGAATATCGCAAGCTAATGCCAGTTCTAAACCACCACCTAAAGTATGACCATCTAATAAAGCAACTACTATTTTAGGGCTTTTAGAAATTTTGTAGGCTACCAAGTTGGCTTGTATAACCATCTTTTTGTTTTCAGCAACAGAATTTTGTTGAAAAACCTTTACATCTGCTCCTGCACAAAAGAACTTTTCTAATTCGCTTTTTATGGCTATTATTTTTACATTGTTATTACGATTTGCTTCATCAATAATTTCTGATAAAGAGGTCATAAAATCAAGGTCGTAACTGTTGGCTTTTGGTTTGTTAATAACGATATAGCCAACTTTGTTTTCTATTTCTAGTCTAATTTGTTTCATCTTATTTAAAATTGATAGATTTTGTTTGCTTTTAAATTGGTAAGAGTTGATTTTTCTCCACTTCTCCAAACCACTTCTACTTTCTCAATTACTTTCTCTTTTCCTAGACCAAAATGAACAGTATTTAAAAAGCTTTGAGCATGAGAAGCACTACTAGAACCAATAAGTTTGAATTGTTTTCCAATTTTTGTTGTTATGTAAACTTTAGCGCCATAAGCATCTACATTAGATTTAGAATTACCAACTCTAAATAGGGCATAATTGTTTACAGAAACTGTTTCGTTCTCGTATAAATGCCATTGTCCATTATCATCATCTCCACTTAAAATATCTATTTTACCATCTAAATTATAATCGAAAGTTGCCCCCATATCTCCATGAGATTTAGATGGAATATTGTTTGCTCCATGTGTTAAAATAGATTCAAACTCTAAGTTTCCTTTATTTTTAAAAATCACGTCTTCACTTCTTTGGATTAAACCACCAAAACGATATAAGAAGAAATCATTAAAGCCATCGTTGTCAAAATCTCCTGTAGTTATTCCCCAATTGTTTTCCAAGCTTTCTTTAGGCAAATGTTTAGACCCATCTATAAAATGAGTTCCTTCATTAATCAACAAAACATCTGGAACACCCAAGTCTTGAGGAGTCCAATCTGGTACTACTTTTGTAACACCAACAACAGATGCTCTCACATCCCATGCTAAATTGGTTTTTAATAACCATTCTAAACGCCATTTTCCTTCACCCAAATAGCCTAAGTACCATCCGCTTTTGTCTAAATTTTCGGGAAATCCATTCGCTTCATTTTGCGTTACTTTTTGAATGTCAAAAGGCATTTTATGTTCGGTTTTAGAACTTCCAATAAACAACGGAATACTTGGTTTTTCAGGGCCTCTAGGAAAACGATAAAAATCGGAAAGTTGTATAGCTGCATCCGCATAAAAAGTTATACCATCATGACTTTTGTTTCCTTCATCTCTTAAATCTAATCGTTTCAGTTTTTCATCAAAAGAAATAGAATTATTTGCAATTTGATAATAACTTTTACCTCTTGCTAAATAATAATCTAAATCACCATCATTATCTATGTCTGCCTGTGCAGCAGTACTCATCTGGTCTATATTCTGTAACTCTTTAGGTAACCATTCTTTAGATAAGTTGGTAAATGAAAAATCGTTATTTCCTTTCCAAAATTCTGCGGCAGCATAAGGAGAAAATGTTAGTAAATCTAGTATTCCATCATTGTTAAAATCTGTAATTAGTAAACGTTCTGCATTAATTTGTTCAAAAGCTTCACTCTTTTTATAAGTAAATGTTCCGTTTCCATTATTTTCGAATAATAGATTTCTTGGAATTTCTTCATTGACCATTTGTTCTGCATTAATTTGAAGAAAATCTAAATCACCATCATTATCTAAATCTATCCATCTTACAGAACGACCACGAGCTCCCATTTCTGATAACCCAGTTTCTTCTGTAGCATCCACAAATTTCCCATTATCATTACGTAACAAGCGTTGAGGTTGTGGTGTTGACCCGTTTCCGCCTCCTAAAGAAATTAGCAAATCTAAATCACCATCTTTATCATAATCACCTGCAGCCATTCCATGTAAATCTGCTTTTGGGAAAAGCCCTTTTTGTTCTTTAAAAGTATTGTTTTCTTGTGCCCAAAATAATTGAATAGGTGTGTTGTCATGATTACCTAAAAGTAAATCATATTTTCCATCATTGTTGATGTCTGCGATAGTTGGTCCGCCATATTTCCAGTTTTTTTCTGTATTTAAATGGACTTCTTTAGTTACGTCTATAAATTTTATAGGATTGTTTTTCTCTTTACCTTTATTACAACTGATAAGAGAAATTAATAGAAACCCAAGGGCTAATAATTGTTTCGATTTTGTTTTAAGTAAACGTTTCATTTTTTAATTACTTTTTTATTTTTTTACCAAACCTTCTTGTATATAAATTTGAATTTACTTCTTTTGCTTTTTTAATCATTGGTGGATAAGGAATATCTGTATTAGAGACAAAACCTACATTATAATTTTCACCATCGTGGGCTCTACCAGTAAGTGGAGAATCTAAATATTGAAACCAATGTACTCCTACAAAATATGGGTTGTCTATTGCAGAGTTTGCATAATCTGCCCACATATTAGCTCTATCTTTTTGATCTGCTGCATGAACTAAACCAGAATGAAATAACCCAGAATCTGGTGCTCCCATGTGAAATTCTCCAATAATGGTTGGCATATCTATTTCTTCTAAAAATTTCCAGTACTTAGTACCAATACCTTCTTTGTAATGATTGTAACTAAAAACATCAACATATTTAGCTGCAGATTCACGAACTTCTTTTGTGATTCCCCAAACAGCAAAACGACATCCCATGTACATATAGTTTGGCATTTTATCTTCTAAAATATCATGAACAGTTTTAAAATATTTGGTAGCAAAAGCTGTGAGCATTACAGAAAAATCTGCCACCATACCTTCAGGAAATTCATTTTGTTTTTTATAATCAACACCTTTTTCAAGTTCTTTCCAACTAGCTATATTTGTTTTCCAAGCTTTATTTAAGTTTCCAATAGTTTTGTGCTTAGTCTTTAAAATAGTCATAAACTGTTGCTTTAAATAGCTATCTTTTCCTTTAGATAAACCATCTAAAACCAATCCATAATGTGCTTTTGTAGAACTTTCATTCCCCCAACTTCTTTCGTTATCAACAAAAACACCCATACACCAAGGATTGTTTTCGACTTCTTTAGAAACAACATCAATTGATTTTATTACTCTTCTTTCAAATTCTGGATCGAAAGGATCTGGCATTGGTCCCCAATAATCCGAACCAGAATATACCTTTTGAAAATCTCCAATAATCCATCCGTTAGCAAAATAAGGTAAGTTATTTCTGTGATAAAATGCTGGGTCAATCCAGTTTCCAAAGGACGTGAATCCCCAATTACGCATTCTGTTTTCTGTAACTTCTAACCATTTATCAAAAAAAGAATTTTTGCTTGTTTCTCCATATCTACGTTCTAAGTTCGCTCTATAAAAACTATATGTTTGTCCATGTTCTATAGGCCCAAAATGAGATTCTCTTCTATAACTATAATGATTAGCTAGAGCATCATCAATTTTTGGTAATTCAAGAAACATGTCATTTCTAAGTTTATTAACTACATGAGCTGTTTTCATGGTTTCTGTAGGTATTTCTATAATACCTTTAGAGTCTTCAGGAGTTACATCTTCCGGGTCTCTATGATATAATTTTTCATCTGTATAATCGATACCTGTATACGTTGTAGTGTTTGCCATACGTACATTTGCTAAACCAATTGAAAAATATAAGTAACCTTCTGGATCTATTAAAGCCCATTTTCCATCAACTTTTTCTTTTCTAAAATAACCCGTTGCATCTAATTTAGGACCATCTTTCCATCCACCATATTGGCTTCTATCTGACATTAACGTATATTCTGCTAAAGATTTTAATTCTACATCAGCAATTTTCTTTAGTTCTTCATCAGAATGTACTTTTATAGGGAAATCTCTTTTTGCATTTTGCCCAAATTTATCTACAATTCCTTTTAAAAAATTTGGATCTCTTTCTGGGCTTTCTACAATTCTAATATTATCAACTAAAATAGTTTTGTCTTTTAAACCTTCTAATCTAAAAAAGTCTATTCCTGCTATTTCAGAAAAATCCATATTATATAGAAGTCCACTAATTTTCATATGAGTTGCTTCGGTTTTCCAAGCTTTAGGAGTATCTCTTAAACCACTATTTATGTCAGTTTTATTTGAGGTGAGTTCAAAGAAATATGATTTGAATTCACCTGTATCAATGTTTGTAATTCTTCTTACTCTTTCTCCATTTCCGTTTTCGGCATAAACTGTTAAAAAAGTAGTTTCGTCCCCTAAACTTTTTGCATCAAAAACTAAACTATATTTTTTGCTTTTATTTAATTTGAAATTATTTTTCGGTGTTAATTTAACTCCTGTAATTTTTTCATCTTTTTTAAAGGAAATTTCTAATGCATGATTTCTATTATTTTTAACAATTTTGTGACTTCCTTTTATGTCAATGAAATTGTTATTAATGTCTTCTTTTTCGAAATCTAAAAACAAGATATCTGATTTTGAACTCCAAACTTCATTTTGTGTAGTTTCTTTTTTACATGAAAAAAATACCACAGAAATAAATGTTAACATTAACAATTTTCTGACAGTTTTAAAAAGATTGTATTTTCCCTTCATATTTGCTTTGGTTTAATATAATTATAGAATTTAGTGTTGTACAGATACAACTTGACAGATAGTGTTAATCTTTTGTATTACAGTGTGTAATAGATTGTTATTCATGTTTAAAACTATTCTCTCTACAAGTAAAGAAATTTATATTAATAAAGGAAGTGTTTTAGGTGTTTGTACAGTTTAATTCTAGTGAAAAGATGAGTTTTTTAATTGATATAATACTTAGAATCGGCTAATTTTCATATTATTTATAAAAAAAAATAAATTTTAAAAACTTGGTGTTTAATAATGTTAGTTATTTTTTTTCGGATGATATCTTTGTAAGTATTCAAGACCCATTGAAGTACATTTTTATTGTTTTAGACCTCGTTCAGCACATTTTTCTGCATTTCGCGAAAAGCTTCATTTCGTAAAAAAAGCTTCTCTAAAAAAGTCTTGGACACAATTCATAATTCTCGCTTTCCATTTCGTTACCCATTCTGCTACCGCTGAATGGTGCACTTCATTCCTGAGCAAAAATTATGAATGCCTCCGCTACATAGGAATATTATTTTATCATTTGGAGCCACTTCCTATGTTTTTGTACTTCACATAGATATCTCGATTAAAGTCCAGACCTCACTATTTCTTCCTTTTTTGACAGCAAAATACCAAGATTTTGAAGTTGAACAGACTGCATAAACCGTTTTGCTGCGCCTCACTTTTTATAAGTCTTTCTCAATTCAAAATAATGAAAATGTATCAGCAACAAAAAAAGGAAACAGCGAAGGCACTATGGGAAGTAAATCAAAATGAAAACTTATGAAATCATACAAAAACATCAAAAAGGAAGCGGCACCAAAAAAAACAAAAAAGGAAAACGCTCTAGATATAATAAGTAAATCACTTCAAAAAAAAATAATAGCAAACTGTCTGAATAGTTCAGATAGGGTTTAATTAATCTTTAAATATATTATTATGAGCACACTAAAAAACAAAGTACAGTTAATCGGGAATGTAGGAAATGTACCCGAAGTTAAGACCCTAGAGGATGGGAAAAAAGTTGTTAATTTTTCATTGGCAACGAATGAGTTTTATAAAAACTCAGATGGAGAAAAAGTACAAAATACCCAATGGCATGCTATTGTAGCATGGGGGAAAATTGCTGAAATAGTTGCGGAATATGTTGGCAAAGGAAAAGAAGTTGCAATTGAAGGTAAATTAACGTCCCGTTCTTACGAAACCAAAGAAGGTGAAAAACGATATGTTACGGAAGTGGTAGCAGATGAAATTCTATTGCTTGGTATCAAAGGAGAAAAAGACAATTTGAAATCAATTCACAACCAACCTCTCATTGTGGTTTGGATTCCCGCCCTTGTGATTGCTCACGTAAAAATACAATTTGAAATCAATTCACAACATAGTGAGAGTAAGGAGGAACGTAAAGAAGCTTGTGATTGCTCACGTAAAAATACAATTTGAAATCAATTCACAGTAAGTCATGAAGTTTTAAAAAAAAAATAAATTTAAAAAGAGTATGTATATAGAAATAAAGAGGTTATTTTTTTTTAAATAAGAATATTGACACAAAGATGTCTTGTTTTGAATGCTTATTATAGCAATTAATAGCTTTTAAGGTAATTTGTATTGTTCTACTATGATGAGTAAAAAAAATCAATTTGTTGTACCTATGTTGTACCTAAACAAAAAAAGTCAAGATATAAATCTTGACTTTTCGTACTATACTTGTAGCGAGAACGGGATTTGAACCCGTGACCTCAGGGTTATGAATCCTGCGCTCTAACCAACTGAGCTACCTCGCCATGGTTTTGAGGCTGCAAATATAATAGAATTTTACAAACTGGCAAGAACTGTTTTAAATTTTTTTTAAAAAGAATTAATAACTATATTGTCAACCTAAGAAAATAATAATGGATAAAATAAAATTCGAACTAGAAATAGCTATTCACGCATCGCCTCACATGTTGTATCAGTACATCTCATCACCTTCTAATTTGCAAGAGTGGTTTGCAGATAAAGTGAACTCTAGAGGTAAAGAATATAGCTTTACTTGGGAAGGAGAAGAAGAGATTGCAGAGTTAATCACAAAAAAAACAGATGATAGAGTCCGTTTTAAATGGGTAGAGAGTGAAGGAGATGACAGTTATTTTGAAATTAAGATTCAAGTTGATGCATTAACTAAAGATGTTTCTTTAATTATTACAGATTTTGCAGATGATGAAGATGAAGTAGAAGAGTCAAAACAACTATGGGAAAATCAGATAGATGAATTAAGACACACAATTGGAGCATAGGTTTTAGTATGTATTGGCAGCACTGTATTATTCAGTTAAAAAACGTTGCATTCTTTGTGGTTTAACACATATTATTAAAATAAAAAACTCAACATTATTGTTGAGTTTTTTTATGCTAAAATATTTTAAAAAACATTAATTTTGCAACTCTAAAAAAATGTATTTATGATTAACTTTAATGGAGCGTTAATAAGTCCAGAAAATATAAAATTATCATCAGAAAATAGAGCTTTTAAATATGGTGATGCCATTTTTGAAACTGTAAAAGTGATGCATAAAAAAGTAGTTTTTTGGGAAGATCATTATTTTAGATTAATGGCCTCTATGAGAATGTTACGTATGAAAATTCCTATGGAGTTTACGCTAGAATTTTTAGAACAAGAAATTTTAAAAACAGTTGCAACTCAAAAGGATGCAAATACGTATAGAGTCCGATTAAATGTTTTTAGAAAAGACGGTGGTTTGTATACACCTAAAACCAATAAAATAGATTACACTATAGAAGCTACCGAAAGCTCTTATCAGATAAAAGAATCATACTCTTTAGATGTTTATAAAGATTTTTACAATTATTCAGGGCTTTTATCAACCATAAAAACCAATAATAGAATGCTGAATACTTTAGCTAGTATTTTTGCTGATGAAAATGATTTAGACAATTGTATTTTATTAAATGAAAAAAAGGGAGTAGTAGAGGTTACTAATGGAAATATATTTGTAATTAAAGGAAATGTTATTAAAACGCCTGCACTCTCTGAAGGTTGTATAAAAGGGATTGCCCGTAATAAGGTAATAGAGATTTTATCTAAAAATAAAGATTTTACGCTAGAGGAAACGTCAATATCACCTTTTGAAATACAAAAAGCTGATGAAGTATTTATAACAAATGCAATTATTGGTGTACAACCAGTTACTGGTTATAAGAAAAAAGTGTTTACTACGGAAATAGGAAATAAAATAGCAGGTAATTTAAAAGTATTACAAATTACAGGTATTTAATTTAAATTGAAATCACTAGGAGCGTTTGCCCAAAGCTTATAATTACCTCCTTTTTGTAATAATTTATTTTTCCAGAGGTTTTCATCATCCATAGAAAAAATATTTTCAAAATCATTGTCACCTACAAACCAAGAATTTTGATTCATTTCTTGGTCTAGTTGTTCTTTTTCCCAACCAGAATATCCTAAGAAAAAACGAATGTCTGATGCTTTTAGGGTGTCATTATTTAATAAGTCTTTTAAACACTCAAAACTGCCTCCCCAAAATATTCCGTTAGCAACCTCTATACTGTCTGGAAGGAGTTGTGGTACCTTATGTACAAAGTACAAGTTATCTTGTTCTACAGGGCCACCTTGATATACCGGGAAATTACAATCAATTTCTGGCAGTAAATCATTAATAGTATACTCTAAAGGTCTATTTAAAATGAACCCAACAGAATTACTTGAGGTATGTTCTGTTAATAAGACTATAGTTCTATTAAAAGCGCTATCATTTAAAATAGCTGGTTCTGCAATTAATAATTTTCCTTTATTTAGTTTCAAATTTTTGATTTAAAAAAGATATGTTAAATATAATAAAAAAAAGCATAAAAAAAAACCCTCTTAAAAAAGAGAGCTTTTTATATACTTTAAAACTATATGTTTTAGTTTACAGCGTCGCTTAAACCAGCTCCAGCTTTAAATTTAGCTACGTTTTTAGCAGCAATTTCAATAGTTTTTCCTGTTTGAGGGTTTCTTCCTGTTCTAGCAGCTCTGTTAGAAACAGAGAATGTACCAAAACCAACTAAAGCAACTTTATCACCACCTTTTAAAGCAGAAGTTACATTGTCTGTAAAAGATTCTAATGCCGCTTTAGCTGCTACTTTAGAAATTCCTGCATCAGCAGCCATTGCATCGATTAAATCTGACTTGTTCATAATAAATAAATTTTTTAATATTAATTGAATATTTTTTGCTTAATAGCTTAACAAATATAGATGGATTAAGGGTTTACGCAAATTTGAGTGCAAAAAAAGCACCTTTTTGTTAATAAATATGTGTAAATTGTTAATAAAGGTAGTTGTAAAACACAAAAACCTGTAAAAACCTTACAGATAAAGGCTTTAGAAGACATTTGCTTCTGGCGAGAAAGTATAGCCATTTAATAAACTTTTGGCATCCATTTTTTTCTTTCCTGATAGTTTTATTTCATCAATAATAATGAAACCGCCATGAACAGCCACTTTTAATTCTTTTTTAGTCGCTATAATTTTACCAATTTCAAAAACATGAACTTCTTCTTCTATTTCTTTTCTAATGGCATAAATTTTAGCAGTTATTTCTTCTTCTTCATTTTTAATGATAGTCCAAGATGCTGGAAAAGGATTTAAACCTCTAATTTTATTATAGATGTTGTCTAAAGAATCTGTCCAATCTATTCTGCAATTTTCTGGATTTAATTTAGATGCAGATTTCTCTTCTAAATCTGGTTGTTTTGTAGTGTTTACTTTTTCTGTAGCAATTAGGTCTATTGTTTTACCAACTAAATCGGCTCCTAAAAACATTAATTTATCATGTAGCGTACCAACTGTTTCTGTTTCCGAAACCGCTATTTCTTTTTGTAAGATAATTTCTCCGGTATCAATTTTATCATCAATAAAAAAAGTAGTTACACCCGTTTTAGTTTCTCCATTTATAATTGCCCAATGTATAGGTGCTGCACCTCTATATTCTGGTAGTAAAGAAGCGTGTAAATTAAAAGTACCATATTTAGGCATTTGCCAAACTATTTTTGGTAACATTCTAAAAGCAACTACAATTTGTACATCAGCATTTAAATTTTTTAATTCTATATTAAAAGCTTCGTTTTTTAAATTGGTAGGTTGTAAAACCGGTAAATTTACAGAAGTTGCATATTTTTTTACGGCAGATTCATTTAATTTTCGTCCTCTTCCTGCTGGTTTGTCTGCCGCTGTAATAACACCAACTACATTATAATCATTTTCTACCAAATGCTTTAAAATAGTAACAGCAAAATCTGGAGTTCCCATAAAAACAATACGCATATCTTTCATAATTAGTGGATTAATTGGTATTTATTCTGATGATTAATTTTTATTTTATCATCTGTTAATAGTTGTCGCAAATGTATTAAAATGTCTTTTTCATCTGCTACTAAAGAAGCACTAATTTCTTGGGATGATAAAACTTGCTTATTCTTTAAAAGTAGCATTATTTCTGATGATAAATTTTTAGTAGGCTTTCTGTTTTCTGAAATACAAACATCGCAAATACCACATTTTTCTGTTTTTATTTCATCAAAATAACTTAAAACCTGATTACTTCTACAAACGGAATTGTTATTTACAAAAGCAATTAAATCTTCAGATTTTTGTTTTTTCTGATGGATGAATTGCTTCATTTCTCTAGAGCACCTATTTATGGTGTAATCATCTTCTCTAGGTAATAAAAAAACAAGTTCGGCATCATTTTTTACAGGCTTATATGCAATGATATTATCGTTTTCTAAACGTTCAAAATTTGCTAAAACAAGGTTAGTGGTTAAACCCGCTTTTTTTGCGATAAAAAATTCATCAATCTTTACTTCTTCCTCAAATAAACCAGCATAGGTTCTTAATATAGAGTTGGTAAAATTTTTAATAATTGAATTTTTATCTAGATAATTTAATACCGTTTTACTGTTTACAATAAATTGCAACGTAGATTTTTTGTTATATAGATTGCTAATTTCTATAATTCCGTTGTTGGATAATATTTTAAGAGCAGTATCTACTTTTAATACGGAGTAATTATATTTTTTAGAAAATTCTAAAAGATTAAAAGAATGCGATTCTTCGTTTAATTCACCTATAGAAACTCTAAAATATTGATATAATTTTTTATGTATTTCTTTAATTTCTGTAATGCTTAACAGTGTTTTTTCTAATCGATCTTTAAATAATAAAATATCACTTTTATTAAATAACAAAACCGCAAACGATTTTTTACCACTTCTACCAGCTCTACCAGTTTCTTGTACGTAATTTTCTATACTTGTAGGTAAGTCTAAATGAATAACCAAACCAACATTTGCTTTGTCAATTCCCATTCCGAAGGCATTTGTTGCCACCATAATAGGTGTTTTTTCTGTCATCCAGTTTTCAAAGGAAATATTTTTTTCTACGGATGATAATCCACCGTGATAAAAAGAACTTTTAAAGTTATTTGCGTTTAAAAATGAGGCTATCTGAGTCGTTTTTTTTCTAGAATTGACATAAACAATTGCCGGAGTTTTTGTTTTTGTAAATATTTGAAGTAAACGTTGTAATTTATCTTCAATAGTAAATATTTGATAGGCTAAATTTTCTCTATAAAAAGATTTTTTAAAAAGTAGCGGTTCTTTTAATTCAAGGTTTTTTTCAATATCACTAAGAACTTTTTGGTTTGCTGTTGCTGTTAAAGCGATAAAAGGAATATTTGGTTTTAACTCTCTTAAGATATTGATGTTTCTGTATGAAGGTCTAAAATCATGTCCCCATTCAGAAATACAATGTGCTTCATCAATAGCAATTAAATTAACGTTTAATTCTTTTACTTTCTGTTGAATAAAATAGGACTGCAACCTTTCTGGAGAAAGATATAAGAATTTTATGCCTCCAAATTTAACATTGTCAAACAACGTTATCATTTCATCTTGTGTAGCACCAGATTTAATGGTTGTGGCTTTTATTCCTTTTTGAGTTAAGTTTTCTACTTGATCTTGCATTAAAGCAATTAAAGGTGAAATAACCAAACAGACACCTTCTTTTGCCAAAGCCGGAATTTGAAAGCAGATAGATTTTCCACCACCTGTTGGCAGTAATGCAATGACATCTTTTTGAGCTAAAGATGCCGTAATTATTTCTTCTTGTTGTGGTCTAAATTCAGAAAAGCCCCAATATTTTTTTAATATTTCTTTTGGCGAAATCATAATTCGCAAGCAAGCGAATTCATAACAAAATCGGTTCTTTCTTTTAAATTTCCAAATGGAACATTAATTATTGCGTATCCTAAATCTGTATAAGATTTTATTAAAAACTTGTCAATTTCTAATGTTTCTTCAAAAGATTCATAGCGTTCATTATCAGTGGTGTGTATCTCTTTCCAGGGAGCAAAATGAAAAATTTTAGTGTATTTGTAAAGATTGCTTTTTTCGAAAAAAGTTGATGGGTAGTCGGTTTTAAAAAAGTCCATATATGCATGGACATCCGGAATTCCTCTATCAAAAAAAACAAGTTCTTTATTGTTATTATTTGCTTCTATAAATTGTTTTTCTCTGCCTTCTAAAAGCATTTGACTAAACAATAAAGGTTCTGTTAAGAACAGTTGATCTATTCCTTTTTTTTGTGCTTCTAAGGTTACTTCTCTAGAAATTTCGGGCATACAAAAACACCCTCTATTTGTTAATTCATTTATAACGGAAGTTTTTCCTGTTCCAGGTCCACCTATTAAGACTATTTTTTGTTGCATTTCACAAAAATAAATGAATCTCTTTATAAAACTAATTTTTAATGTAATTTTGTGGCTTGTTATCTATAATTAATTTAGATTTAAGAAAGTATTTTTATGAGTGATAAAAAAGAATTTTACGCAAAGTTAAAAGATCAATTAGATGATACTACTAGCTTTCCTGCAGATTATATGTATAAATTTATTGTGCCTACAGATGGTAATCAGGTTCAAGAAGTAGAAGATTTATTTAATGACTCAGGAGCAGTAATAAATACAAAAAAGTCTAAGACAGGGAAATATGTGAGTGTTTCTATCGTATTAAAGATAGAAAGTTCAGATAAAGTAATTTCATATTATTTAAAAGCTGAAAAAATTAAAGGAATCATATCATTATAATTAAGTGTTTATGAAAAAAATAGTTTTATTATTTGTTTTAGTTGCATCCATATCTGTCTTCTCACAAAAGAAAGAGAAAACGTTAATTACAATAGATGGAGAAAAAACAACTGTTTCTGAATTTAAAAGAATCTATGAAAAAAATTTAGACGCTATAGATAATGAAGAAGCCAAAAGCATTACAAATAATTTAGACTTATACATTAATTATAAGCTAAAAGTAAAAGAAGCTTATGCTATTCATTTAGATACGTTGCCCTCTTATAAAAGAGAAATGGAGTCTTATAAAAACCAACTTTCTGCACCTTATTTACAAGACACTACTTTTATAGATCAATTGGTAAAAGAGGCTTATTTTAGAACAAAAAATAAGGTAAAAGCAAAACATATTTTAATGAGACTGCCAAGAGAAGCATCTCCCAGAGATACTTTAATGGTTTATAATAAAATCTTAGAGCTAAGAGAAAGAATTATAAAAGGTGAAAAATTTGAAGCAATAGCTGCACAATATTCAGAAGATAGGTCTGCGCAAGACGATCCTAAAACAGGCAGAAAAGGAAATGGTGGTAATTTAGGCTATTTCTCTGCTTTTAATATGGTGTATCCTTTTGAAGTTGCCGCGTATGCTACTAAGGTTGGTGAAATTTCTATGCCATTTAAAACACAATTTGGCTATCATATTATGCAAGTTGATGATATAAAAGAATCTAAAGGAGAAATTGAAGCAGCACATATTTTAATAAGAGACACCACTGCTGTTGGTAAAATGAAGATAGATAGTATTTATGTAAAATTAAAGAATAAAGAGCTTTTTGAAGATTTAGCCAAAAAATATTCAGAAGATCCTGGTTCTAAAAATAATGGAGGTAAGTTAGGTAAATTTGGAGCAGGGAAAATGGTAAAATCATTTGATGATGCAGCTTTTGCCTTAGAAAACGTATCAGATTTTTCTAAACCATTTAGAAGTCAGTTTGGTTGGCATATTGTTAAATTGTTAAAAAGACATCCTATTCAATCTTTTGATGAAATGAAAGTTGAATTAAAAGAAAAAATAAAAAAGAGCTCTAGAATGCAGTTGTCTGAAGATGCAGTTGTAAATAAATTAAAAAAAGAGTACACAATTACAGAATACGAGGAAGCTAAAAAGATTTTAGATCGTAAAAATCTAAGAGCAATTCCAAAAGATTCATTACAGAATACTTTAATTAGTATAAATGATAAAAATATTACACAAGAAACTTTTATAAGCTATATTAGAAATAGAAGACATTTAGCTGTTTTTAAACTTTTTGAAATGTTTAAAGAAGATCAAATTCTTACGTACTATAAAGAGAATTTAATTTATACGGAACCAGAATATGCCTATACTTTAAAAGAGTATGAAGATGGTTTATTGCTTTTTGAATTGATGCAAGAAAAAATTTGGGCAAAGTCTTCTAATGATTCAATTGGCTTGCAAAAGTTCTTTGAGAGCCAAACGGATACTTATGCAACAACCGATTTAAATAGTGTTAAAGGACAGGTAATTAATGATTACCAAAACTTTTTAGACAAAAATTGGATTGCAGATTTAAGAAAGAAAAGTAAAGTGAAGGTGAATAAAAAGGAATTGAAAAAGTTAATTAAATTTTACGAAAATAAATGATGAAATATTTTGCTTTTCTATTTTGTGTAGTACTATTTTCTTCTTGTGATTTTTTTACAATGAAAGAAAAGGAAATAAATACCTCAGAAGTTGTGGCTTCTGTTAATACGGGAAAGCTTTTTAAAAAAGATTTAGTAAACGTATTACCTAAAAATATAAGCAGTGTAGACAGCCTTGTATTGGTAAAAAGCTATATTCAAAACTGGGCAATTAAAAGACTCTTGCTAGAAAAAGCTAAGAATAATATTTCTTTAGAATCGTTAAACCAAATAGACAATCTAGTTAAAGATTATAAAGAAAGTTTATTAATTAATAATTTTAAAGAACAACTTGTAAAACAACAATTAGATACTGTTATTTCTGAAGAGGAATTAGCGGAATATTATATGTTGAATAAGGAGAATTTTAAACTAAATGAAGAGCTTGTTAAAATAAGATATCTTCATGTAGATAAAAATATTAAAGATAAAAAGGATATTTTAAAACTCTTTAAATCTGATGATATTAGTGATCTAGAAAAATTAGAAAAACAAGAGTTGAGTTTTAAATCTCATCAATTTAACGACTCTGTTTGGACACAATTAGATAACATTTTGTTAAAACTTCCTTTTTCAAAGGAAATACTGTTAAAAAAAACAAAATTCATCGAAAAACAAGACTCAATAGGTTTATATTTGGTGGCTATTAATGACGTGTTAGAACGTAATTCTATTGCACCATTAAGTTATATTACCCCAACTATAGAACAAATGATTTTACATAAACGTAAAATTGAATTATTAAGAGAGATAGAAAAAATAATAGTAAAAGATGCAACACAGAACAACAATTTTAAAATATATTAAATCATCAATTTTAGCACTATTCTTATGCTTTTTAGGACTGCAAACTTCTGCACAAAAAGTAAAAATAGATGGTGTAGCCGTTGTTATTGGTAAAAACATTGTTTTAGATTCTGATATTGCTAAATTTAAGCAAGAAGTAGAGGTAAGGAGCGAAGGAAAAGTGCAAATTACAGACTGCGAAATGCTAGAAGAATTAATGCAACAGAAATTAATGGCACACCATGCTGTTGTAGATAGTGTTACTGTTTCAGATGCCGAAATTTCAGATAAAGTAGAGAGAAGTATCCAGTATTTTACACAACAATATGGTAATGTAGATAAAGTTATTAAAGCCTATGGTTTTAATGATTTAGAAGATTTAAAAAAGGAATTAACAACCGTGCAAACAGAAAATATTTTAATTGAAAAAGAGCAATTAAAGATTACTGAAAAAATAGATGTTACTCCAGAGGAAGTTCGTTTGTATTTTAATGGATTAAAAGAAAAAGATGAATTACCTCAGTTTCCTGCAGAAATAGAATTAGCTCAAGTAGTTTTAAAAGCAGTACCTACCAAAGAAGAAACAGAAAGAGTTATTAATAAACTTAATGAATTAAAAAAAGAAATAGAAGAAGGTTCTAATTTTAGAATGAAAGCTATTATTAATTCTGATGATCCTGGAGTTACTACCAATGGAGGTGAATATTCGGTAACAAAAGAATCTGCTTTTATTAAAGAATTTAAAGAAATGGCTTTTACTTTAGATGTTGGTCAGGTTTCTAAACCATTTAAATCTGAATTTGGTTATCATATAATGCAATTACATGCAGTTAAAGGAAATACAAGAGTTGCTTCTCATATTTTAATGCAACCAGAAGTTCCAGATTCTAAAATGAATGAACTTAAAGTAAAAGCAGATAGTATTGTTCAAAAAATTAGAGAAGGAGCTTTAACTTTTGAGGAAGCTGTTAAAAAATATTCTGATGACGAGGACACTAGAAATAGTGGAGGGCTTATTATTAACCCATCTACAGGAGAATCTAAATTCGATTTAACAAGAATGGATCCTGCTTTTTATGCAAGAGTTAGTGATCTTAAAAAAGGTGAAATGACAGACCCTTTTTATGATGAAGAAAGATCTGGAGATAAAATGTTTAAATTCATTTTAATGAAAGGTAGAACAGATACGCATGTTGCAAATATTATTGACGATTATGTTAAAGTACAGCAATTAGCACTTCAAAAAAAGAAAGAAGAAACCATTACAAAATGGTCTAAAGAAAAAATAAAAGATACTTATATTAACATCGGACCTACACATAGTAAATGTACGTTTGATAAGAATTGGAAAAAAGCAGTAAATAAATAATGTCTGACGTTAAAGCTGTAAAAGATTTAGTAGACAAATACAACGCACTAAAAACAGAAATAGGTAAAGTAATTATTGGTCAACATGAAGCTGTTAATTTTACTTTACTATCTATTTTTTGCGGAGGTCACTCATTATTAGTTGGTGTACCTGGTTTGGCTAAAACTTTATTAGTAAATACAGTGTCAGATGCTTTAGGATTGGGTTTTAAAAGAATTCAATTTACACCAGATTTAATGCCTTCCGACATTTTAGGTAGTGAAATTTTAGACGAAAACAGGCATTTTAAATTTATTAAAGGCCCTATTTTCTCTAATATTATTCTTGCTGATGAAATTAACAGAACTCCACCAAAAACGCAGGCAGCTTTATTGGAAGCAATGCAAGAGCGTTCAGTAACGGTTTCTGGAAATCATTATAAATTAGATTTACCGTTCTTTGTATTAGCAACGCAAAATCCAATTGAGCAAGAAGGAACTTATCCTTTACCAGAAGCTCAATTAGATCGATTTATGTTTTCTATTTATTTAGAATATCCTTCTTTTGAAGAAGAGGTAGCAGTTGTAAAAAGTACAACAGGTAATAAAATTACTACTATAAACCCATTATTTTCTGCGGAAGAAATTGTTGAAATTCAAAAATTAATTCGTAAAATCCCTGTTGCAGATAATGTAATAGAATATGCAGTTGGTTTAGTTGGTAAAACAAGACCAAAATCTAAAGAAGCAACAGATCTAGTAAAATCTTACTTAGACTGGGGTGCAGGGCCAAGAGCATCTCAAAATTTAATCTTAGCAGCTAAAGCACATGCAGCTGTAAACGGAAAGTTTTCTCCAGATATAGAAAATGTAAAGGCAGTAGCTATTCCTATTTTATCGCACAGAATTGTAAAAAATTACAAAGCAGAGGCAGAGGGAATTACGGTTGCAGATATTATAAAGTCTCTTTTGTAGATATATTATATTTTTCAAACATAAAAAAACACGGCATTTGCCGTGTTTTTTTATGAGTAAACTTTTAATTGATGAGAATTATTCGTTTTCAAAGAAACTAAATACATTTCCTCCGTAACGCTTATCATAGCTGTGGTTTTCGTGTTTAGAAAGGTCGGTGTGTTTAGAGTGTTCTACAATTAGTACACCTTCTTCCTTTAGTAGTTTTCTAGTAAAAACTAAATCTACAATTTTTAAAAATTGTTCTTCTTCAAAATCGTAAGGAGGATCAGCAAAAATAACATCTGCTTGTAAAGAAGTCTTTTCTAAAAATTTATAAACATCACTTTTAAAAGTGTTTATTGGTAGGTCTAAAACTTTAGCAGTTTCGTTAATGTATTTGATACAACCAAAGTGTGCATCTATGGCATAAATATCTTTTGTTCCTCTAGAACCAAATTCATAACTAATGTTTCCTGTACCAGAAAAAAGATCTATAACAGCAATACTATCAAAGAAATATGTATTGTTTAAGATGTTAAATAACGATTCTTTTGCCATATCTGTTGTAGGGCGAACAGGTAAGTTCTTAGGCGCTGATAAACGTCTGCTTTTGTGTTTTCCAGAAATTATTCTCATGAATTTAAAAGGATATAATTTGAATGTTTAGAAGTATCTAATTCATTAAAAATTGGGTTCTTACTTTCTAAAAAAGAAACATTTCTAATGTATTGATACGTGATTTTGTATATTTCAGATTCTGGCTCAATATTTCCCGTAAAAAATACAGCTATTTTTTCTACATCTAACTTTAATTGTTCAAATGTAAATAAGATATAGTAGATAAAATCTTCTTTTGTTTGAAAATTAAATGAATTTGAAAATTGTAATTGTTTATTTTCTAATACAACAATATCGTAATTTTCTTTAGAAACATTTACAAACACTTTTTTATCAGCAGTATTATTAGCTGAAATTAATTTTTCAATTAAAACAGTTAAATGATGTTTGTATTCAAACGCTCCAAAATTTTGAAATAAGTAATTATTAATATTTACATAGGGTACATATACATTTTTTGCATTTATACTTTCTATATCATCATAAGCTATAAAATCTGTGGCTAATGTTTTAATATTAAAATTAAGATATTCAGAAAGTATGTCTTCAGAAAAATATGGATCAGGTACCAGTGAAAATAAATTGTTTTGATGAATTACTAATACAGATAAAAAATCTTTTTGTAAATGAATATCTGTTTTAAAAATTTCTTCTATTTTCTTTAAGAGATTTTCTGGAGTTAGTTGTTTTTCCTTAAAAATATATTCAGAAAAGTAACTTGTTTCTTTTGTAGTATTATTTATGATACAAAAAGAAAATCCATCCAAATTAAATTGGATGGATAACTTTGTATCTTTTGAGTGTGTTACAGTATTTCTACTATTCTTCTTTATCACTGTCTTTTTTATCATAAGCAGGAGGCCAATTACCACCAGTTGAAACTTCATCTAAAGAACCAACAGAAACATATTCTCCTCTAATTTGGTCTGTTGCAACTTGCTCTAATTCTTGTTTTAGAAGCGATTCATTCATCCCTTTTAAAATGTCTTCTTTACCTGTTTTAACATAAAAAGTTGGTACTACCATTCCTGGTACTTTTTCTACTGTTCCTACTTCAATATCAAACTCTTTTCCATCTACACCAGGTACTTTAAACATCTCTTTGTAGTTTTTACCTTTAAAGTACTTAGAAACTGGCTCGTAACCAATAGTGTCTGTTTGTTTCTTCTCTACATCAATAATAATTCCACCACCTCTATCTTCTTTCTCTACAACAGTTTTTGTTTCTGTTAAGGCTAATCTTGCCGTATCAATAAACTGTATTAAAGCGTTTTTGTCTTTAGTATATTGTCCTGTTACTTCAAAATGTTTAACTTCTGCATCTCTAATTATTTTTAAGTTGTTAACAACTTTGCTGTATTTAACCACTTTGGTTTTGTTAAAAATAATAGGTTCCATTATACCGTAGTATATTTTAGAAACTAAAAAAGCGGTTAAAGCCAAAAGTAATATAGAGGCAATCCACCTTAATTTTAATGGTAAAAATTTAACTATAATAAAAGCTAGTAATATTGCAACTATAACCGCTGCCAAAATCATTCCAAGTAATCCCATTGTTAAGTATTTTTTTTAATAGTCCTAAGGCAAATCTACAATTTTTTTTTAATGATAAAAACTTTTATTTACAAATCGATGTATCTTTGTTGTATTAATTTTTATATGATAAATAAAACGACTGATTTTTACGCAGAATTATTGAAAAAATTTCAATTTTCACCAACAATTAAACAGAATAAATTACTAAATCTTCTAAGCAATTTTAGCTTTACAGAAGATACAGATGCTTTGTTTTTATTAAAGGGATACGCTGGTACTGGGAAAACAACAAGTATTAGTGCTTATGTTAATAGTTTGGGTACTATTGGTAAGAAGGCAGTTTTACTAGCACCAACTGGTAGAGCGGCTAAAGTAATTTCTTTATATTCTAAAAGACCAGCATTTACAATTCATAAAAAAATATATTTTCCAAAAAAACAGTCAAATGGTGCTGTAGGTTTTGTTTTGCAACCTAATAAGCATAGAAATACTATTTTTATTGTGGATGAAGCTTCTATGATTCCAGATAGTAGACAAAATCAGCAATTATTTGATTCTGGTTCTTTATTAGATGATTTAATTAGGTATGTATACTCTGGTCATCAATGTAAGTTGATATTTATAGGAGATACTGCTCAATTACCTCCTGTAAAGTTAAATATTAGTCCTGCTTTAGAAGAAGATACTTTGGTGTATGATTATCATAAAAATGTAACAGAAATTGAATTAGATGAAGTTATGCGTCAGCATGAAGATTCTGGTATTCTAGCAAATGCTACTTTGTTGAGGTTAATGATTCAAAATGATACTACTAATTTTAAGTTTGATATCGATTTTCCCGATATTGTAAGGTTAGATGATGGTTATGATATAGAAGATGCTTTGGTTACTGCTTATGAGAGTGATGGAGTAGAGGATACTGCATTTATTGTGCGTTCTAACAAAAGAGCTAATGATTATAATCAGCAAATTAGAATGAAAATTCGTGGGCAAGAAAATGAAATTTCTGCTGGGGATTATATAATGGTCGTAAAAAACAATTATTTCTGGTTAAAAGAAAATTCAACCGCAGGTTTTATTGCCAATGGAGATATTTGCGAGGTCTTAAAAATATTTTCTATTAAAGAGTTGTATGGTTTTAAATTTGCAGAAGTAGAGGTAAGGATGATTGATTACCCAGATATGCAGCCTTTTGAAACTGTTTTATTGCTAGATACCCTAACAAGTGAAACCCCTTCTTTAACTTATGAGGAATCTAATAGGTTATATCAAGCAGTAAAGGAAGACTATGCTCACTTAAAATCGAAGTCTAAACAGTTTATGGAAATTAAAAAGAATTTGTTTTTTAATGCATTACAAGTTAAGTTTTCTTATGCTATGACGTGTCATAAATCTCAAGGAGGACAATGGAAAACAGTGTTTATAGAGCAACCTTATTTACCAGAAGGTGTTTCTAAAGAATATTATAGGTGGTTGTATACTGCATTAACTAGAGCGCAAGAAAAATTATATTTAATTGGTTTTAAAGGGGAGTTTTTTGAGGAATAATTTTAGGTTGAAGTAAAAGTAGCCTTATAAGGTTGTTTTTATTATGAATTGTAGTTCGTTGCTAAACCTATAAATAAATACAACTAACTATTGCTATTTTAATGCAGTAGATAGTTAATTGCAATTCTGCCATATCTATGTCCGTTTGTAAATCTTAAATCTTTAGATTTATTTGTGTTGTAATGAAATGAGTATCCAAAGTTAAAACGGTTTACGGTAAATTTTAATCCTAATTCTAGGTCAAAAACAACAGGTATTAAATAGTTGGTAATTGGACTAGTCTTGTTTAAGAAGCTTCCTTGTAGAGTAGCGTCATAGGCGGCGTAACGTAGCGTTGGTTTTATGTAAAAAAAAGATTCTACTTCTCTAAAATAATTTGTTTGTTCATTATTTAGATTTGTATCAAATGCAATAGAGTTTGCTAAGTCTTGCAGAGGCTTTAACCCAATTCTACTATAAACTCCGGTAGAAATATTGGTGTAAACTGTGCCTAGGTTTACTTGATTGGTCCAGGTAATGTCAAAATTATTACTTTTATTTTTTAAAATTGTTTTTAAATATTCTGCATTATAGTTTAACGCAAAAGCATTTTTTATTTGATATTCCCAGCCTATTGCTTGTTTAAAACCATAAACATTATGTATAAATTCTTGTAATTCTTCGGCATAAGAATTAGCTCCAATTACTCCAATTTGGGCAGTGGTGCTAAAAATTTGGTTATTTTTATAGATTCTTTTTATTCCGAAACTTCCATATAAATAACCTGCAAAAGGTCTATCATGGTTATTAATGTCTTGCACAGTGGCCTTAAATGGACTGTACATTTCTTGACTTATTTTCCATTCTAAAATACGTTTTTCTAAAGACTCTTTTTTATTTTTAGAAAGATAGCTATAACTTAAAAAGACTCCACTTGTATAATATCGATCTCTAACGGTAGAAACATATAAATCGTTGTCTGTAATTAGACTAATTTCTTTTGAAAATTTTTCTTGAGCAATTGAATAGGATGATATAAAGACAACTAGGCTTAGTATTAAGTATTTCATAAGTAACAAATATAAAATAACTTATTTAAAATGATTTTTTTTTCATGTATTTCTAAAAAAAAGTAGTTATTTTAGTCCGAGTAAATAGAATTTATGGATATTAAAGAAGGATTAAGTTCAGAAGACTTTCAGGGTGTTACCAACAGTAAAGAATTGTTAGCGCTTATAGGTGAAAAGAATGAGGCTTGTAAGAAAGTAAAGAAAACAATTATATATAATGAAGAGCTAAGGTTACTTCAAATAGAGTTGGTTAAATTACAAAGGTGGATTTCGAATAATAACAAGCGAGTTGCAATTATTTTTGAAGGACGAGATGCTGCCGGTAAAGGTGGTAATATTCGTAGATTTATGGAGCACTTAAACCCACGTTCTAGTAGATTGGTGGCCTTAAATAAGCCTACAGAAATAGAAAAAGGACAATGGTATTTTCAGCGGTATATTAAAGAATTACCAAACCCTGGTGAAATTGTTTTTTTTGATAGAAGTTGGTATAATAGAGCAGTTGTAGAGCCTGTTATGGGGTTTTGTACAGACCAACAATACAAACAGTTTTTGGTACAAGTGCCAGAGTTTGAGCACATGATGTATGAAGATGGTGTTGTTATTATTAAATTTTGGCTATCAATTAGTAAAGATGAGCAGCTAAAACGTTTTGAGGGCAGAAAAGAAAATCCATTAAAAAGATGGAAATTTAGCCCTGTAGATAAACAAGGTCAAATTCTTTGGGACAGATATACGCATTATAAGGGAGAAATGTTTTCAAAGACACACACCTCTTACAGTCCTTGGATGATGATAAAAACGAATGACAAAAAAGTAGCAAGGCTAGAAGCTATTAGACATGTTTTATCTCAATTTGATTATGACGATAAAGAAGCAAAAACAGTTTTAAACCCAGATCCTAATGTTGTAATGCGTTATTATAGATCTAACACTAATATAGATTAAATTTAATATGGAAATATCACCTAAAAATTTAAAAAAATTAAATTCTAAGAAAGGCTTGTTGGCTCTTTTATCTAAAGAACCTCTAAATATAGATAGAGCCATTAGATATGTAGATTACCAAAGAAAGCTTGACAGTTTACAGGTAGAATTGATCCGTTTACAAAAATGGGCTATCAATAATAATGAAAGAATAATTATTGTTTTTCAGGGAAGAGATGCTGCAGGTAAGGGAGGAGCAATTAGAAGATTAACAGAGCGTATCAATCCGCGTCATATGCGTATTGTAGCATTGCCGAAACCGTCGGAAGATGAGCAGTCTCAATGGTATTTTCAAAGATACGTAGAGCAGTTTCCTAAAGCAGGAGAAATAGTGTTTTTTGATAGAAGTTGGTATAATAGAGCGGTTGTAGAGCCTGTTAATAATTTTTGTACTAAAGAAGAATATAATGTCTTTATGAATCAGGTAAATGATTTTGAAAGAATGATTTTAGAATCGGGTATTCATTTAGTTAAAATATATATGTCTATTTCTAAGAAAGAGCA
The DNA here is from genome assembly GCF_019263805.1 of Polaribacter sp. NJDZ03. NCBI lineage: Bacteria > Pseudomonadati > Bacteroidota > Flavobacteriia > Flavobacteriales > Flavobacteriaceae > Polaribacter > Polaribacter sp. NJDZ03. The sequence continues at coordinate 3,955,142 of NZ_CP079195.1, forward strand.
AGCAAAACGTTTTGCAGACATAAAAAGCGATCCATTAAAGCAATGGAAAATGACTAAGTTAGATGAGAAGGCACAATTGCTTTGGGAAGATTATACAGAGTATAAGAAAGCAATGTTTCAAAAAACAAATACAGGACTTTCTCCTTGGAAGATAATTAGAGCAAATAGAAAAACGGAAGCGCGTATAAATGTGATTAATCATATTTTAGATCGTATTCCTTATGATAAGAATTTAGAGGTTTAAAAAACCGCTAAATCTTTTTAATATAATAAACAAAAAAAAAGACTTCATATAAAATATGAAGTCTTTTGAGCGAAAGACCGGGTTCGAACCGGCGACATTCAGCTTGGAAGGCTGACGCTCTACCAACTGAGCTACTTTCGCATTATTGGTAAGCGGTTGCAAATATAATATGTTTTTTGAGTTCCGCAAGCTTTTTTTTAAAAAAATTAATAAAATTTTTTATCAGCTCTTAATACCTTTAAAAAATGAAAACCATAAATGTCGTATCCTTCATTATAATAGAATTTATGAGACTTCGTATTGCCTGAGTAGGCATTTAATTCTATTGCTTCACATCCTTTGTTTTTAACATGGTTGTTTATCCAATTAAAGAATTGTTTTCCAAGTCCTTGTCCTCGGGTAGATTCATCTATAATTACATGATCTGGTTCTGCAGATTTTCCTATATAATGTCTTGTAGTGTACCAAAGTCCAGAAATTCCTACTAATTTTTCATCAACATATAAGCCAATACATTCGTAATTGGTGTTTTTTGACATTTCTATAACTCGTTCTTTTAAAATTTCTAAAGGAGTTTTTGAGTTTAATTTTGTTAAAAGCGGAATTATTGTCAAAATTTCTTCTACTTCAATTACTTTTATTAGCGTATTCATGCTTTATAATTTAATGATGGATGCATTATTAGTCTTTATTTGTATTTAAAATTTATCAAAAGATAAATCTTAGACTAGTGATCCGTTTAATTTGTTTGTAAATAAAAAACCTCAAACGAATGTTTGAGGTTTTTTAAAATCTTATTCTTTCGTTTTATTGGGTTGGGTGGTTTGTTTATCGAAAATAAACAAAACTATAAACGTTCTTCAATCCAGGTTTTAAAACTATAAAAATTCTGTGGTGCAACACCATGACCTACCGGATATTCTGAATAGGTGTTATTAAAGCCTAAATTGTCTAAAAAAGGTTTGCTTTCTCTTGCCCAATCTATTGGTAAAACTTGATCAACTGTTCCGTGAGAGCAATAATAGTTAGTGGTAATTTCTTTAGAAATGTTGGTAGGGAGTAATTCTTTATTAATATAACCACTTAGTGCAATTACATGTTGTACTTTATTTGGATAGAAAAAACTTAAAGAATAACTTAGAATAGCACCTTGACTAAAACCTAATAAAAAAGTGTTGTTAGGGTCTGTTTTGTATTTTGCTTTTATTTCATCAACAAAAACAGCAATTTTATCTACAGATTCTTTAGCTTGTTTTAAGTCGGAAAACTTACCATTTATTTCATCGAAGTTAATAGCGTACCATGCATAAGCTCCAGATCCCATTGTATAAGGTGCCTGAGCGCTTACTATTAATAAATTATCTGGTAATTCTTCAGCAAAAGAAAATAAATCCTGTTCGTTACTTCCGTAACCATGTAGAAGAATTAATAAAGGTGGATTTTCTGTTGGTGTTTTTGGTTGTCTTACCAGGTAATTTAAATTGCTCATTTTGTATACTGTGTTTTTTGTTTTGATTATATGTTTTTAAACCACTCTTGAAATTGATCTCCAACTACAGGAATAATTTTTTCTTCACCTTTAACGGCTCCCATTAATGAAATAACCCATAAAACCAATAAAATAGCACTTACAATTACTCCTGCTGTTCCTCCTAGGTACTTATAGACAATCCATCCGTTTAAAAATTGAATTAAATTTAAGCCTATCATTTGTCTGATGTAAAAATTAGCAAAAGAATTCTTTGTGCTGTTGTTCATGAAAAAAGCTATGATTAAACCTATAATCCAAAAATGACTTATAATTGCCATTGTTTTTCCTTCGTTTGCTGTTTGATTTTGCATACTGTTTATTTTAATATTAATTGATTGTTAGCGTAAACTCCGTAAGCTTTTCCTTTTAATTTTTTATCTAAAAAAGCGCTGTTTTTAGAGGTTGATAAAATATCCTCTTTTGTAAAAGTGTAATTCTGTTCAGGATTGAATAAAGTAATTTCAGCTTTATTGTTTTCTTGAATAGAAAGATTTTCTATACCAAAAATAGCTTTTGGTTTGCTTGTAATATTTTCTATAAAATCTTCTAATTCTAAAACAGAATTAATTGCTCCAAAAGAACTTTCTAATCCAATGGTTCCATCTTTTGCTTCACTAAATTCTAATTTTTTATGCTCAATGTCAATTGGGTTGTGGTCTGAGGTAATAATATCTATAACGCCAGATTTAATACCTTTTATCAGGCTTTTTAAATCGGTTTTAGTTCTTAAAGGAGGGTTTACTTTAAAGTTGCTATCAAAACCATGTAATTCATCGTCAGATAAAGTTAAATGATGCACAGAAACACTACAGGTAACTTGCAATCCTTTCTTTTTAGCTTCTTTTATTAGCTCAACAGATTTAGTGGTAGAAATAGTTGGAATATGTAATTTTCCGCCTGTGTATTCTAATAAATATAAATCTCTTGCAATTTGTATGTGTTCTGCTAAAGCTGGACTTCCTTTTAGGCCTAATCTGGTGCTATTAACACCTTCATTTGCAATTCCTTCTCCGGCAATAGAGTTGTTTTTAGGGAAGCTAAATACCAAACCATCAAAATTCTGAGCGTACAAAAGCGCAATTTTCATCAAATTGTCATTTGCTATTGGTTTGTTGTAATCTGCAAAAGCTATAGCGCCAGATTGTTGCATGTCATACAATTCTGCCATGTCAACACCTTTGCTGTTTTGCGTTAGCGCAGCAATAGGGTAGAGGTTGGTAGCAAATCCGTTTGCTTTGTGTATTAAATACTCAACCGCAGCCTTGTTATCTATAACAGGGTTTGAGTTTGCGTTTACTGCGACAGCTGTAAAGCCACTTTTTGCAGCAACGTTTAAGCCGTTTTTAATATTTTCTCGTTCTTCAAAGCCAGGTTCTCCAAAAGAAACACTCGTATCAAACCAACCACAAGAAACATGTAAATTATCTAGTGTTATAACTTGATAATTATTGTTTTCTATCAAATCTTCGATTTTGTCGATAATTCCGTTGGTAATTAAAATGTCTTTTTGTTGATGATGATATGGGCTTGAAGTGTCTATAATCGTAGCCGATTTTAAAAGCGTGGTCATGGTTTATAGAATTTTAAAATCAAAATTTCTAAAAGCAAAGATACAATTGCCAACGATAAAAACCATTTCCAAAGCCAATGAACTTTATTTTTTTTATTGATTTCTTTAAAAACGTCTGCAACCGAATTAGAAACTGTAATATTTTTATTGTTTTTTTTGAGTTCATTCAAATCTAGAAAGTTTAGCGAACTTTCTTCTTTGGCATAATTGTATGCAATATGTTGAATTGTATCTGTGTTTTTTAAGATGCTATACAAGCCAGATTTTAAGGGTTGTTCTTTTGTGGTGATGCTTACTTTATTTTGAAATTTCTGTTGCAACGGAATAAAAGAATTTTCAGAATTTGCAATTTTCAATACCTTGTCTTTTTCAATATTTGTTTCAATATCAATGGTGTTTTCTGATGCAATTCTGTAGAATAATTTAGGGTGTTTAAAACTCATTTTTCCGAAGTTGAAAAACACAGGAACTATTAAAGGAGAATTAATAAAATTACTGTTTTTTAGATCTAGAGAACTCGATATCCAGAAGGTCTTATTTTCTCCATTTTTAATTTGTGAAATGAAGGGGGTACCATTTTCAAAAGCAACAATTGTACTTGTGTTATTTGAAATGAAAGGATAATAATGTTGCACTATTGGATATTGAAAATTAGTTACTTTTTTAGAAAATACATTTTGAAAAAGTGGGTGCTTGTAATTGATATTTGTAATTTTTAAACTGTCTGTTTTTTTAGGTTGAATTTGGCCTATATTTAAGTTTTTAAATAAAGAATTGTATGAGTTTATGTTCAGGTTTTTATGTGGAATAATTACAAGACTTCCTCCGTTTTTAGAAAATTCAATTATTTTATTTGATAAAATTTCAGTTATATTTTCTACCTCGTTTAGTACAATTAATTGCTGTTTTAAAATGGAATTATAGTTGGTGTTTTGAGCCGTAGATTGTGTGAAGTTAAATTCGTTTTTAGTGTAAATTTTCGGAAGAAATTGAGTCTTTTTTCCTATCGATAAAACATTGATTTTTTGATCGTTTTTTAAGGTGAAATAAAACACGTTATCAAAGGCGAAAGTATCGCTAAAATTAATGACTATTTTACCATTGAATTCTGCCTGATTTTGAACTTTAAATTGAATGGTTTCTATGGTGTCTTTTTTAAAAGAGGAGGAGAGCTTGCTAATTAGTTTATTGTTATTGTAAACAGCAATAGGAATATTGTTTTTTGCTGCTCCTTGGTTTTTTATAAGAACATTAAGTGTAGCATTATTAGCATCAGAATTATTGATAAAAATACTGTCTATAGAAATGTTGGTTTTTATTGAAGATTCTAGTTTTATTGTAGAAAAAGAGGGTGTTACATTTGTAAACTCGTTTTTATAAGTATTCTGAAAATCAGATATTAATAGTATCTTATTTAGAGTGTTTGTTTTATCCTGTGTGTTGGAGTCGAATTTTAATAAAACGGTGGTTAAATCTAATTTTTTTGAAGTTTCTTTAACCTGTAACAATACATTTTTTAGAGTTTCTTTTGTAATTCTGTCGTAGAAATTAGAATTTGTTTGCAGCGAATATACATCTTTTTCTGATGTGTTTTTAATAATTTCTTGGGCTACTATTTGTAATAAATTACCTCTTTCTCCTTTTGTATTTGTACTTAAAGAGTTGTCTAAATAGATAAAGTTATGTTGCTTTTGGTTCGCGGTTTTATTGCTGAAATAAGGTTGTGAAAAAGCAAAAATAATAGCAGTGAATAAAAGCATTCTAGTACCCAGTATTAACCACTTTTTTATGCGTGAATTTTTACGTGTTTGCTGTGCTAGTTTTTGTAAAAATGCTACGTTTGTAAAAGGAACTTTTACGAACCTTTGCAGTTGAAAAAGATGCACTATAATCGGGATGATTAATAGTGTTAAAAAGTATAATATTTCTGGGTTTTTAAACTGCATTTATAATGTTTAGATGTGAATCGAAAATAATTAAATTTTAAAAATAGATTTACAAAGGTGTAAGATAATCTTTTGAAATTAAAACGAAATAATAGTCTTTAATTCTAAAATAGAAATAGCAGAGAAAGGGATGAATGGGAACCTTTAATTAGTGTAAAATAGACTGTTTTATTTGCCTTTTTTTTAAGGGAGAAGATTTCTAAAACTTTTCAAATACTCCTAAACCAAACAAAGCAAAATCATATTTTACAGGATCTTTTGGATCTAGTTTTCGCAAATTTGTGTCTAATTCAGCAAGTGCTTTCCAGTCGTTTTGTTTTCTTAAAAGTAGTTTTAATTTACGTGCAACATTACCAGAATGTACATCTAAAGGGCACGATAAATTTGCAGGTTTGTGTGTTTTCCAAAGGCCAAAATCTACTCCAGAATTATCGTTTCTAACCATCCATCTTAAGAACATATTTATCCTTTTTGCAGCAGAATTTTTTAGTGGATCTGAGATGTGTTTTTGAGTTCTTTGTTGATGGTCAACTTCAAAAAAAACTTGTTTTAAATGATGAATTGCATTCTTGTAATCGGTCTGTTTTTTATCAACCAACAACACATTTTCTAATCCATTGTGATGCGTATAAATGTGTTTTAAAGACCTTATAAATTGTTGTAAATCGATTGCATTAAAAGTTCTATGCACAAAGTTTTCAAGAGATTTTAAATCATTTTCTTCATGATTCATCACAAAATCAAAAGGAGAATGATCAAAAAAATCCATCATTTTATTGGCATTTTTAATAATCATGGTTCGGTTTCCCCAAGAAATAGTTGCCGTTAAAAAGCCAGAAATTTCAATATCTTCCTTTTTTGTAAACAAATGTGGAATCTGAATCGGATCAGATTCAATAAAATTTGGGGTGTTATATAGAACTACTTTCTCGTCTAAAAATTCTTTTAATTCAGATTTCTTCATATTTATCTATTCAAATAAAAAACTCATTAAAAATAAAAAACCATTATAACTTCCATGAAGTAACATGGCCCATAATAAGCCAAATTTTACTCTTATATATCCAAAATAACCACCAACTAATAATTGTGGTAATATTAATATAGGAGAGAGTAATAGTACGTTTGTGGTGATTTCAAAATTGCTAATATGTATAAAACCAAAAATTAGTGTAAAAATATAAAAGGCATATTTAAACGATTTTGGTTTTACAAAAATAGTGATTGGTGCTCTAAATAAAGCTTCTTCTAAAATAGGAGTAAGGATAGAACCTAGTAGTAAAATTTGAATAAAAGACATGTCTTTAAACATTTCTTCTATTTTATGCGTTTCAAAATCTACCAATTGTAATTCTTGAAGTACACTAAATAAAGGAGTTATTATAATGCTAGTTGCTATGCTAATAACAAATAAGTGAAAGAATATTTTAATACGATAACCAGTATTTTTATTGGTATCTAGGCCTGGTACTGGGTTTTTTAAATAGGTAATTACATTCTTAAAGGTTTCTTTCATTATCTAGGTTTATTTATAAGTAGTATTAAACTTAGAAATGTTACACTATTCTATAATTTTACCGTCAATCATGGTTAGTTTTCTGTCTGCCATGTTAGCCAATTCTTCATTGTGTGTAATTATTACAAAGGTTTGTCCAAATTCGTCACGCAATTTAAAGAACAATTCGTGTAAGTTTTTGGCAGACTCGCTATCTAGGTTTCCACTAGGTTCATCTGCTAAAATAACAGAAGGGTTGTTTATTAATGCTCTAGCTACGGCAACTCTTTGTTGTTCTCCTCCAGAAAGTTCGTTGGGTTTATGGCTTATTCTGTGAGATAAACCTAAAAAAGTAAGTATTTCTTTAGCTCTTGTTTCGGTTTCTAATTTCGATTTTTTTGCAATAAAAGCAGGAATACAAACATTTTCTAATGCTGTAAACTCTGGCAATAATTGATGAAATTGAAAAATAAAGCCAATATGTTGGTTTCTAAAAGAAGAAAGTTCTTTATCTGCTAAGTTTTTAAGAGAAACGTTGTTTAATTTCAGTTCATAGTTTTCATCTTTTTGAGGTTTGTCTAAAGTACCTAAAATTTGAAGTAAGGTTGTTTTACCTGCTCCAGACGGACCAACAATAGCAACAATTTCTCCTTTTTTTATGTGTAAATCTACTCCTTTTAAAACTTCTACATCCCCATAATATTTGTGAATGTTTTTACCTATTATCATACTTAAAACTTTGTAACGAATGTATAAAAAAGACTTTAATTTTACTCATAAAAAAACGGATATCCTTAGTTGTTAAGAATATCCGTTGTGTTTATAAGGTAAGAAGTTTAAAATATATTTTTCAATTTATTATAATCAATAAAATAAACGAGTCTTAAAGAAAACGTATGTCTTTGTGATTCCTCAAATAAGTTGTCTAGGTTTTTACTGAAATTTAAGTCTGCGTTTGTGTCTTCATTAAAAATAGCATTTCTGTAAAAAGCAATTAACTGACTTCCGGGAGCAAATTGCCAAATATAATTCAGGTCTAAATTCCAGCTATTAAAATTAACATTTTCGCTTGTATATGTTGAGTTCACATCTAATTCTCCGTTTGTGTTAAGGTTGTAGTAATCATTATAATTAACAGCACCCCAATAATGTCTAAAACTAAGTGATAAAGAAGAATTGGTGCTAAAACTATATTTACCTGCAATGGTGTTGGTATAGTTTTTTCGATCTCTTTTACCGAAGATAATATTGGTGTTTACTTTATCTACATAACCTAAATCGTTATTTTTTTTATTATAATTTAATTGGTATTGTAGTGAAAACTGATTTGTAAATCTGTAACGAGGCGCAATACTAAAGCCATAAGCGGCCTTATTGTAGTTGTTATAAGCAGAGTAATAAAAATCTGCATTTACTTCTAGTTTTTTTTGTGAGTTGGTAGAAATCCATACATTTATATTTTTTCTTTCTGGTTGCAGAAAATAAATGCCGCTTGTAGATCCTTGTCTCGGTTCAAAATAATCTTTTTCTTCTGTGTTATAATTTAAGTTTCCACCAAAAGTAAATCGATTTCTTGTTTGTGCACTAGCGCCAAAGCCAGCATTATAACCTGTATAAATTCCAGAAAAATGTTGAAAATTTACTTGGTTATAAAAGCTAAAATTATAATTGTTAAACCTTTTTGTTGGTTGCAAGGTTTTCCAGCCAGAGCTTCCGTAAATTGTTTGCTCATTGTTGCTAAAAAGAATCCCTAAATCATTCGGATTAAAATCTTTGTTTTCAAAATTATAACCCAACTCCCAGTTCCAGTGTCCAGAATTATATCCGAAGCTATTATCAAACGTATACCCGGTATTTGGGTTGTTTATATCATCAGAAATGTTACTCATTTTAACAGAACCATCTGCATTGTATTTACTGTCTTTGGTTTCTATGTGCCAATCTAAAGCAGTTACATTTGCATCTCTAAATTTGCCGTCTCTTGTTACGTTTGTGTTGATTAATGTTACCGTAGAATTCTGATTAAACTGTTGGTCTAAAACTAAAATATTGTAGTTTGTAAATGGATTTATAACTTCTTTTCGTGTTTCTCCTGTGTCATTATTTTTTATAGTTACGTCTGTTTTTTCGGTGATGGCGTTAAAAAATCCAATTCCCAATCCGCTTTTTGTTCTTCCGGAAACTTTAATAGCATTTAACATGGTCACTTTACCAGGGTAATCTGTAATTTCTTCATCGGCAGATAAGGTGCTTTCTACATTAAATTGATCTATTGGAGAACTACCAATTCTTCTAGAGTAAAAAAGATTTGCTTTGTTAAATAATTCTGTGCCTTCCGTAAAAAACTGTCTTTGCTCTGTAAATTGCTGCTCAAACGGACCTAAATTTAATTCAACATCATCAAAACCAACCTGACTAAAATCTGGAATTAAAGTAGCATCTAAAGTGAAATTTTCTGTTAAACCATATTTAATATCCATACCAAAACTCCAATCATAATCTGTATGTCCTTCAAAAGTATTGGCAGTTGCAGATGCATACGGATAAAAATTTAATCTAGTTGGTGGTTTAATGTCTCTAAAATCTTCAATTAAACCATCATATTGTGTCCATCTTCCAACAGCATTGTTAATATGTGTCCATGTATGTTGGGCGTTTAATTTTTCTAACCTTCGGTGGAAATTAAAACCCCAACATTGTACAGGTCTATTTGCAAAACGAAGTGCTCTGTAGGGAATTTTCATTTCTACATTCCAGCCTTTCTCTGTTATTTTTGCGGCACTTTGCCAAACAGCACTCCAATTAAAATCTTCATCTCCGTTAGAAACTTTAGCATCTCCTTGATTTCCGGTAGCTTGTACTAGAAATTGAAAGGGGTTTTGACCATCGTCATTAGGGTTTATGGTAACTAAAAAGAAATCTGCCTGACTAAAATTGTCTCTAGTTGTATATTCTTGCGGAATTCCTTCCGGATCAGGGTCGTTCATTTGGGCAGAAATATAGATAGCCTCATCATCATAAATAACCTTAACAATTGTTTGGTATTCTTTAGATACAAGCTTACCGTTATCTGGTCTTAATGTAACAAAGTCTGTACATAATTCTGCATTTACCCAAGCTTTATCGTTTAAAATTCCATCTATTTTAGGAGCTTTATCTACTCTTGTCGTTTTTATTTTTTTTCGATTTTCTTTATACTGTGCAGACAAATTAGGAATTGCTAGTACTGTAATTAGTGAAAAAATGATTTTTTTAAACATATAATTTTTTGGTTGATTATGTGTATGTAAAACTACTATATGTATCCTTTTTTAGAATATCATAAAATAATGTTAACTACAAGAAAGACTACTTAAGGTTAAGAGTGTTACAATCTTTAAATGTTAAAGTTATCTTAAATAAAATAGGTGTATTTCCATAAGATTTTTTTTTAATCAAAATTATGCACCTTTTTATATTTGAATTTGTATTTTTGAATCCGTTTTTAAACATTTACAGATGAACTTACACGAATATCAAGGAAAAGAAATATTAAACAGTTTTGGCGTTAGAATTCAACGTGGAATTGTTGCAAGTACTCCTGCTGAGGCAGTTGAAGCTGCAAAAAAACTGACAGAAGAAACAGGAACTGGTTGGCATGTAATTAAAGCACAAGTTCACGCAGGTGGTCGTGGTAAAGGTGGTGGAGTTAAATTGGCTAAAAACTTAGACGAAGTAAAAAGTATTTCTGATGATATTTTAGGGATGATGTTAGTTACTCCTCAAACTTCTGCAGAAGGAAAATTAGTAAATCAAGTTTTAATCTGTGAGGATGTATATTATCCTGGAGATGCTGAACCAGATGAATATTATATGTCTGTTTTATTAAACAGAGCAACTGGTAAAAATATGATTATGTATTCTACAGAAGGTGGAATGGATATTGAAACTGTTGCAGAGGAAACTCCGCATTTAATTTTTACAGAAGAAATAGATCCTTTATTAGGGATTATGCCTTTTCAAGCACGTAAAGTAGCTTTTAACTTAGGTTTATCTGGAGTTGCTTTTAAAGAAATGACAAAATTTGTTACTAATTTATACAACGCATATATTGGTTCTGATTCTGCTATGTTTGAAATTAACCCAGTATTAAAAACATCTGATTCTAAAATTATGGCAGTTGATGCTAAAGTTTCTTTAGATGAAAATGCATTATATAGACATAAAGATTATGCAGCAATGCGTGATTTACGTGAAGAAAACCCAATTGAAGTAGAAGCTAAAGCTGCAGGTTTAAACTATGTAGATTTAGACGGAAATGTTGGTTGTATGGTAAACGGAGCTGGTTTGGCAATGGGAACTATGGATTTAATTAAAGAATCTGGAGGAGAGCCTGCTAACTTTTTAGACGTTGGTGGTACTGCAGATGCTGCAAGAGTTGAAACTGCTTTTGGTATTATCTTAAAAGACCCAAATGTAAAAGCAATTTTAGTAAATATTTTTGGAGGTATTGTACGTTGTGACAGAGTTGCACAAGGTGTTGTAGATGCTTACAAAAGTATGGGAGACAAAATTACGGTGCCAATTATTTGTAGATTACAAGGTACAAATGCTGTAGAAGCAAAACAATTAATAGACAATTCTGGAATGGAAATTATTTCTGCTACAGAATTTCAAGAAGCTGCAGATAAAGTTGCTGAAGTTTTAGGAGCTTAATATTTAAAGTTTTATAAATATTTAAAACGCCTCATGTAAATGAGGCGTTTTTTTATGCTTAAAAAGTGTATCTTCATCTGATTATTTAAAATTAAAATATGAAAAAATTAGTAATTCTATTATTGTTACCAATTCAATTATTGGCACAAGGTGTACCAAATTCTGTAGTGTTTTGGGATGCTTTAACAACACATTGTGGCAAATCTTATGAAGGAGAAATTGTTGCAGGCGGAAAAGAAGGCGATGGTTTTACTGGTGAGAAGTTAGTAATGCATGTGCGTTCTTGTGAAGAAAATACCATTAGAATTCCTTTTTTTGTGGGTGATGACAAATCTAGAACATGGGTTTTTACAAGGGATAAAGATAATTTGATTCAGTTAAAACACGATCATAGGCACAAAGATGGATCAGAATATAAGATTACACAATATGGAGGTTTGAGTTCGAATGTTGGATTAGCAAATCTTCAAGTTTTTCCTGCGGATAAACTAACTGCAGAATTAATTCCGGCAGCAGCTACCAATGTTTGGTGGGTAACTATTGATAAAACAAGTTTTACATATAGTCTAAGAAGAATTGGTTCTGAAAGATACTTTTCTGTAAAGTTTGATATCACAAAAGAAATTGAAACACCTTCTGCTCCTTGGGGTAGTGAAAACTAATCTTAATAGTAAAGACTATAAAAGTTAAGAAGTTTAAAGGTCTTTAAAAACGTCTCAAAGAAATGAATTAAGTTCTATTTCTTTGAGACGTTTTTTTTGATAAAAAGTGAAGAATATAATCTTTAATCCCAATGCATTCTTTGCAATCTAACAGCGTTTAAAATTGCAAGTAAAGCTACACCAACATCCGCAAATACAGCTTCCCACATGGTTGCTAATCCACTAGCACCTAAAATCATTACAATTAATTTTACTCCAAATGCTAACGCAATGTTCTGCCATACAATTTGTCGTGTAGAACGTCCTATTTTTATCGCTTTAATTACTTTTGATGGTTGATCTGTCTGAATAATAACATCAGCAGTTTCAATGGCAACATCACTCCCTAAACCTCCCATAGCTATACCAACATCACTTGCTGCTAAAACGGGTGCGTCATTAATACCATCACCTATAAATGCAATTTTATTTGCAGGATTTTGCTTTAATAATTCTACTTCATGTAATTTGTCTTCTGGTAATAATCCACCTTTGGCGATTTTAATTTCTAATTCTGATGCTACTTTTTGCGTAATAGAATTTTTATCACCAGAAAGCATTATAATGTTTTTAATACCAACTTTATGTAGGTTGATAATGGTTTGTTTTGCATCGTCTTTTAATTCATCTGCAATTACTACATAACCAGCAAAGACTCCGTCAATAGCAACTAAAACATTCGATTCTACAATGGTTTCAACTTCTTTCGGAACTTCAATTTTATGAGTAGTCATTAAAGCTTTATTGCCAACCAAAATAGCTTTTCCATTAACGGTTCCTTTTAAACCTTTTCCTGCAATTTCCGAGACTTCAGTTACTTTAAAATGTGGAGTATCGGCTTTATATTCTAAAATAGCTTTGGCAATTGGGTGTGTAGATTGCTCTTCTATGGCAAAAAGGTATTTCATAAATTCCTTTTCTTCCCAACCAATCGTTTTAATGTTTGTAATTTTAAAAACACCTTTCGTTACGGTTCCTGTTTTATCTAGAACCAACGTGTTTATTTTGGCCATGGTATCTAGAAATGAAGCGCCTTTAAATAAGATTCCGTTTTTAGAAGCAGCTCCTAATCCGCCAAAATAGCCTAACGGAATAGAAATAACCAAAGCACAAGGACAAGAAATTACTAAGAAGATTAAGGCTTTATATAACCAATCTGTAAACACATAATTAGCTACAAAAAAGTAAGGTACAAATGTTATGGCAATCGCTAAATACACCACAATTGGCGTGTAAATCCGTGCGAATTTTCTGATAAACAATTCCGTTTTAGATTTACGAGCAGTCGCATTTTGTACCAAATCTAAGATTCTAGCAATAGAACTATCTTTAAATTCTTTGGTAACTTCAATTTCAATTACATTTTCTAAATTAATACTTCCTGCAAATACAGTATCGCCTTTTGTAATGGTATTCGGTTTGGTTTCTCCTGATATCGCAGCGGTATTTAAAGATGCTTTTGTTGAGGTTAAAATACCATCTAACGGAATTTTCTCTCCTACTCGAACTTGAATTTTCTCTCCAATAGCAACTTCTTCTGGTGTTACGCTTTCTATTTTTCCGTTTCTAAAAACATTGGCTTCTTTAGGGCGGACATCTAACAGTGCTTTGATATTCCCTTTTGCACTATTTACTGCGGCACTTTGAAACAATTCGCCAACGGCATAAAATAACATTACCGCAACTCCTTCTGGATATTCGCCAATAACAAATGCGCCAACAGTTGCGATAGACATTAAGAAAAATTCAGTAAAAACAGCTCCTTTTTTAATGCTTTCCCATCCTTCTTTAACTACAGGAAGTCCTACGGGTAGATATGCAATTCCGTACCAAATAATTCTGAGCCAATCTTTAAAAAAAGAAATATCAAAATAATCGAAGGCAATACCAATCATCAGTATTGTAAAACTAACAATTGCCGGAATATAGGCTTTAAAACCACCTGGACCTCCATCGTGATTATGGCCATCATCATGATCATGGTGATGATGATGTTCTTTTTCTGAACTTGGTTTTATATCTCTTAAATTGAGTTGCTGTTTTTTCATTAGGTTTTTAATTATAAATCAAAGGTGCTATAAAATACAATGCAACGGAAGTGCATTATTGTCCGCTGCATTTATCACAAATACCTTTTACCACAAGGTTGATGTTTTCTGAAATAAAACCATCGGGTACTTTTATTTGTGGAATTTTATGATCTGTTAAGCAGACCGTTTCATTACAATGATTGCAATGAAAATGTAGGTGCAAATCTGTTTCAATTTCACAATTACAGCCTTGTTCACAAAGTGCATATTTTGTAATACCTGTTCCATCATCAATTTGATGTACAATGGACTTTTCTTCAAAAGTTTTAATGGTTCTGTATAATGTTGTGCGATCTGCTTTTTCAAAAGCATTTTCAATATCCGTTAAGGTAACAGCAACTTGCTTCTTTGCAAGAAACTTGTAAATAAGCAAGCGCATTGCCGTAACTCGTATATTGTTTGATTCTAAAAATTGTTCTATTGTTTGCATAATTAATGTGAATGTTCTGCGTCTCCTTTTTTCATTTCTGCAATAAGGTAATACGCATTGTTATAAGCAAATTTAGTGTTTATGTCTATTTTTGTTGGAAATGTTACCGCAATCCAATTTCCATCTTTTTGGCCAGGAATAACTTCTACAGGCTTAAAACTCCAAGCATCATTTTCTTTTTCTACAGTAAACACATAAAACCGCTCACCTTCTTTTGTAATTGCACTTTCAGGTAATGCTGTTGTTTCTGTATTTTGTACTTGAATTCTCCCTTTAATATACATTCCCGGAATTAAATGTCCTTCTTTGTTTTCTATTTCTGCGTGTATATGAACAGCTTTAGAATTCTCTTCTAAAGTTTTACCTACCGAGTAAATTTCAGCAGTCATATCTTGATCTGGCATTGACGTTAAGTTAAAAGTTATTTTTTGTCCTTTTTTAACTTTATACACATCTTTTTCAAAAACCATTAAATCTGCATGTACGTGATGTGTGTCTACAATTTCGAATAATTCTGTTTGTGGATCTACATATTGTCCCATTTTTACTTCAACTTTTTGTACAAAACCTTCAATAGGTGTACGTAATGCAATACGTTGAAAAATAGTGCCGTTTCTTACCGATGCAGTATTAATATTCAATAATTTTAATTGAGCTGCCATTCCGTTTACTAACGCTTTTGAAGCTTCATATTCTGCTGCTGCTTTCTGAAAATTTGCTCCAGAACCAACACCTGCTTTGTATAATTTATCTTGTCGGTCAAAACTTTTTTGCAAGAAATTACGATTGCTAAAAGCATTTAAGTATTCCGTTTGCATTTTAATAATATTCGGATGAGATAAATAGGCCACAACCTCACCTTTATGTACTTGGTCTCCTTCAATCACTTCAATAGAAACCACATTTGCACCTACAACGGTTGTAATTGCTGCTTCATTTTGTGGCGGAACTTCTAAGGTTCCATTTGCTTCTACATAACCGCTCATTTGCCTTAAAGCAATGATAGCTACTTTCATTTTTAAAGCTTCAAATTGTTGCGCAGAAAGCATCGCTTCTTCAAAATGTTCTTCTTCCTTTACTTCCGTTCTAACTTCTTTATCATCTGTATGTCCATCGCCTTTTTTATGTCCGCAAGAGGCTAATAAAGTAGAAAACAGAACTACGGTTAAGATGCTATATATTGTGTTTTTCATTTTCTTAATTTTTAAAATATTGTAATTCAAAAGTACTTTCTAGATAATTTGTTAATGCGTTTTGTGCCTCTAATTCAGATTGAATAGCCTCTTTTATTAGTTGTGTAAAAGCGGTATAATCTATTTCACCTTCTTTATATGCAAATAAAGCACCCGTTTTTTGTTCTTTTATTAGCGGTAAAACTTGTTCTTTATAAAATAACCAAGAGGATTTCCATTTTTGATAATTTTCTTTCGCTTTAAATAATTTAGATTGCACTTCTTTTTTCTGAAACGCTACATTTGCCTCAGCAATGGCTTTATCTATTTTAGCCGTTTTAATTTGTGCTTTCGTAGTTCCCGATAAAAACGGAATAGTTACACCTGCTTGATAGGTGTAAAACCCAGAATTTCCTCCAACTTTTTGTAAGCCACCTTGAAGATTTAATTTTGGTAAATTTGCTGCTTTTGCAACTTTATAATTAGCAGCTGCTTCTGCAACCTGTAATTGAGAAAGACCATATAAAGGATGCGATTCAGCGGTAATTGTCTTTAAATTGATGGTGTTTAAACCATCAAATTGATCAGAAACAGTGAAAAATTCATCAGAAACAAACCATAAATTAAACTGTTGTAGCGCAATAATATAAGTGCTATAGGCTTGTTCTGTTTTATTCTGAATTTGTAAACGTTGGTTTTTAGCCGCTAAATACTCTAATTTAGAAATAGTTTCTACTTCATAATTCAATGCTACCGATTTTTCAAAATTAACATAAATGGAATCTAATTCTTTGTATAATTTATAATTCCTTTTATTCTGAAATACTTTAGACCACGCTTTTTTAACTTCTAGTTCTAAATCTAATTCAGAAAGCTGAAATGCTTTTTCTGCCAATTGAATGCGTTGTTTTTGTAATTTTAATTTTGATGAAATTCCTAATACATCAATATTAGATTGCCCCAAACCTATGGAGGTATACACACCAGAATCATTACTGATTTCTTCTCCACTTGTATATATTTGAGTGGTTCCAAAATCGAACGCAGTACTTTTTAGTGATTGTTGTTTATCAATTTCTAACTGACGTTGTTTTAAACTCGGATAGTTTTCTTTTGATAATTGAACCGCATCTTCTATAGAAATAACTGGTAGTTTATCTGTAGATTCTTGTGCATTACTTGCAATTGGCAACAAGAGCATAAAAACGATAACAGCTGTAGTTGTTACGAGTTTTTTATTCATTTTAAAAGTTAATGTTTTGTTTTCTACCCAATGATATAAAATAGGTAAAACGAATAATGTTAATAGCGTAGAGGTCAATAACCCACCAATTACAACTGTTGCTAAAGGTCTTTGTACCTCTGCGCCTGCAGATGCGGAAATTGCCATTGGTAAAAAACCTAAAACATCTGTAAAGGCCGTTAACATTATGGGTCTAATACGTCTTTTTGTACCTTCTATAATTCGGTCTTTTAAATTAGTAACACCTTCTTCTTTTAGTTCATTTAATCCGCTAATCATTACCAATCCGTTAAGAACAGCAACACCAAAGAGCACAATAAAACCAACGCCTGCCGAAATACTAAAAGGCATATCTCTAAGCCATAATGCTACCACACCGCCAATGGTTGCCATAGGTATTGCGATGTAAATTATTAAGGTTTGTGGTAATGATTTTAAGGCAAAATAAATCAATACAAAAATAAGTAACAATGCTATCGGAACAACAGTTTGCAAACGATTACTAGCACGTTCTAAGTTTTCGAAAGCACCGCCATAGCGGATAAAATAACCAGCTGGCAATTTTAATTTTGCATCTAATTTTACTTTAATTTCTTCTACTAAAGATTTTACATCACGTCCTCTAACATTAATACCAACATAGGTTCTTCTATTGGTGTTGTCTCTACTTATTTGCATTGGACCCGATTTATAACTTACATCGGCAACTTCGCGAAGCGGAATTTGTACACCAGAAGGCAAGTTGATAAATAAGTTTTGTACGTCTGAGATGTCTTTTCTATTATTAGAATTTAAACGGACTACTAGATCAAAACGTTTTTCACCTTCAAAAATAATACCTGCATTTCCTCCTGCAAATGCAGATTGCACAATCTTATTCAGACTGTTTATTTGCAAGCCGTATTGCGCTAACTTACTTCTGTTATACGTAATGGTTATTTGTGGTAAACCTGTGGTAGCTTCCGCTTTCATATCACCAATGCCTTCTGTTCCTGCAATAATTTTAGTAATTTCTTCGGCTTTTTGAGAAAGGATATCAATGTCTTCGCCATAAATTTTTATGGCAATGTCTTCACGGACTCCTTCTAATAACTCATTAAAACGCATTTCCATAGGTTGTGTAAATTCGTAATTTACCCCAGGAATCATTTCAATAGCCTTTTTCATTTTATCAATCAACTCATCTTTAGAAGTTACCGTTGTCCATTGATCTTTAGGTTTTAGAATTACAAAAACATCAGCAATATCCATTGGCATTGGGTCGGTAGGTATTTCTGCAACACCAATACGACTCACAACTTTTTCTACTTCAGGAAACTTGGCTTTTACAATTTGCTCAATTTTTGTAGTCGTTTCAATGGTTTCTGTTAGTGAACTTCCTGGTTTTAAAATGGCATGAAAAGCAATATCACCTTCATCTAATTGTGGAATAAATTCGCCACCCATTTTTGTAAACATAAATACTGTAATTCCGAATAAAACTACGGAGACACCAATAATCAATTTCCCTTTTTTTAAGGCTTTTTCTAATAAAGGTTGATACTTGCGTTCTGCCCAATGCACAAAACGATCTCCGTACGATTTTTTATCAGATTTTGGAGCTCTTAAAATTAAGGCAGAAATCATTGGTACATAGGTTAAACATAATAACATAGCACCAATCATAGCGAAGATGAAAGTCAATGCCATTGGTTTAAACATTTTTCCTTCAATACCTTCTAGTGCAAGAATTGGTAGAAAAACTATTAGAATAATAAGCTGACCAAAAAAGGCAGCATTCATCATCTTTTTAGAAGATTTAGAAGCAATTCCGTTACGTTCTTCTTGAGATAATTTTTTCTTTTTAAGTACTTGTGATGTTATTAAGAAAACGGTGCTTTCTACAATAATTACAGCACCATCAACAATAATTCCGAAATCGATAGCACCCAAACTCATTAAGTTTGCCCAAACGCCAAAAACGTGCATTAGTATAAAAGCAAATAATAAAGACAACGGAATTGTGGAGGCAACAATTAAACCACCGCGCCAGTTTCCTAATAAGAAAATCAGCACAAAAATGACTATTAAAGCCCCTTCCACTAAATTTCCGGAAACGGTAGAAATGGTTTCGCCAATTAATTTACTTCTATCTAATAACGGTTCTATAACAACGCCTTCTGGTAACGACTTTTCTATTTCAGTCATTCTTAACTTTACGGCTTCTATAACTTCGTTAGAGTTTGCACCTTTAAGCATCATTACCAAACCACCAACAACTTCGCCCTCTCCGTCTTGGGTTAATGCGCCATAACGAATGGCTGCTCCATATTGAACGGTTGCAATATCACCAATAGTAATTGGAATATTATTGGTGTTTTTTATAACAATTTGTCTAATATCTTCTAAATTTCTAGCCAATCCTTCTCCACGAATAAAGTTTGCTTGATGATTTTTTTCGATATAAGCACCTCCAGTATTTTGATTATTAGCTTCCAAAGCTTCAAAAACATCGGTAATGGTTAATCCAATTGCTTTTAATTCATTCGGATCTACGGCAACTTCATATTGCTTAATTTTTCCGCCTATGGCGTTAACTTCAACAACACCTTTTACCATGGCCATTTGACGTTGTACAATCCAATCTTGCATAGTTCGCAAATCGGTAATTGAGTATTTGTCTTTAAATGCGGGCTTAACTTTTAAGGTATACTGATAAATTTCTCCTAGACCAGAAGAGATGGGGCCCATAGATGGTTCTCCAAATCCTTCGGGAATTTGAGCTTTAATATCGTTCAGTTTTTCTGCAACTAATTGACGTGGTAAATACGTGCCCATAGCGTCATCAAAAACAACAGTAACTACGGATAAACCAAAACGAGAAATAGAACGAATTTCTTGAACATTTGGTAGGTTACTCATAGCAACTTCTACCGGATAGGTTATTATTTGCTCAATATCTTCGGTACCTAAATTAGGTGCTTGGGTAATTACTTGTACTTGGTTGTTGGTAATATCGGGTACGGCATCAATAGGTACTTTGGTCATGCTCCAAATACCTGCCACAACAATGGTAAGCGTGAGCAAACCAATAATAAATTTATTATTGATTGAAAAATCAATGATTTTATTAATCATAAAAAAAGGTTTAATTCAGTGAGATTTCTCGATACAATTCAATTAGAATTGTTCGAAATTAAATGAGCTAAATGCTCAAGTTTGGATATAAGTATCCTCTAAAAAACTGAATTATGCTATTGGAGGCTGTAAAATAGAAGAAGTATAATTTTTCTCTGAGCCGTTTAAAAAGAAAAAATCTTGTGTAGAAATCTCAGAAACCTTATTTTTTATAAATGTTACTTGAAGATCTGTAGCATTTACATGACAACATTGGCAAATGCAAAAAGGAGAGCACAAGTCTGTGCCTTCATGCTGATGATCGTCTGTTATCTGTGACGTTTTAGTTTTAACAATATCATTAGGCACCACAAAATCTGCACAAGGTGTTAAGTTGAGCGCAAAAATATAAATGGCTAATAAAAATGTTAAAAATTTCATTGATGCAAATATAAGAACTTATTGTTGCAATGGTATTGCAAATAGATGATTGAATTTAATCTGCCTTAGATTTATATAATGCCTAAATATTTTTTAATTTTATGATAGAATAAAAGGTTGTTTTTTATAAAAATGGTTACTATTTATTCTTCGGATATATTTTCACGATAACTCATTCCGTTTTTATCAAATGCGTCACAAACTTCTTTTAAACTGTGGTCATTATCTAATAAAATAACAAGCGTATCGTTTGCTTCAATAACAGTTGCGCCTCCAGGGCGTACAAATTTACCATCTCTTTTTATCATACTAATAAATGCACAGGTTGGAAAGTGTAAATCTACAATCCGTTTATTAACAGCGGTACTATCTGCAGGAATTTCTAATTCTTTCATAGCAGATTTAGGTAAATTTAAAATATAGCGTTCATTCTCTGCAAAAGGTTTTGTCTTTTCTGGTAAGGCAACATTTAACCATTTAGAAAAAAGAGATAATGTGGTACCTTGTATTAATACAGAGGTTACGGAGATAAAAAATACAATATTAAAAATAACATTTGCCTTATCTATTCCCGCTAAAAGCGGATAGGTTGCAAACACAATAGGCACAGCGCCACGTAAACCAACCCAAGAAATATACAAACGCCTGCGAAGTTTCATTTTAAAAAACAGTAAACTGATAAAAACACTTACAGGTCTGGCAACTAAAATTAAAAAGATAGAAATTAACATTCCAACGCCCATATAAGGGATTATTTCTGAAGGAAAAACAAGCAAACCTAAGGTAAGGAATAATACAATTTGCATAAGCCAAGCCATACCATCAAACATTTTTAAAATGGTAGATTTATGTATTAAATCTTGGTTTCCTAAATAAACAGCACAAATATAAATTGCTAAAAACCCGTTTCCACCAACAGCATCTGTAGCCGAAAAAGTAATAAACATAAGGGCAATTACTAAAACAGGATACAATCCTTCAAAGTCTAGTTTAATTTTATTAATGATAATCTTACTTAACTTACCAAAACCAAAACCCGCAATTCCACCAAAAATCATTTGCTGAAAAAACATTGGAATTATAGAAGTAATACTTAAATCTTGGTTGATTACTAAAGTTAAAAAAGCCAATGTTAGCACATAGGCCATAGGATCATTACTTCCGCTTTCTAGTTCTAAGGTTTGTCTTAAATTGTTTTTTAAAGCTAAATTTTTAGATCTTAAAATAGAAAAAACAGCTGCAGCATCTGTAGAGGATACAATGGAACCTAACAACAAACTTTCATAGATTGTAAAATCTGTAACATACCAAACAAAAGTACCTAAGGTAAGTGCAGTAAGTAAAACCCCTACGGTAGATAAAACAAACCCTTCTTTAAGAATTGGTTTTATCGCTTTAAAATTGGTGTCTAAACCACCAGAAAACAAGATGAAGTTTAGAGAAACAACACCTATAAATTGTGCCATTTTAGGATCGTCAAAACGAATACCTCCAATACCTTCTGAACCCGCCATCATACCTATTGCTAAGAAAAGGATTAAAGTTGGTACTCCAAATTTATAAGAAGTTTTACCAACAATAATACTTATAAAAAGTAATATAGAGCCAACTAATAATATGTTCTCAATGGTTAAATTCATTATTTTAAGATCTTAAATACGTAAAAGCAAATTTAGTTTTTTAGATATTAAATTACTGAAAATAATTACGCTTTTAAATAATATTTTTTACGCAACCAAAAAGAAACTCTCACCAAAAGTATTAAAGCAGGTACTTCAACCAATGGACCAATGACACCTGCAAATGCTTGTCCGGAATTTAGACCAAAAACAGCAATTGCAACAGCTATTGCTAATTCAAAATTATTACCCGCTGCTGTAAATGCAACGGCAGCTGTTTTGTCATATTCTGCTCCTGTTGCTTTAGTAACAAAAAAGCCGATGATGAACATAATAGTAAAATAGACTAAAAGTGGCACCGCAATAATTAAAACATCCATTGGTATTTCTACAATTAATTCTCCTTTTAAAGAAAACATTACCACAATTGTAAATAACAATGCAATTAATGTCATAGGCGAAATAGTAGGAATAAATTTATTTGTGTACCAATCTTCTCCTTTTAATTTAACTAAAATAAGTCGACTTAAAATTCCCAATACAAACGGAATTCCTAAATAAATAGCCACACTCTCTGCAATGGTTGCAACTGAAATATCTACAATTGCACCTTCAAAACCAAAATAGGGTGGAAGCACCGTGATAAATAGCCACGCATAAAAACTGTATGCAAAGACTTGAAAGATACTGTTTAAAGCGACTAATCCTGCTCCGTATTCAGCACTTCCTTCTGCTAAATCATTCCAAACTAAAACCATGGCAATACAACGCGCCAAACCAATTAAAATAAGTCCGACCATATATTCTGGGTAGTCGCGTAAAAAAGTAATCGCCAAAAAGAACATTAAAACAGGACCAACAATCCAGTTTAAAATTAGTGAAATGGATAAGATTTTGGTGTTCTTAAAAACCTTAGGTAAAAGTGTGTAGTTTACTTTCGCCAAAGGCGGATACATCATTAATATCAATCCGATGGCAATAGGAATATTTGTGGTTCCGCTGCTAAATGAATTGATAATATTTGGAAAAGTAGGAATAAAATACCCTAAACTCACTCCAATTGCCATGGCAACAAATATCCATAAGGTTAAATAACTATCTAGAAAACTTAATTTTTTTGAAGCCATTTTTATAAATTTACTTGTGAGAAAACGTAAAATAATTCCGTTGCAATTTGCAAGCTTCTTTCTTGGTATTTTTCTGCCTGTTGAGGTGTGTTGTCAAATGCCTTTGGATCATCAAAAGTAATTGGAATGCGTTTTTCTGCACCTGCAATAATCGGACAACCACCATCTGCTTGCGAGCAAGTCATAATTGCTGCAAACTCAGATTTCGGGTTAAAATCGTCATCTAACCTTTTAGAAAACCCAATTATAGGATGTGCATTGTCTCCGTATTTTATGCTATAAACAGGGTTTTTACCTTCAGCAATTCTTTTAATCTGAAAACCTTGATTTTTCAACGTTTCAGCAGCTATTGGAAAAAGAGCAGTAGCTTCTGTTCCGCCAGAATAACAAAATACATTTTTAACGTTAAAATAGCTCGCCATTGCTTGCGCCCAAACTTGTGATAAATGACTTCTTCTAGAATTGTGGGTACAAATAAAGTTGATTCTAATTTCTTGTTGATTAGAAACTTTTTCCTGAATAAAATCTGCTAACGGCTGTAAAACAGTTTTACGTTCTTCTGTAATCGAGGCAAAGTTTAAACCTTTAATTACCTTTTCTATTTCTGAAAATAGGGTAGTTTGTGTTGTGATCATTATTTCTAAAAGTTGATTTTTTTTATTTTTGGTAAGCTTGTTAAGTTTTTTTTAAAACAATAGGAGTGTTGTTTTATTTTGCGTAAATCTGTGAAATCTGTGGGGTAATATTGGATAGATTAATATTATTTCCCGCAGATTGCGCAGATGTTCGCAGATTTTTTTGAGTATTATAATTAAAATTAATAGAACTTCATGTTCTATTTAGCAACAACCGCCTCCAGGTGTACAAGTGTTTGCAACTGGTATGTCTGAAAATTGTAATTTTGGTTTTTCTTCCGGAATTCCGCAATTGTCTTTTGCCAAACAATCTGTTTGTTTAGAAGTTAGTAAGAAGTTTGTTCCATCAAAATCAAGACCAAATTTACCAATGGTTTCTGCTTGGTATTCCACTTCAATTTCTAGATTTCCGATGCCTAAAACCTTTTCAGAAAGTTCTATAATGTTTAATAGTTTTTCTGGATGCAATCTGTGGTTATAGTCATCTGCGTTCCAAAGTTGAAAGTTTACTACTTCTTCGTTTCTAACGGTTCCTCCACAATCAATAAAATTTTTGGTAATTTTTCCAACTTCTGTAACATGAAAATGATTGGGTACTAATTCTCCGTTTGGTAATTGAAAACCAATTGTTTTTAAAGCTTTTAATGCTACTTTTACTTCTGATAGGTTCATATTCTTATATTTGTTTATTGCAATTTTGCGATTAATATTTATAAATTTTTTTAACAGCAATCTGTTTTTTGAGATACATCTTGATCTAAAAACTCTGACATCACTGTTTTCATTGCTGTCCAGTTTTCTTTGTGAATACAGTAACAAACGCGAGTTCCTTCTACGTTTCCTTTTATCAACCCTAAATGTTTCAATTCTTTTAAATGTTGAGAAATTGTTGGTTGCGCCAATCCTATTTCACTTACTAAATCTCCACATACACAAGAATCAATTTTAAACAAATGTTGTAAAATAGTAACTCTTGCTGGATGACCAAAAACTTTTGCAAACAAGGCAATTTCATTTTGTTGATCGGTAAACATTTCAGTTTTTGCTAATCCCATTTTGTTTCTTTATTTATTCATTGCAATATTACGATAAATAATTTAGTTAAGAAATATTCTTTTTGAATTTTATATAAGAAGGTATTAGCATTATTTTATTTTTACTGTTTGTGTATCTGAAAAAGTAAGTTCTTTATGAAACTAAACTTAATTTAGTTTTTAAATATTGATTATAACCTTCTTAAAGAAAGTACTATTTAGGTTTTTATTAAAACCAAAATAGTATCATTTCGAGATAAGGAGAAACCTGATATTAGGTAACTTTATGTGATTTCTCCCTATGGTTGAAAATCTAAACATTGGGGGCATTTTATTTGATATTTTTAACCTCTAATATCAGAAGGTTTTTATCAATTATTTAATATTTTACAAATCCAAATTTACCAAGGTTCTTCCTTTTAATTTTCCTTGTAACATTAAAGCAATCTTTTCGTTTAATTCTTGTAGAGATATTTCTGCAGAAGCTTCGGTTAAACGATCATTTTTCCATTCGTTCGCTAATTTGTTCCATATTTTTTCTCTGTAGGTCATTGGGTAATTTTGAGAATCAATACCAATTAAAGTAACACCTCTTAAAATAAAAGGGAACACGGTTAACTCAAGTTTTGGTGAAGCTACATTTCCACAACAAGTTACAACACCCATTAGATTGGTAGATTTTATAATATTTTCAAGAATTTCGCCTCCTACGGTATCAATTCCTCCAGCAAAGAGTGGTTTTAAAAGTGGTTTTTTAGCCATTTCTTCAAAATCTTTTCGCATTATAATTTCATCAGCTCCAAGATTCTTTAAAAAGTCAATTTCAGATTCTTTACCTGTAATTGCCACTGTTTTATAGCCCATTTTTTTTAAGATAGCAATACTTGTAGATCCAACGCCGCCTGTAGCACCAGAAACAACGATAGCGCCATCTGTGGGTTTTACCATTTCGCTTAATCTAAATACAGACATTCCTGCAGTTAATCCTGCTGTTCCAATCGTCATTGCTTCTTTCATAGAAAGATTTTCTGGTAACTTCACTACCCAATCTGCGGGCACCTTAACGTATTCTGCAAAGCCTCCGTCTGTATTCATTCCTAAATCGTAACTAGTGACAATAACATTGTCCGATTCTTTAAATTTAGTAGATTCTGAAGAAACTACTGTTCCGGCAGCATCAATTCCTGGGGTGTGCGGATAATTTCTAGTTACACCTTTATTTCCAATGCTAGACAACGCGTCTTTATAGTTTAAAGAACTGTATTGTACTTTTATTAAGACTTCGCCTTGTTCTAATGGTGTAAAGGCAATTTCTTTAATGGAAGAAATAAAGTTTCCATCTTTTTCTTCTACTCTAAAAGCTTTGTAATTCGATTGATTATCCATATTGTTCTTTTGTGTATTATTCTTATTTTTACATCAAAGTTCGCTTAAATTAAACTGATAAACAAGAACTTACAAATTGTACCCTAACGAACATTTTGTGCTGTTTTGTCTGTTTATAAAGCGTGTAAGCCGAAAAAAAAATGAAAAAAAGTTATTGCCCTATAGATACTTTTATAAATACCATTAAAGGAAAAAGAAAAGGCACCATTATTTTACATCTTTTTCAGGGTGATAAACGGTATAGTGAATTGGTTCGGCTTATGCCGGATATTAGCGAACGCATGATGTCTAAACAGTTAAAAGAGTTAGAGCATGATGGTTTAGTTATTAGAACGGTTTTTCCGGAAGTTCCGCCTAGAGTAGAATATAGCCTAACACAATTAGGAATCGATATTCGTCCTGTTTTAAAAGGAATGTATAAAGGTGGTTTGCTGTTTGAAAAAAGTATAGATTAGCTTTGAAGTGATGTCTAATTAATTGTTTATTGTTTATCAGTTTTTTATTTATGAAGTATTTATTTGGCGTTACTATGGTTTGGGCTTTTTCGTTTAGCTTAATAGGTGTCTATCTTTCTGGCTATGTAGATGCATGGTTTTCTGTATTGATGCGTATTGGTATCGCAACAATGTTATTTTTACCTTTTTTAAGGTTGAAGAAAATTAAAGCGGACATAATTTTAAAACTAATCGGAATTGGATCGGTTCAATTAGGCTTGATGTATTGTTTTTACTTTCAATCGTTTCAATTTCTTACGGTGCCAGAAGTGTTACTTTTTAGTGTACTGACACCAATTTATATTACTTTAATAAATGATATTTTAAGCAAACAATTTCATAAAAGACACCTGCTTACTGCTTCTATAGCTGTTTTAGGAGCTGCTTATATTCAATACTCAAGCATTAATGAAAACGTGTTTTTAGGTTTTATGATTACGCAGGGAGCTAATCTTTGCTTTGCTGTTGGTCAAGTTGCTTACAAGCATTTATTAAAATCGACACCTGAATTAGAAAGTACCCCAAAGCATACTATTTTTGGATTGTTTTTTATTGGTGCGTTTATAGTAGCGCTTATTGCTTTTTTCATTTTTGGTTCAACAGAAAAGTTGCCAACTACATTCGTTCAGTGGGGAATACTAATATATTTAGGAGCTGTGGCTTCTGGTGTAGGTTATTTTTTTTGGAACAAAGGTGTGGTCATGGTAAATGCAGGCTCGTTAGCAATTATGAATAATGCATTAGTTCCAATAGGCTTAATTGTCAACCTTGTTATATGGAATAAAGAAGCAGATATTCAAAAGATTTTAATTGGTGGAAGTCTTATTTTCGCTTCTCTTGCACTTAATGAGTACCTTAATAAAAGAAATAGCTCTAAATCCTCGATAATTAAAAGTATAAAGACTGATTAAGATTCTCTTTTCTATATTTCGTTTAAATTACAATTTTGATATATTTTTAGCCACCTAGCTAACTATTAGTTGCTATTTTTTTTATACTTATGCAATATATCTAAAGGAATGTGACAATACGAATGGTCATTAGGGTGCAAGGTTAATCTATGTTGATGTTCTGCATCACTTGGGATAAAATTTGTTAAAGGAAGGACTTCAATTGCTATTTTTTTGATGATTTTATTTTTGAGATTTAATGTCTCTTCTACTTTCTGAATGTAATTTTTTGCCTTTAATAGATGATTTTGATGATTGCTGTAAATACCTGTGCGGTATTTCTCGCCGATATCGTTTCCTTGTTGGTTGATGCTATAAGGATCTATGATTTCTAATAAATGATGTATTAAATCTTCAACTGAAACAATCTTAGCGTTAAAGGTTGTTTTAACACATTCGGCAAAACCATCATAGGGTGTTTTGGTAGATTTGGTAATGCCATTAGCTCTTCCAGCTTGGGTTTCAAGTATACCAGGGATGTATTTTAAGAACTCTTGTACTCCCCAAAGGCAACCGCCTGCAATGTATATCGTTTCTGTTGATATTTTTTGGTCTGTTACTTGTTCTTTTTTTGTCATTTTTAAATGCTGATGAGTTTGTATATCTCGAAAGTTCTGTTTTTGTGTGCGAGGATTTTTTTAAGTTTACTAGATCGAAACAATAAAATATACCAGTTCTGTAACACGTTATTTATTCTCTATTTGATTATATGTTTTCTTACCAAAATGTGCGTGTCTATGACAATTAGGGCATAAAGCTATTGCATTCTCAATAGTATCTTCGCCACCATTTGATAACTGTATTTTGTGATGAACTTCTAAGTAAGGTAAGTTATTTCTGTCTTTAATAAAAGGAGCTATGTTTCCACATCTTTCACATTTATCTAATGCTCTTTCTAAAACTTCTATGACTACTATTGGATTATGTTTGTATTCGGTTCTAATGGTTGTGATTTTTTCAGGGATTGGATTTGATAAAGCTAATTTTTCTATTCTTTCTTTTTTTGATAGTTTTTCAACTTCTTCTAGTTCTTCAACTTCTTCTAGTTCTTTTTGTTGTAATGCTTTATGTTCGTCCCATGTCTGATGAGGTTTTTTGACGATTTTATTATTCTTTAAAATTTTTGTAAAAACAAAATTTATTAATTCATCAATATCCTCTTTTTTCTTCACTAGAATATAGCTTTCTCCTACTGAGTTATGTCTTTTAATTTGGGATTTGGATTCAATAATTTCGATATGTTTAAATTTTTGTTTATTAGCAAATTTTTTATGATATAGTCGAAAGTAAAATGTAAAAGCTTTTTTTCCAAGAGAAAGAGCAAATTCGTGTGTGTTATGTTTTCCAAAAAAATCTATATATTTTTTTTCTCTATCTCTAATTTGAAAATCATATTTATTAAGTTCTCCATTTGATTTTATTGGTTTAACTTTTAACTCAAAAGTAGTTTCGCTTTTGAATTTAGATAAAAAATAAAATGCTAATTCCCTTATTTTTTCATCATTGATTAATCTTAAGTCTTGATGGTTGTTATAGATTATCATTCTAGAATTTTATATGTGTTACAGCGTTGTTGTATAAGCTTTGTTACGTTGTTTAAGCAGTGAATTTAGTAAATAAAGTACGAACGGCGAAATTCCGAAGGAATTTCCCAAGTGAGCTAAAACCAGCAATAAAGTTTATACGGTGTTCTACACAGTTTTTTTTTCCCATTTAAACTTTATTTTATCTATTACTTTAATTTCAAATATTTCTGCAATCTTTCTTAAATTTCCAATTTGTATGATAATTGGCTTTATTTCATTTGAAAATAAAACAATTCTATATTCTTTCTGATATTCATACTCTGTTGTTTTGTCAAAAGGAGTTATCTCTCCATTTATTTTTTCCTTTTGATAATAGTTAACTAATTTTCCTTTGAATGGAATATTTTGTTTTTCCAGCTCTTTAGATACTAATTCTAAGAATTTATCTGAATCCCTTATCATGACAAAATGACTTCCAAAATTTTTAACTTTTTGATCAATTTTAAAGTCCTTTGCAAGTAGTTCAGGAGTTTTTAAGCAATACATTGAAAATAAATTTCCTTTAATATCATTTAAAGATTGGTGATAATGAATTTTAGAATTTTTTATTTTAATTTCCTTTTTTGTTTCAGGATCAGTTATAGTTAATGTATAATTGTCAGATTCATGAAAATTCTGAATTCTTGTAGTTCCTTCATATTTATCACCTCTTGCAATTTGTTCCTCTAATTTTTTAAAATATTCTATAGTATTAAAATAAATTGTTCCATTTTCAATAAAGTCAATCATATTGTCTTTGTTTCCAAATTTTATAAATGAAAATATCTTATTTTTTATGTCTGTATTTTTTTTCATTAATTGTGTAGAACATTAATAAGAATATCCAAGGTTTCAATGTTTGATATTCATAGTTAGCTAATTTACTTTTTTAAGCCAAGAAATCAATAATTAAAACATTCTTTTTTTTATCAAAACCCGACAGGTTCTATCATAAAACAGCACTGGTTTAACGACTATGATAAACTTTAAATTTTTGTCAATGGTGCTTATGTTTATTTATAAAATAATCTAAAAATTTTCGCAGTGAGTCTTAATAGACATATGTCTTATTCTAAAAGAAATATATAAAGTTGGTTTTCCTTTTGAAAAAAGTATAATGTAGTTGTACAGTGTATTGTTTCTTATAAGGTTCGTTTTTTCTTTTAAAATCATTTTTTTTATCCTTAAAATTCTATTAGTGAATCTTTCTTTTTTAAGTAAATATTAGAGAAAATAATATTGTTGTTTAATATTAATTAATAGTTCTTTATTCTTATATAACATTACTTTTGTAGTAGAAAAATAATAGTATGATTAGACAATTATTTATAATACTGATGTGTCTTGCTCTAGGTGAGATAATCGTTTATTTCACTGGAATTAAAATTCCCTCAAGTATCATAGGAATGTTGTTATTAACAGCAGGACTTCATTTTAAAATCATTAAACTTAAATGGATACAGGAGGTTGCTGATTTTCTTTTAGATAACATGGTATTCTTCTTTATACCACCTGGCGTAGCTATTATGTGTTATTTAGATTTAATTTCAAAAGAATTAGTACCAATACTAGCAGCAATTCTGGGGAGTACTGTTTTAGTTTTACTAAGCACTAGTTTTACACATCAGGTGTTGAGAAAAATAAAATTAAAGAAACTAGCAAAAGACAAAAAATGAAACTGATTTCAGAACCTTATATGTTATTAACCATAACTGTAGGTATTTATTGGTTGACAAAATATCTTCAAAATAAAACCAACTCAGTTCTTCTAAATCCTATATTAATAACAATAATTGCTGTAATAGGCATTTTAAAATTAGCTGGTATTTCTTATGAAACTTATCATGAGGCAGGTAAGTTTATTGAGTTTTTTCTAAAACCTTCTATTGTAGCATTAGGAGTACCTTTATATCTTCAATTAAGCAAAATTAAAAAACAAGTGATCCCTATTTTTATTTCACAATTAGTAGGTTCTATAGTAGGTATCATTTCGGGGGTTCTTATTGCTAAGTGGTTAGGAGCATCAGATGATGTAATAATTTCGATAGCACCTAAGTCTGTTACGACTCCGCTTGCTATTGATATTTCTCAGTCAATAGGAGGGATTCCATCTCTTACGGCATCAATGGTTGTTATGGTAGGAATTTTTGGTTCCGTAGCAGGTTTTAAAATTTTACAACTTTTTAAAGTGAAAAACCCAATATCTAGAAGCCTTTCAATGGGTACTGCAGGTCATGCGCTTGGAACGGCTCAAGCGATGGCTATAAGTCAACGATTTGGAGCATATTCTAGTATGGGACTTATTTTAAACGGATTGTTTACTGCCATATTTACTCCCATAATTTTAGCATTACTAGGCATTATATAATAAAGTTGCTGTCTCTGAATAACGTTTTAAAGTATTTTTTTATAATGATGTTCATTCTGTAGGTTTATTTTGAAATTTTGTGAATCCAAATACTTCAATTTGATTTTCATTAATTCTAAAGACTATCGTATAGCCTTTGTATATTAAGTCTCGTATAGAGTCGTTTTCGAAATAAATTGATTTTCGGAATGAATACGGAGATTTAGGGATGTCCTTTATCCTTTGAATTAGTTCTTTTTTTAATTTTTGAGCAGAATTCGGACTATTTTTAGAAATGTATTTTAATTGCTTTTCTAACCTTTCGATAAAAGTATCTTTATAAATAATATTCATAAGAAGGCTAGGCTATTTCGTTTAACCGATCTTCAAATTCTTGTTGAGAAATAAAATTAGCTTTTCCGCTTTCAATTTCATTTAATTCTTGTTGTAAATAATCTTTTGTCCCATTAAAATCAGCGCTCTCACTAACAATTTCAACTTCGTCTTTATTGAACTTGCTTAACAACCAAATAAATTTGTCATAAACTTTTTCGCTGATTTTTAATTGTATTGTGTGCATAGTATATCCTTTTAAGCAAAAATACAAAAAAAGTTTCTAAGCTTCTTATTTACAATCAAACCACTACAACTTCTCTCTCAAAAGAGCAATTTCATCACGTAGTTTAGCAGCAACAATAAAGTCCAAACCTTTAGCGGCAGCTTCCATGTGTTTGCGTTTTTCTCTAATACGTTTTTCTATTTCCTCTTTTGGTAAATACTGTAAATCTTGTTCTGCTGCCACCTGTTTTGCATTATCATAATGATAACTAGAAACGGCGGATTTAGACAAAGTATCATCAATTTTTTTGTTAATCTGAGTCGGAGTGATGCCATGTTTGGTGTTGTAGGCAATTTGCTTTTCTCGTCGGCGTTCGGTTTCGTCAATGGTTTTTTGCATGCTGTTGGTCATTTTATCAGCATATAAAATAGCCAAACCATTTACATTTCTTGCAGCTCTACCAACAGTTTGTGTAATAGAACGGTGCGAACGTAAAAAACCTTCTTTATCAGCATCTAAAATAGCGACCAAAGAAACTTCTGGTAAATCTAAACCCTCACGCAAAAGGTTGACGCCAATTAGAACATCAAAAATACCCTTACGCAAATCTTGCATAATTTCTACACGCTCTAAAGTATCAACATCAGAATGAATATAACGACAACGAATATCTACTCTTGTTAAATATTTAGTCAATTCTTCTGCCATTCTTTTGGTTAAGGTGGTTACCAAAGTACGCTCGTCTTTTTCTACTCTTTGTTGTATTTCTTCAATTAAATCATCAATCTGATTCAGACTTGGTCTAATTTCAATTACAGGATCTAATAAACCGGTAGGTCTAATTACTTGCTCTACAAAAATACCTTCAGTTTTCTCTAGTTCGTAATCTGCAGGCGTTGCAGAAACATAAATTACTTGGTTTTGTACACCCTCAAACTCTTCAAACTTTAAAGGACGATTGTCCATCGCCGCAGGCAAACGAAAACCATATTCAACCAAGTTTTCTTTTCTACTTCTATCGCCACCATACATAGCGTGCGTTTGCGGAATGGTAACGTGGCTTTCATCAATCACCATTAAATAATCATCCGGAAAATAATCTAACAAACAGAACGGTCTTGTACCCGGTTCTCGTCCGTCTAAATAACGAGAATAATTCTCAATACCAGAACAATAGCCTAATTCGCGAATCATTTCTAAGTCGAATTCAGTTCGTTCTTTTAAACGTTTTGCTTCTAAATGTTTCCCGATTTCTTTAAAATAATCTACCTGTTTCATCATATCTTCCTGAATAAGATGAATGGCATTTTGTAAAATATCTGGCGACGTTACAAACAAGTTTGCAGGATAAATGGTCAGTTCACTAAAGCTTTCTAAAACGGTATTATTCTCTAAATCGAATGATTCTATTTCTTCAATTTCATCACCAAAAAAATGGACTCTATAACCATTATCACCATAAGAAGGATAAATAGTAACTACATCACCTTTTACTTTAAAGGTTCCACTTTTTATCTCGTGTTCGGTTCTAGAATACAAACTTTGCACCAATTGATGTAAAAATTTTGTTCGTGCAATTTGCTGATCTACATGAATAGGAATCACGTTTTTCTTAAATTCTACCGGATTTCCAATACCATACAAGCAAGAAACCGATGCAATTACAATAACATCTCGTCTACCAGAAAGTAGGGAAGAAGTAGTGCTTAAACGCAAACGTTCTATATCATCATTAATAGATAAATCTTTTTCAATAAAGGTTCCGGTAACGGGAATATAGGCTTCTGGTTGATAATAATCGTAGTAAGAAACAAAATATTCTACGGCATTATTAGGGAAAAATTGCTTAAACTCAGAATACAATTGAGCCGCCAATGTTTTGTTGTGCGCTAAAACTAAGGTAGGTTTATCTACGTTTTTTATCACATTTGCAACGGTAAATGTTTTACCAGAACCCGTTACACCTAAAAGCGTTTGATATTTTTCACCATCATTAATACTTTGTGTAAGTTCTTTTATTGCTTGTGGTTGATCTCCCGTAGGAGAAAATTCTGATACCAATTTAAATTCCATGATGTAAAAATACGGATACTTTATAAAAAAGGATCTGTATTATTTAAGTTTTAAAAGGTGATTTAATCTTCTTTAAAGTGTGGTTTGTACTAGTGGTAATTAATTATGTGAATTTTACTTAAAAATAAGTAACATGTCTGGTTGAGCGCAGTCGAAATCTATGGTAATCGTTAAATAATTCTCTACAAGGTTAGGGTAGAGAATACAAGATTTTCAATATTAAAAAATATTTAATTTCAGATGCTAAAATTTAATAAACGCTAGGTTTCTGTGATAATTAGGCATCATTTTTTAATAAATATTCAATTTATTGTAACAAATAAAGAACTTTAGCTACTTATATTTTAGAGGCGATTTTGTTTTTATTTGAAAATTTTTAACGAAATTGGTTGTCTAAAAATTGTTCAACTTAAAAAAACACCAAAAATACTATGTCAGAAGATTTTGATTTACTAGAAACGAGTGCCAACAAAAAAACGGAAACAGTAGATGTAAACTGGGGAAAAGCAATTGACACCATGAAATCTAAATTGGCACAAGAAGACGATCCAGAATCTCGCCAAAAAATACTGAACGCAACCTTAGATGATGTTGTGCACATGGCAGAAAAAGACAGAAGTACACTTTTAGATGCTATTAAAGACCTAACAGATTACCAAGACGAAGTTGGTATCATGTTCGAGAAATTTTCGGCTTTAAATCCATCAGAACAAAAAGTGATTGACGATGCTCAAAAAGGATTAGAGAGAGCTAGAATAGAATTAGAAGATGCTCAAAATAAAGCAGATACTTGGTGGAACAATTTATGGGGAAGAAAATCGAAGATTAAAAAAGAAGAAGTAGAATTTGCAGCAGCAGAAAAATTACGTGCAGGTGCAGATAATCAAGCAAAAGCATTGTTTCAGCAACGTATAGAAAGTGCCGATATTCAGACTTTGTTAAGCGAGCTTTCCTACAAATCTCAAGCAGCCGTAACCCGACTTAAAAATAGAGAAGTAGAAATTAAAGAAGTAGAAGAAAAGTTAAAAGATGCCATTGTTGAGGCATCTAAAAATCATACCAGAGCGTTAGCAAAAAAGAAAGAAGTAGAAGATCAATTAGAAGAGCAATATGCATTGTTAAAGCAATCTCGTCAAGAATTAGAAGAAATTGCAGATAAACAATCTACCGCTTATTCAGAGGCGATTGGCAAAATGACCGCAATTGAGCAAAAAGTAGAGGAGCTAGAAGGGCTTAAAAATGCCTACACAACCTTAGCGGCAAGTAAAGATAGCTTTGTGCACAAGCATAATTTAACTATTAAAGTATTGACTTCTTTACGTTCTAATCTACAAACCCACAGAGCAAAATTAAAGTCGGATACCGAAGAAAGATTAAAGTATTACGATGGTTATGTGGTGGCGTTAAAGGCAAGAACAGATCAAGAATTTGCAGCAATTTTAGAACATTTAGGTGTTAAAACCGATGAACATATAGGAGAAACGTTAGCATCTATGCATTCTGCAAGTGCCAGAGCCCGTCAAGAAATGATGGACAATATTCCGGTACACGAAAAAGTTATGACAGGTGTTTACAGCTCGTACGCAGAGGCTTTGCACGAAATTAGAGAGAAAGATATCGACATTCAAAAGAACTTTGCAGACCGTTACGGAATAGACATGAAAGAGATTTTCGAAGACTATTACAAAGCAGATGCAACTGCACCAAAAGGTGATGATGCTCCGGCAGCAAAACCAAAAGCAGCTACTTCTAATGATGATTTGTTAAGTTAACGTCATTGCGAAAGAGGTACGATTGAAGCAATCTGTTAATATATATAGACTAATAATAATTTGGGCGTTACCCCAATGAAAAATTGGGGTCAGGCTTTCCATTATATCTTTTTTCTGAAAAAGAAAAAAGGATGCCATTTCAATCCTTAACGCAGGCGTACTTGCTAATTATTTGAATATTAAATAGGTTTTTAATTGTCTATCGTGTTGAAAATAAAATGGTTAAGCTTGGTTTTTATTAATACTTATAAATATAATTCATAAATATAAATTATATTTGTAAAAAATAAATATAAAATGGCAACATTTACATCTTCTTTACCAGATAGTCTTTTAGAAAAATTATCTGTTTTGGCAAAAGAGTTACAACTTCCTAAAAATAGGCTCATAGAAAATGCTTTAGAACTGTATTTAGAGCAAGTAGAAAAAGCGAGTTATATAAAATCGTATCAACAAGCAGCTACAGATAAAGATATTTTAAAGGTTGCAGAAGAAGGGATGCAAGAGTATTTTACAGAACTTAACGATGCAGATGCGAACTAAATGAAGCAAGGAGAAATTTGGGAACTGTATTTAAACCCTGTAAAAGGAAGTGAGCAAAGTGGCAGAAGACCCGCAGTTATTATAAGTGGTAATATGTTAAACAAACATTTACAAGTTGTAATTGTTTGTCCGTTAACCACAAGTGTGAAAAATTATAAAGGAAATTTAATTATCAACCCAAATGAAATAAACGGGTTGACTAAAATTTCTGAAGTATTAACGTTTCACGTTCGTTCGGTTTCAAAAACCAGATTGGATAAAAAAATAGGTAAAATTCCATTAAAAGATATTGAAGTAATTAAAAAAACTTTAAACGATATTCTTAAATTTTAAAAATGATTACAACACCTTTAGATTCTGCACTTTTAGACTCAAAAGAACAATATGTTTTTTACCATAAAATGGTAGATTTTGTCTTAAAAGAACTCATTGTAAGTGTACAACAAGAGCAATTATGTACATACCAAGAGTTGTTACTTTTTAAGCAATATTCAGATTTACTTTTATATTCTATCGAAGCCATGCGTATTAAATATATGTACGACGAAGAGGATAATATGAAAGTCGATTTAACAGATTCTGGTTTCCCTAATTATTTAGAATTCCGGTTTTTGTACAACGATTTAGAGTTAAAAAACGATTATGTAAATAATTTAAAGGATACAGAGATTCTAAAAGCAGAATTTTTAAATACACTTTTAGTAAAAAAACAACCAATTAAAAGATTAGATTTATTTAAAGCTTCTTCTATTGTTTATTATACATCCGTAGAAAAAAAATACATTTTCAACCGTTTTGTACAAGGTAAAATTACAACGGCAAAAGAAGGAGATAATTATCAATATATGACAAGTTGGAGTTTCTATGATGTAAGTCATAACCGACCTTTTATTTGTTATTTATATTTTGATTACGATGGAAAAATTGACAAAGAAAAAATTTACGAAGTCTTAAAAGAAAGTGCCGATAGAGAAATGTCTTTAGACACAATGGCGTATAATATTGATCGAAAATTACCAGACATTCAACCCAAGCATCTAAAAAGAATCGATTTAGGACCTTTTCATAATGTTTTTGCAAAAGACGAAAACGAAATAACACATACTATTTTAGGCGGAATTGCTAAAAAAGAAATTCCTTTAGAATCGTATGCTTTATCCTTAAAAATAGATGAGGTTTTTTCTGGAGATACGTTTACAGAAGGAAGTTTTTTCTCGAAGCAAACCATGCAAAAATGGAGTGAGGTAATTCAACAAAAATACGTTTTAGCGCCTCATAGAATTATTCAATTATTGTATAATCAGACACCAAGAACATTAGATAAATTGGCGAAACCACCGATAGAGTTGAGTGGATTAAAGTAGGCAGTTTGCAGTCTACAGTTTGTATGAAAATAGGGTTGTTGAGAACTCTTTTAAAGGTTAAAAAAAATATAAGTTAGAAATATAATTTCGGCTAAAGCCCTTATGTTGTTTAATTTTTTAAACCTGTGGATAAATCTACAGACTATTAAAAACTATCATAAGATTGTATTTATTAAAATTTTGAATTGTCCCAGGTTTAACCTGTGTATGGAATGTTTATTTTGGAGTTAAATACCTGAAAAAAAAATATAATTTTGGCTAAAGCCCTTGTATTGTTTAAATTTTTAAACCTGTTGTTAAATTGACAGGCTATTAAAAACCATCATAAGATTGTATTTATTAAAATTTTTAATTGTCACAGGTTTTAACCTGTGTATGGAATGTTTATTTTGGAGTTAAATACCTGAAAAAGAAATATAATTTAGGCTAAAGCCCTTATGTTGTTTAAATTTTTAAACCTGTGGATAAATCCACAGGCTATTAAAATCCATCGTAATATTATTTATTAAAATTTTGAATTGTCCCAGGTTTAACCTGTGTGTATGGAATGTTTATTTTGGAGTTAAATACCTGAAAAAAAAATATAATTTTGGCTAAAGCCCTTGTATTGTTTAAATTTTTAAACCTGTTGATAAATTGACAAGCTATTAAAAACTATCATAAGATTGTATTTATTAAAATTTTGAATTGTCACAGGTTTTAACCTGTGTTTAGTTATTGAATATTATATTGGCTTTAGCCAAATTATTGCGAAAAAAATGCTAAACTAAACGTTGAAAAAGTCTTCCAAACTTTTTTTAAAAAACGTCTAAAAAATATAAAGTTTGTTCAGTTAAATGAAAATTAAATAAAAGATGCAAAAAAACTCAACTTTCCCAATAAAACAAAACGAATTAGATATGCTCAGAGATGAAGCTTCTGGTTATTTAAAAAGTATTCAATGGGAACAAAGTGCTAGAGCAAAAAATAAAGACAAAGACGCAAAAGACGAATCAATTTTATTGTATTTGTCGAGAGCTAATTCTGGAAGCAATGTAGAGGTTACTTCAGTTTCTAAAACTATTTTAGCTTTAAAAAAGCGCTTATTACCAGATTCAATTGCAATTCCTGTGTATTTGAATCAGACTTTGTATGCAGTGCAAGAAGGACTCACTTTAGGAATTTGGATTAAAGATAATTATTATGATTCGTCTGGTTTATCATCTTTACACGAACGAAAATCTGCTTTAGATTCTCAAGGAAAAAGAGAGTTTGAAAGTAAGATGCAAACAGCAACAGCTTTTCAATTATTTGCGACTTCCTATAAAATTTTACACGATTTAAAACCACATGCTTCAGATGATTTATCTGTGATGAAGCAAAAGTTTGCGGGAATTCCAGAAGTTTCGCTTTTATCACCTTTAAAAGGAATAGCATGTTCTTTGTTTTATTTCGATAAATATTTAGGACATCCAGAGATTGTAAAATCCGACAAAGATGTGATAGATTTTACGGTGGTTTTTTACGAGGCTTTAATTGATGAAATTCAACTTAGAAAAAGCAGTTTAGAATACACAGAAACCATTGTAGATAGAACGTATAAATTAGAAAAATCTGATTTTGCTGTTTCAGGTTGGGACAATGTTTTTTCGGGAACCGCTAAAAGTATAGCCTTTAATAAAATTCAGTTCGAGCAAATTGTAGGGAATAAAGATGCCAAACATTTTGCACGTAGATTAACAGAAAGAATGTTGAGTTACGATTTTGATGCAAAGAAAAATCCGTTTCAGGAATTAGGCGGTTTTATGCCAGTTTTTATGGGGTATGGAATCCCAGGAACGGGAAAATCCATGTTAATTGCGGCGATAGCAACACGACTAAAAGAACATGCAGATAATTTAGAGATTCCGTTTTTATTTCATCCAATGCCAGACACGTTGATTTCTACTTTTCAAGGAGGATCTGCAGAAAAAATGGTAGAATGGATGAAGCCAATGCAAGACCCAACAAAATTAATTTTTGCACCTATTGACGATGCAGAAAATAATTTACAAGAAAGAACTACACAAGGAGTTTCTGCCGGAGTAAAAGAAGTAATCGGAGTTTTCTTACGATACACAGAAGGTGCTTATGCTGTAAATTATGGAAATTCGTCTATCGGATTATTTACCAATTTACCAGAAATGTTAGACAAGGCAGTTATTTCTCGAGTACAAGGTAGATTCAAAATTGATGGAGCAAGAACAGAACACGATTTTCTAGATCAAGATTATATTTGGTGGAAAAAGTTAGAAAAAACAATGCCAGATTTTGTGAATATGCAAAACCCAGCTAATTATCAGTTTTTAAAAGACCAAGGATTGTCAAAAAATATGGGAGATGTTTTGGGTTCTGTAGAAAAACCATCTGAAGCAAGAGTTTTAGAAGCGTACGATAAAGCAGAAAAACTTCATAAAACGACAGATCATCAGTTTTTTTCGAGTCTATATAAAGAAATTCAACATATATTTCCTTTCTTTTCATCAAGAGATATTAGAAATATTCAATCTGCAATTTCATTGCGATTAACAGATTTCGATTTAGAACAAGATTGGTTTGAAAATCCGGAAACTTACTTCAAACAGAAATATGAAACCAAGTTTAATATGTTGCAAGAATTGATGAAAAGCAACATGAAAGGATTAAATTTTTCTGAAATAAGAAGACAAGAAGTCGTACGTTATTTAGACAATGTAGCCACGATTGCAGATACAGATTTTAAGAGAAAAGTAGATGCGAGAGTCAACCAAATGAATATCGATTTAGAAGCAAGAAAAACATTTGATCATGGAAAGTAATCGAATAAAAGATATAGAAAAGACATTATTGTCAGATAATTATTACACGTTAAATAAATTCAAGTTTAAGTATCAAATGTCTGATGGAAGTTGGGTAAACCAGATGCGAGAAGTTTATGAGCGTGGTCATGGAGCAGGAATCTTATTGTACAATACCACTAAAAAAACGGTAGTTTTAATCAAGCAATTCAGATTGCCGACTCTTTTACATGATAATAAAGACGGATTTTTAATTGAAATTCCTGCTGGATTATTAGATTTAGATAATCCAGAACAATGTGTCATAAGAGAAACAGAAGAAGAGGTTGGAATCCGTTTAAAATCCGTCAAAAAAGTATATGAAGGCTATTCATCACCGGGAGTTTTAACCGAAAAAATGCACTTTTTTGTTGCTGAATATACAGACGATATGAAGGTGAGTGAAGGTGGAGGTTTAGAAAGTGAAACAGAAGATATTGAAGTTTTAGAAATTCTGTTTACCGAAGCTGTAAGAATGTTAAATGAAGGTGAAATAGTAGATACAAGAACCATTGTGTTGTTGCAATATGCTATTATTCATAAATTGATAAATTAAAAATAATAACACAAAGATACACAGAGTTTTTAAAGAGTTTCACGGAGAATAATGTTGAAAAAACTCTGTGTATCTCTGTGAGTTCTCAGTGAAACTCAGTGTAATAATACTATGCAAAAACTAATAAAAGCCAAATTATACAGAAGCGAGTCTATTTCCGTTAGCGGAAAATTGGTAGAACGCTATAATAAATGTTTAATTAAACTAGGTTTTACAGCTACTAAGTTAACTTCATTTACCATAGACGGAGTAGGTTGGAGTCCGGAAATAGCAGAAGAAAAAGGAGTCTCTTTTTACTTAAATAATGGTGAAGCAAATACGTATGCCATAATTATTACACCAAAGCAAAAAGGATTACCAGTGTATAATCCGTTTAATTCTTTTGACAGAGAATTGATGAAAATGGTGTTTAAAAAACACGAAAAAACCATCAATGATATTACAAGAGATTCGGCAGTTTGTGTAGAATTTGATCAAAAAATAGATGTTTTTTATGAACCTTTAGATGTTTTAAGGTATAAAGACATTACCATAAAATTTCATTTAATTGATAATTTACACAAAGCCAAGGAAGAACAATTAAAGTTGGTAGCTTTATTTTATACTGATAACAACTTTATTGATGAAAAAGTTCATGAAAAACTGATAACATCAGCAAAAAAATATGGAGATTTAAGAGAACGAAATCTAAACATAGAAGAAATAACTTTTACAACAGATTCCTTTTATACAAAAGCTTTTGAAGGTGTTTTTTTATTAAGAGATTTAGTAACTCCGGTGCTTATTTTCGAAAATGAAGCTACGTATAAAGAAGCTATAAAAGACACAACGTATGATGTTTTAATGTATCATATTTCTCATAAAGAAATGATTGATAAATTAATCAGTTATAATGTTTTAGAATTAGATTTAGAAGAAGAAATTACTAAGAAAAGATATAAAAGAATTCAGAAATTTATTTTTTCTTCATATTTAAAAGAAACAGCGCATCCTGTAAAAGATATTTTAGAAGAAGAAATTTTATTTAAAAGCTATTTAAACAAAATTGATATTTCATCAAGAAAAAAAATAATGGGATTAGAGCGATTCTTAGAAAAAAAGAAGATTTCTAAAAATGCAAACCCAAAAGATATTATTGATGAGGTAGTTTACACTGCATTGCACAAACCACATTCATCATTAAAACCGAATCATCAAGATTTAATTTGGTATTTATTGGTTAATATTGCTCCGAAAGATATGTTGTTTCTGTATTGGTATGATAAAGAGCAGTTTTACAAAGTTTTTAAAACTTTAGAAAATTCAACACAAGATTGGGTAATAGAAACAGTTAAGAGTGGGTTTTAGGCTTTATAGTTTTAAATTTGTGTATTTTTATAAAGGATAAATAAATTAAATACTAAACCCAGCAAGGTTTCAAAAATCTTGTAGGTATAAAAAGTATTAGTTAGTCAATAAACCTACAAGGTTAAAAAAAAACTTGCAGGAAAATCTATAAAAAAATGACCATAGAAATCATCATATTTATTGCAGCAATTTTATTCGGAATTGTTATTTATTGGAGAGAATCAAGAGGTAATAAAATGTATCTATTCTTCAATAAAGTAATGAATTCAGAAGAATTACAAATGAAAGATACAGACACAAAAGGGTTTGTATTTCAACAAAACTTTGTTTTAAGGTTTGTTTATATCGCTGTTTTATTTCTAATAGGTATTTTAATTGTACAATTTTTAATTCCTATAAATTATGCAACAATTTCATTGTTTGCATCCATGATTTTCGGAACTTTGTTAGGAACTTATATTGCAGGAGTTGTTTTTAAATCATCAGAAATTATAGAAGAACAAACCGAAGCTTTTGAAGATAAACTAGAAGAAGTTATAGAAAAAGGAAAAGATTTTATAGAAGATTTTCAAACAAAAGAAGCTAAAGAAGTTGAGGTAACAAAAGAAGTACCAAAAGTTGAGGAGAAAAGCGCAAGAGAACGATTAAAAGATAAAGGATTATTGTAAAGATTCGTCATTACGAGTAGTTTTACAACGAAGTAATCTTTAAATAGAAATAATAAATAAATAAATAGATTGCCACGACTTTTTATCAAGAGCCTCGCAATGACAAGATAAAATTATGATTAAGAATTATTGGAGTAAAGGAGCAAAGCAAAAGAAGAGAGTCATTATGTTTTTTATAATATTGTTGGCTTTATTATTCTTTTTTAGAGACGATTATCAGCCAGCATTAATATTTGTTAGAAAATTTATTTTCATAATTTTATTATGCTTTTCATTACTGTTTCTAGGTTTACGTGGTTTCAGAAGATCGGTAGGTGTTGGTAAAAGAATCGGAATTTTATTTTTATTATCAGCATTTTTCGGAATCTTATATTATGTAGGTTTTAATTTAAATTTCTACGATTATATGAAGACTTATAATGTTTTTAATGATTTAAATAAGATAGAAATTCATGAGTTGCCATTAACTCAAAATGAAAGAATTCAGCCATTAAGAAACATTTTTTCTATGGCAAATGAGTCGGTAGGAGAAACCAAAGATGTATCACTACCACATTTGGTAAGAGTAGATGGAAACAATCAATGGACCATGGCAATTCAGCCAACAGAAAAATATTATTGGCAAGGACTAAAAGACAATACAGAAGAGATTTTTTCTGTGTCAAGTACCACACCTTTTCCGCGTTTTTCATCAGAAAATAGAATTTCAGTTACATTTTCAATCGGAGAATCTTTAAAATTCAGTAGAAATACCTACAATGCTGTTGTGCAACGTTTAAACCCTTGGATGCTTTTTAATTATGAGCCAAGTGACACGTATTACATGAAAAATGATAAAGGCGCTTGGGTAGAAGTGGTGAGTTTAATAAAGTGGAAAGGCTTCTTTTTTCCATACCCAAGTTTTGGCGGTGTTGTGGTTATAGATAACGGAGAACATAATTTTACAGATTATTTAGAAAGAATTACCATTGGTAAAGGAACCTATATTTCGCCAGATGAAATGAAAAATTATGCCTATTTAA
Organism: Polaribacter sp. NJDZ03; assembly: GCF_019263805.1. Taxonomy (NCBI): domain Bacteria; kingdom Pseudomonadati; phylum Bacteroidota; class Flavobacteriia; order Flavobacteriales; family Flavobacteriaceae; genus Polaribacter; species Polaribacter sp. NJDZ03. Next base: position 3,999,691 of record NZ_CP079195.1, read on the forward strand.
CCAAGCAAAACACATTGTCAGAGCGCGTATCTCGTTTGCAAGCAGAAAGTTTAAAATTTTTAGCAGGTTTTTCAGATCCATTACCTTGGAACATGGAAAGTGCCGTAAAAATTCCTACCGTACCAAAAGATCAAAATGCACAACCTTACGTAACCGATTTCGATTTTTCAGACAGCAAAACAGCTGCTTTTAGCGGCTTATATCACTGGTTTGGTTTAGAGCCAGTAGGTAATGAAAGAACCAGTTTAAGTTACAGTGTATTTATCCCCGCAGACGGTACAGATAGGTTTTATTATTACGATCATGCATCAAAAAAACAAGGATATGCAGGCGTTTCTGCAATGCCTTTAAAAGTAAAAGAATCTAAAAAAGAGTACGATTGGAACTCAAATACACCCGTAGAATTTAGACCTTATATTAAGAATATTGCAGGTAGAAAACGGATGTTTTTTCTAGGAACAGTTTCTACAATAAGTTCAGACAATCCAGAACAATTTGATGGTTCTGCAACGCCAGATTTAGCCTTAATTGACAGTGAATATAGAGATGTTGTTTGGATAAATGCTAAAAAACCAAGTACGTGGAACGAGGAAGTTTACAACCAATTAAATGAAGCTTGGAAAACGAGTGAAGGATCTAATTTGTACTTCGAAAAGCAAAAAACAATTTTAGAGCAGAACAAACAAGTTTTAGATTCTATAAAATTAATTTCTAATCAAGATAAAAATCAGCAAATATTAGATTCAATTAAGCTAATGTCTGCACAAGATAAAAAACGTACAGAAATAGAAAAGCTTCAAAGAAAAATAGATTCTATTAAAGAGAATCAGTAGTTTTTGTAGCTATTTCCCGCTTTCATTACTCGCTTTTTTTGTTAAAAAAACAAAAAAGAGCTCAAACAGACCATTCAATCGGGGCTAAGCTTGTTTGCCAACTTATATAAAACAGTCAATTTTGTTTTTTTAAGTTGACTTTTTTTTGGTTCTGAAATTCCCTTGTGCATTTGTTATTTTAGGTTTATATACTTAGAAAAACTTTAGAAAATCGTTATATTTGTTAGCTGTAATTAATACTAATTTTATTCTATTACGTCGCTAAATCAATTGAGAATCTAAATGTCTTCCTGAGCTTGTCGAAGGACATTCAATAACCAAAAAAAGTCTTCGAATAAGCTTGTATTGAACAAAGTCGAATTGCTCAGACAGACAAGTCATTTTTATAATTATAATAGTTAAAAACTAAAAATGTATTTTAAAGCGACTTTAAATACTTAAATTGGTATACTAAATAAAACCTATGATTTTTATTGATAATGAGGGGGGTACAGATCCTAAATTAAACTTAGCATTAGAAGAATATGCGTTAAGAAATTTTGATGCTTCTACAGATTATTTATTATTTTATATTAATGCGCCATCTATAATTATTGGTCGTAATCAAAATACGATAGAAGAAATTAACCAAGAATATATCGATAAAAATGATATAAAAGTAGTTCGACGTATTTCTGGCGGAGGAGCCGTTTATCACGATTTAGGAAATTTAAACTTCAGTTTTATTACCAATCATGACGGAAAAAGTATTAGTAATTTTAAAAAGTTTACAGAACCTGTAATTCGTGTTTTAAATGAATTGGGCGTACATGCCGAGTTAAAAGGTAGAAATGATATTCTAGTTGATGAAAAGAAAATTTCTGGAACAGCTCAATTTTCTACAGGAAAAAGAATGATTAGTCATGGAACTTTATTGTTTGATACAGATATGAGCGAAGTAGGGAAAGCACTTCAAGTAAAAATGAGTAAAATTCAATCTAAAGGACATAAATCGGTTAGAAGTCGTGTAGCAAATATTAGTGAATTTTTAAAAGAACCTATCACCATGGATCATTTTAAAAAGCAATTACTAACAGGTTTGTATGAAGCTAAAGAAGATTTTGAAATTCATAAATTAACCGAAGCAGAGTGGAAAGCTGTAAAAGAATTAAAAGCAACAAAATATGATTTGTGGGATTGGAATTTTGGAAACTCACCTAAGTTTAATATCCAACGTAATAAGCGTTTTCCAATCGGAGAAATAGATGTGCGTATTTTTGTTGAAAAAGGACATATTTCTGACTTTAAAATTTTTGGAGATTTCTTTGGCAGACAACCCATTGCTAATCTTGAAAAGTTATTAATTGGTGTTCCTTATAATAAAAATGAAATCACTAATAAGTTACGCCATATTACAATTGCAGATTATTTTGGAAAATTAGAAAACTCAGACTTTACAGCTCTTGTCTACGGCAATGATTAATTTTTTTTAAATTATCTGAACAGTATGTTGTATTGTTTTAGTTAAAAATACTTCCTTGGATTTATTTTCCTTGGTAAATAGTTTTTTATATTATATCTTTGTCGAGAATTTAAAAACCATTCGAGATGAAGACTACTAAAATTATATACTATATTTCTACGGCATTATTAACTGTAATCATGCTTTTTTCTGCAGGCATGTATATTTTCAATCATGAAGCAGTAGTAGGTATGTTTACTAATTTTGGTTACCCTACATACATCATTTATCCGTATGCAATAGCAAAATTATTAGGTTTGGTCGCATTATGGTTTTTATCAAATAAAACAATAAAAGAGTGGGCGTATGCAGGTTTTTTCTTCGCATTTATTTTTGCTTTTTTTGCTCATGTAATGATTGGAGACGGAGAACAAGGAGCATCTATTGCAGCAATGATCTTTTTAATTACTTCTTATGTTACTCACAAAAAAATAACAAATGGAAGAGCTTAAAACAGCAGAAGTAGTTTTAAGAAACAAAAACTATTTAGCAGAAGCAAAAACAAGAAATCACTTTTTAACAATGGATCAATCTGTTGCAGCTGGAGGAGATGATAGTGGAGCAACTCCAGTAGAATATTTATTAACGGCAATTGGCGGTTGTGTTTCTATGACGTTAAGAACCTATGCAGAGTTAAGAGGTTGGGATATTGGAGAAATTACAGTAAATGTTACCCAGCATCAAGACGAAAACGGAACGTATTTAACAGAAGAAATAGCTTTCGAAAAAGAAATAACAGCAGAACAAAGAAAAAAACTGATGGTCTTTGCAGGGAAATGCCCCGTTGCAAAAATGGTAAAAGGAGAAACCAGAATAGTTAGCAGTATTTTGTAATATAGTTTACTGTTTTCAGTTACAGAAAGTCAGTTTGAGTGATTACGCTTTTTCGATGTAATAGTATAGAAAACTAATAAAATTTAGAATATGAAAAAAATATTAGCATTTGCAGGTAGCACAAGTTCTACATCTATCAATAAACAATTGGCAACATTTGCAACAGAAAATTTAGAAAATACTTCATTTGATATAATTGATTTAAGAGATTTTATATTACCAATTTATAGTGAAGATGAGCATAGAAAAGCAATTCCAGAGGATGCTAAAAAGTTTACTTCTTTATTAGATAATTACGATGGTTTTATCCTTTCTTTAGCAGAGCACAACGGATCTTATGCAGCTGCTTTTAAAAATATTTTCGATTGGAGTTCGGTAATAGAAGGAAATGTTTTTAGAGACAAACCTTTATTGTTAATGGCAACATCACCAGGAGCAAGAGGCGGACTTTCAGTTTTAGAAACAGCTATTGCAAGATTTTCTAGACAAGGAGCTAAAGAATTAATTTCTTTCTCTTTACCTAATTTTCATGATAATTTTAAAGAAGGTACAATTGTAGATATAGCATTTTTATCAAGCTTAAAGGAGAAGGTAACAACATTTGAAAACGCAGTAAATCAATAATAAAATGAAAATAGTTTTATACGGAAGAGCAGGACATGCCTATACAGTAGCATTTAAAAATTTTTTGAATTCAACCGATGTTCCTTATATCTATAAAGATATTTCTAAAGATGTAGAAGCAAGAGAGCATAGCAAAGAATTGTATGATGGCGTAGCAAAGTATCCAACGTTGTTTGTAGATGATAAAGTGTATTTAACTCCAACTACAGAAGAGTTTAATAAAATAATGCAAGATTTAAGTTTAAGAGCGTAGGTTTTTTAGTTTTAAGAGATAAGAGATAAGACTGCGGACTAAAAAAGACATAAGACATAAGACTAAAGCTATGTTTTCTATGTTACTATGTGGTGGTTTTTTAAAAGTTTTAGAAACAATAAACAATAAACAATAAACAAGAAACAAGAAACAAGAATCAAGAAACAAGAAAAAGAAGGCTTCAGACATAAGATAAATGACAAAAAAAGAAGAATAAATGTTGTTATTTAAAGGACATTTTTTAATTTTCGAATACTGAATACTGAATACTGAATACTGAATACTGAATACTGAATACTGAATACTGAATACTGAATACTGAATACTGAATACTGAATACTGAATACTGAATACTGAATACTGAATACTGAATACTGAGACATGGGAGACATTTCTAAAGACATAAAATCGAAATTTGCAAGTAATAAGTTAAAGGCTTTAATCAATATTAAATACACTGCACATTGGTTAAGTAGCAAAGAGAATGAGTTTTTTAAACCTTTTGGAATTTCGCCACAGCAATACAATATTCTAAGAATTTTACGTGGAGCAAAAGATAGAATTAAGGTACAGATTGTAAAGGATAGAATGATTGAGAGAGCGCCAAATGCAACGCGTTTAATGGACAAACTTTGCGAAAAAAACTTAATAGAAAGAGAACGTTGTGAGCAGGATAGACGAGTTGTATATGTGAAAATTAATGAAAAAGGTTTAGAATTATTATCTAACATAGATGATAATAAAAATCTTTCTTTTTTAGAAAAATTAACGGAAGAGGAAGCAACTCTTTTAAGTGATTTATTGGATAAAATTAGATAATTATGAAAAAAATAATTCATACTGCAGCCACAAGAGGAAATGCAAATCATGGATGGTTAGAAGCAAATCATTCGTTTAGTTTTGCTAATTTTTATGATCCTAAGAGAATACAGTTTGGAGCGTTAAGAGTTTTAAATGACGATTTAATTGCACCAAGCATGGGGTTTGGTACACATCCTCATAAGAACATGGAAATTATTACTATTCCATTAAAAGGTGTTTTAAAACATAAAGATAACATGGCAAATGATTGGATTCCCGTTTTGCCTGGTGAAGTACAAGTAATGTCTGCCGGAAAAGGAGTCTATCATTCAGAAATAAATGGTTCTGCAAATGAACATTTAGCTTTATTTCAAATCTGGATAATGCCAGAAAAAAATGAAGTTACTCCAAGATATGATCAAAAGGAATTTGATATAAAAGATAGAAAAAATAAATTACAATTATTGGTGAATTCTTTTAATTCTGACGATGAAAATAGTTTGAAAATTCATCAAGATGCACAAATTTTTAGAATTGATTTAGATAAAAATCAAGATTTTAAGTATCAGTTAAAAAGTAAGAATCGTGGAGTATATGTAATGAATATTTCTGGTGATTTTGAAATTGATTCAACAAAACTAGGTAGTCGAGATGCAATAGGAATTTATGAAACAGATAGTTTTATAATTAACAGTCTCGCTAATTCTGAATTACTATTGATTGAAGTTCCAATGTAAGTAACATCTATTTAAATAAATAAGACCTCAAAGAATCATTTCTTTGAGGTTTTTTCTTTTCAAAAAATAAACATATCTTGCAAAGTATTATGCATGCATAGTAAATTTAATTCCAAGATTATGAAATATAAGCACATTTTTGAACCTTTAGATTTAGGTTTTACAACGTTAAAAAATAGAATTTTAATGGGTTCTATGCATACAGGTTTAGAGGAAGAAAAAAACGGTTTAGAAAAAATTGCGGCTTATTATGCAGAGCGAGCAAGAGGAGGAGTTGGATTAATTGTTACTGGAGGTATTGCACCTAATATACAAGGTTGGACAGCTCCTTTTTCAGCTAGAATGTCTACAAAAAAGCATGCGAAAGAACATCAGAAAATAACAGCTGCAGTACATAAAGAAGGTGGGAAAATTTGTATGCAGATTTTACATGCAGGTCGTTATGGTTATCATCCGTTTAATGTTGCACCTTCCAAAATAAAATCGCCAATAACACCTTTTAAACCCTTTAAGTTAATACAATCTGGAATTAATAGAACTATTAGAGATTTTGTAAATTCAGCAAGATTATCTAAAGAAGCAGGTTACGATGGTATTGAAATTATGGGATCTGAAGGTTATTTAATCAATCAATTTATTGTAAAAAGAACCAATAAAAGAACCGATAATTATGGAGGAAGTTATAAAAACAGAATGCGTTTACCAATTGAATTGGTAAAACAAACAAGAGATGCTGTTGGTAAAGAGTTTATTATAATCTATAGATTATCGATGCTAGATTTGGTAGAAAACGGCTCTTCTTGGGAAGAAGTAGTACAATTAGGAAAAGAGATAGAAAAAGCAGGAGCAACCATTATAAATACTGGAATTGGTTGGCACGAAGCCAGAATACCAACGATTTCTACATCAGTTCCTAGAGCAGCTTTTACTTGGGTTACTAAAAAAATGAAAGAAGAATTATCGATTCCTTTAATCACCTCTAACAGAATAAATATGCCCGAAACGGCAGAAAAAATATTGGCAGAAGGAGATGCAGATATGATTTCTATGGCGCGTCCTTTTTTAGCAGATCCAGAATGGGTAAATAAAGCAGCTGAAGAAAAAGCAGATGAAATAAATACATGTATTGGTTGTAATCAGGCTTGTTTAGATCATGTGTTTCAACAAAAAGTGGCAAGTTGTTTGGTAAATCCTAGAGCTTGCCATGAAACAGAATTGAATTATTATGAAACCGTATTTAAAAAGAAAATAGCAGTTATTGGCGCAGGTCCTGCGGGTTTATCTGCAGCTACAATTGCGGCACAAAGAGGTCATAAGGTTACTTTATTTGATGCTGACAAAGAAATTGGTGGTCAGTTTAATATAGCAAAACAAATTCCGGGTAAAGAAGAATTTTATGAAACCTTGCGTTATTATAACAAACAAATAGAACTCCATGATGTAACTGTAAAATTACATACTAGGGTATCTGTAGAAGATTTAAAAGATTCAGATTTTGAAGAAATTATTGTTGCAACAGGAATTAAACCTAGAGCGTTAAAAATAGAAGGCATTAATCACCCAAAAGTATTAAGTTATATTGATGTTTTAAAATTGAAAAAACCAGTAGGAAAACGTGTTGCAGTAATTGGTGCAGGCGGAATTGGTTTTGATGTTTCAGAATATTTAACGCATGAAGGAGAATCGACATCCTTAAATATTGATGCTTGGTTAAAAGAATGGGGAATAGATAAATCTTTAGAAGCAAGAGCTGGAATTGAAGAAGTGAAACCTGAATTTGAAGCGTCTCCTAGAGAAGTTTTTATGTTTAAAAGAAGTAAAGGTAAGTTTGGTGGCAACCTTGGTAAAACTACCGGTTGGATTCATAGATCGACTTTAAAGAAAAAGAAAGTCCAATTTATTGGTGAAGTTTCTTACACAAAAATTGATGATGAAGGGTTGCATTATATTCAGAATGAAAAAGCAGAAATTTTAAAAGTAGACAACATTGTTATTTGTGCAGGTCAAGTTCCTTTTAAAGAATTGTATCAACCTTTATTAGATGCGGGTAAAAGGGTGCATGTAATTGGTGGTGCAGATTTTGCAAGTGAATTAGATGCAAAAAGAGCAATTAATCAGGGTGCACGATTAGCGGCAAACCTTTAAAGTATAAAATATTTTAATAAATTATTATATTTTCAAAAAATAGAAGTAGAAGTTTTTTTAGTAGCTTGCACCTAAATAAGAAACATAAACTAGATAATGAAGAAAATACTTTTTATTGTAATCCTTTTTTTTACTTTTAATATTGTAGCACAACGCTCTAGAGGTGGTGGTGGAGGAAGACAACAAGGACAAAACCCAGAATTGAATCAAACAAAAGAGGTTAAAAAACTGAGTGCAAAAGAAATTGCGGGTATTTTTTATTATGATGTTGATGAGGTGATAAAGAAAGTTAAGATTAAAGATGATGACAAAAAATATTCAGCAACCAAAGCATTAAGAAATTATAATTTTAAAGTAAAAGAAATTTTATTCTTAAATGCTGAAAAATTTACGGATTTAGATCTTTTAATGAACGCAATGTCTAATGAAAGAGATAGTGAAAGTAATAAAAACATAAGAGAAAAGATAAGAGAAGTCACTAGACCAATTAAAGAGAATGTTCATGAACATGAAAAAGAACTCAATGAAATTCTAAGAGGTGTTTTATCAGAAAAACAAGATAAGAAGTGGTTAAAATATCAAAAGAGCATCATAGAAAGGTTACAGCCTAAAAAAGCAGAAAACAATAATCAAAATTCTAGACCTAGTAGAGGTAGCGGAATGAGAAGACAATAACTGAATTAAATCCTATGTTTATAGGATTTTTTTGTGTTAATAAATATTATAGTACATTTAGAAAAAATTAAAAATAATCTATGAAATCATTTTCTGTAGAAGAAATAACATCGCTTGTAAAAGGAGAACAAATTGGTATTTGTAAAGACAAAATTAATGCTCCAGAACAAATAGAAAATGCCATAAAAGGGAATGTTACTTTTATAGGGAATTCTAAATATGCAAAATTGTGGGAAACCTCTAACGCTAGTATTGCTATTGTTTATGATGGAATAAAAATTACTCCAGAAGAAGGAAAAGCATTTATAAAAGTGAAGAATCCAGATTTGGCAATGGCAGTTTTATTAGAAGCTTTTGAGCCAGAGTCTCCTTATTTTGAAACGGATATTCATCCGACGGCAGTAATAGATAAAACAGTTAAATTAGGAAAAGGATGTAAAGTCGGTGCAAATTCTTATATCGGTAAAAATGTAGTTTTAGGAGATAATGTAACAATTTATCCTAATGTTTCTATTTTTGATGACACCACAATTGGCAACGAGACTGTAATTTGGTCTGGAACGGTTATTAGAGAACGTACTAAGATAGGAAGTCATTGTATTTTTCATATAAATGTAAGTATTGGAGCAGATGGTTTTGGTTATAGACCAAGTCCGGATGGTAGAGGTTTAGTAAAAATTATTCATATTGGAAATGTTGTAATTGGAAACGCAGTAGAAATTGGCGCAAATTCATGTGTAGATCGTGGTAAATTTAGTTCTACTATTTTAGGTGATGGTTGCAAGATTGATAATTTGGTGCAAATAGGTCATAATTCTGTTTTAGGAAGATGTTGTATTATGGCAGGACATAGTGGTTTAGCAGGTTCTGTAACTTTAGGAGATGGCGTAATTATTGGCGGAAGTGCTTCTATTAAAGATCATGTTACTATACATTCTGGTGCCAAAGTAGGTGCTGGCTCTGGTGTTATTGCAGATGTTCCTGCTGGTAAATCGGTTGTTGGTTATCCTGCATGTGATTCTAGAGAAAAAATGAAACAATGGGTAGCAGTGCGTAAACTTGGAAGAAACTAAATCTTTATTCCGAGTTACTTTATTACTTACTATTTTTAAAGGCTTTTTACTAAAGGCTATAATTGGGCAATACCAAATAATTACCGATATTTGCCAATCAAACTAACGAATTACGAATTATGGGAATGAATAAAAATACAGTATTAGGCTTTGCTACGCTTATTATGATACTTGTTGGCTTAGGCTTAATAGCTTTAGGGGCTTTTAGATATAATGAAGTTGCTGGATGGGGATTTGCGGCAGTTGGTTTTGGTTTCTTTTGTATTGCATGGGTTTTTAATGCATTAAAAGGTAGAGTATAAAATAATATACAGTCTTAGTTTACAGTAATAGTTTTAGGTTTTAAGCAGATGCTTAGAACTTTTTAATTTTCAATTTTTTAATATATAATACAATGAGCGACGATAAGAAAGTAATCTTTTCGATGAATAAGTTGTCTAAAACTTATAAATCAACAGGGAAACAAGTTTTAAAAGATATTTACTTAAGCTTCTATTATGGAGCAAAAATTGGTATTCTTGGTTTAAATGGATCAGGAAAATCAACTTTATTAAAAATTATTGCAGGTGTAGAAAAGAATTTTCAAGGTGAAGTTACTTTTGCACCAGGTTATAAAGTTGGGTACTTAGAGCAAGAACCACAATTAGATCCAGAGAAAACAGTTTTAGAAGTTGTAAAAGAAGGAGTTGCAGAAACAGTTGCAATTTTAGAAGAGTACAATAAAATAAACGACATGTTTGGTTTGGAAGAAGTGTATTCTGATGCAGATAAGATGGATAAACTAATGGCACAACAAGCGGTTTTGCAAGATAAAATTGATGCAGCAAACGCTTGGGAGTTAGATACCAAATTAGAAATAGCAATGGATGCGTTAAGAACGCCAGATTCTGATAAGAAAATCGGGGTACTTTCTGGTGGAGAAAAAAGACGTGTTGCTTTGTGTAGATTATTATTACAAGAACCAGAAATTTTATTATTAGATGAGCCTACCAATCACTTGGATGCTGAATCTGTACACTGGTTAGAGCACCATTTAGCACAATATAAAGGAACTGTTATTGCTGTAACGCACGATAGATATTTCTTAGATAATGTTGCTGGTTGGATTCTTGAATTAGATAGAGGTGAAGGAATTCCTTGGAAAGGAAATTATGCTGCTTGGTTAGATCAAAAATCTAAGAGAATGGCACAAGAAAGTAAAACAGCTTCTAAACATCAAAAAACATTAGAAAGAGAATTAGATTGGGTTCGTCAAGGAGCCAAAGGTCGTCAAACAAAGCAAAAAGCACGTTTGAAGAATTATGACAAGTTAATGAGTCAAGACCAGAAACAAACAGACGAAAAATTAGAAATCTACATTCCTAATGGACCACGTTTAGGAACAAATGTTATAGAAGCAACCGGTGTTTCTAAAGCATTTGGAGATAAATTATTATATGACAATTTAGAATTTAATCTTCCGCAAGCAGGAATTGTAGGTATTATTGGTCCCAATGGAGCTGGTAAGACTACCATTTTTAAAATGATTATGGGAGAGGAAACTCCAGATGCAGGAAGCTTTAATGTAGGTGAAACTGCTAAAATTGCATATGTAGATCAAGCACACTCAGATATTGACCCAGAAAAAACAATTTGGGAAAACTTTTCTGACGGACAAGATTTAGTAATGATGGGAGGCAAGCAAGTAAATTCTCGTGCTTATTTAAGTCGTTTTAATTTCTCTGGAAGTGAGCAAAACAAAAAAGTAAATACACTTTCTGGTGGAGAGCGTAACCGTTTGCATTTAGCAATGACGTTAAAAGAAGAAGGAAACGTTTTATTATTAGATGAGCCTACCAATGATTTAGATGTAAATACACTAAGAGCATTAGAGGAAGGTTTAGATAACTTTGCAGGTTGTGCGGTTGTAATTAGTCACGATAGATGGTTTTTAGATAGAGTTTGTACACACATTTTAGCTTTTGAAGGGAATAGTGAAGTATATTTCTTTGAAGGTGGTTTCTCTGAATATGAAGAAAACAAAAAGAAACGTTTAGGTGGAGATTTAATGCCAAAACGAATTAAATATAGAAAATTAATTCGATAATATTTCGAAATTATATTTTACAAAGAGGTTGTCTATAAAGTGAGTTTTTGTCAATCTGAATTTATTTCAGATTCTTTTGAAATTTGATATTCAGTAAATTAAGATACTGAAACAAGTTCAGTATGACAAGATTTATTGCTTTTTAGACAACCTCTTTTTTGCAACCTGAATTTATTACAGGTTATCATATTGCTTGCTTATCATTGTGTTGAGATGCTGAAACAAGTTCAGCATGACAAAGTTTATTGCTTTTTAGATGACCTCTTTCTAGTTTGCAATAGTTTCATCATTTTTTTCACAAACGACATATTTGTCGATAATATATTTTGTAATTGGATCTAGCTCCTTTAATGTTTCTGGATGAACACCTCTTTGTGTAAAATACTCCATTTTTCTTTTAGCAGATTTTCCATACCAAATTAATGGCTTTCCATTTTTAAAGAAAGGAGTTTCTTTGGTGACTTCAATTTTCTTGAAATTTTCGATATTGATATTATAAAAAGAATTATCTATTGTATTTTTCAGGGTACAATCACTCTTTTCAAAATGTGTTTTTTTCCACAGAATACATGTTTCAGAATTATTTGTATTGTAACTATTAAGAACAAACAATGCAGGGAAAAGCATTAAAATAGAACTTCCAATAAATTTTTTCTTGTGTTTTTTTAGCACAAATTCCTTTTCAAAGACCTTGGAAATAAAATTTACTTTTTCTTCAATAATTTCTTTTGTTGATTCTTTTTTAGATTGATATGCTTCAAAGTCTGACCAACCCAAATATTGAGACATAAAGTCTAAAAGATATTTATTAGGTTCTTTAACAATTACCTGTTCTCTTTCTTCAACATACTTATTATATAATCGTGTAGCTTTTCTTACACTGACATAATTTTTATCATTAGAACTAACATCTTGTAGTTCTTCTACCCAAAAAGTGGCCTGTGCATTTTTATTCTTCTTAAGTTCTTTTTTTTCAATTTCATTGAAAAAATCAGTCACAAGTACTTTAATCATCCTTAGTTGTTTGGTTGTCCAAAAGTAGACAATTTAGACAGAACAAGATTGACACTGTCTAAAAATAGACAATTTTAGATTGGTTAAAAACTGACTATTATTTGACTACTGCTAACTTTAACTCACTTCGGATATTTGCAGCAGGAATAGTTTTCTAAAAAAAAGAAAGGAAATTATTACTAAAAAACTAGAATGACATAGTGATGTTTTTTTGATTGGGAAAACAAGATTACAAAGCTATTTCATGCTACAACTTCCCGTTAAAGAGGCGCGCGACTCTTTTAAATTTTAATGTGTTGTGAATAACAAATAAGCTGAATTCTAAAATTCGGAGGGCAACACTTTTGTTTAATTTTTAAAAGAAAGTAACATGAATAAAGTATTTTTAGTATTTGCAATAGTACTAACAAACAGTGTTTTTACATCCTGTACAGATTTAGATGAAAACTTAGAAATAGCACCTGTAAAATTAGAGGTTTCTGCAACTGGAGGTGAAGGAGGGCAAGATCCTATAGAGGAAGAAGATCCTGTAAAGCAGAATTAGTATTTCTAAATATAAATAGTATTTTAGAGGAATGAACCAAGTAAAAGTTACATTCCTCTTTTTGATACTGTTATCATTTTTTTCGTGTAAAAAAGAGGTTGAAATTGAAAATAATTTAATAAAAAAGTCTCATGTTAAGGACTTATTTAGAACATCTGATTATTCAAAATTAGATTATAAAGAGAAAGTTCGCTTTACAAAAAGAATCTCTGAAGATATAAATTTAGACATTGCAGATACGTATTTTATCTATAATAATATTAGCTATTTATATAGCAAGTTGCATAAAATAGACAGTGCTATCTTCTTCTCAAAAAAAATGTTAAACTTACCAAATGTAGAAAAAGATGATAATTTAAAAGGAAAAATCTTTTTTAAATTAGGTTCTTATTTTAATAGGATAAGTTTAAAGGATAGTGCCTATTATTTTTATTCTAATTCGAAAAAACATTTTACTAATACTAAAGACAGCATCTATACAAGTAAAGTTTTAATTAATTTATCAATTTTAGAATCAGATTTTGGTAGCTATTCTATTAGCGATTCTACGGCCGTACAAGCTTTAAAGTATTTAAATGATAAAGAGGTAAATTTAAGAGCAAGAGTATTTAATTGTATGGCTTTAAATTCTACCTACCAGTCTTTATATAAAGATGCGATTTCTTACTATAATAAAAGTATTGGTATTTCTAAAAGTAAAGGCTCAAAAATTATTTATAAAAACAATATCGCTCTTGTTTTTAAAGAGCAAAAGAAGTATTCAAAATCAATTTCAATTCTAGAAGATTTATTAAAAGATACTATTTCAAATCAAAGAACTAAAGCTAGAATTATTGATAATTTAGCACATACAAAATGGTTAAGTAATTCAAATAGGCATGTTTTAAAAGAATTATTATTAGCAGAATCAATAAGAAATGAACAAAAAGATAACTTTGGATTGATCGCAAGCTACAGTCATTTATCAGAATTTTTTAATGAGAAGAATAGGAGTAGATCATTGTTTTATGCGAATAAAATGTATGAAATATCAAAAAAAGAAAAAAGTCCACAAGATCAAATAGAAGCACTAGATAAAATTGTAAATCTGCAAACACCCCAAAATGCTATTAATTATTATAAAGAGAGCATTCGCTTAAGAGATAGTTTACAAACGGCAGAAACTAAGCGTCAATATAAGTTTGCTAAAATTAAATACAATTATGAAGAAGAGGAGAAGCAAAAACTAAAATTTGAAACCCTTGCTATAGAAAATAAATTAGTTGCAGAGCGAGAGGAGAATCTGAAAAAGAATGTTTTAATTTTAGGAGTAGTGTTAATTTCTGGTTTATTGTTTTTAATTTATAGAAGAAAAGTACAACACAAAAAACGAATTTTAGAAGAAAGTTATAATACAGAAACAAGAATAGCAAAAAAGTTACACGACGAATTAGGGAATGATATTTTTAATACGCTTACAAAAGTTCAAAACCCTAAAATTAAAACCGAAGAAATTATAAATGATTTAGATAAAATCTATTTACAAACACGAGCAATTTCTCACCAAAATGACTCCATAGAAACAGGTGGTAATTTTGAAAATTATTTTAGAAATTTAGTGGCAAGTTATAATTCTGATGCTTGTAAAATTATTTTAAAAGACATGTCTTCTTTAGGTTTAAATAACTTAAATAAAGACAAACAGATTGTTCTGTATCGAGTTTTTAATGAGTTGTTTGTAAATATGAAAAAACATAGCAAAGCAAGTTTAGTGGTTTTAGCCTGTAAGAAAATAAATAATAATTTAGAAATAAGTTATGTAGATAATGGAGTAGGATTTAAGGAAGATACTATTATTTTAAAAAATGGACTTAAAAATATGGAAACCCGTATAAAAACTATTAATGGAACCATTAACTTTGAAAATAAATCCAACAAAGGTTTAAAAGTAAAAATTCAATTTAAAAATTAAGAATGTTTAAAAAAGTTTTAGTTGTAGAAGATTTTGATGTTATTAATAGCGGAATTAAAATGGCCTTAGAAGGGTTAAACATAAAAGAAGTAGATTATATTTCTTATTGTGATGAAGCTTTTCTTAAAATTAAAAAAGCTTTTTTAAATGGAGAACCTTATCAATTAATTATCTCTGATTTATCCTTTGAAAATGACGGAACTCCACAAGAATTAAAATCTGGTGATGAACTCATAGAAAAAATTAGAAAAGAATTTTCTGATTTAAAAATCATTGTTTTTTCTGTAGAAGATAAATCATATAGAATTCAGAGTTTATACAAAAAACTTAAAATTCAAGGGTATGTTTGGAAAAGTAGAAATGGATTAAAAGATTTAAAAAAAGCAATTCACTTTATTTCTACTTCAGATGAATTTTATATTTCTCCGGATTTAAACTCTGCAATTCACCCCAAAAAGGCAATAGAGATAACAGATACAGATATTTTTCTTATGGAATGTTTGTCTAAAGGTTTATTACAAGAAGCAATTAGTAAAAAATTAAAAGAAAAAGAGATATCTCCTTCTAGTATTAGTGCTATAGAAAAAAGATTAAAGACTCTAAAAATACATTTTAATGCTAACAACCCCGCGCATTTGGTTGCTATTGCTAAAGATTTTGGACTTATTTAGATTTCTATTCAATTTTAAGTACTAGTCAGTAAATTTTAAAAAATAAAATAGATAAAAATAAAAGCCTCATTTCTTTAAAAAAATGAGGCCTTTATTTTTTAATATTATAACAAATCAGTAGTAGGTTTACTGAGATATTATTTAAGTAATTATACTAAAAAATCAAAAAATAATTTTTATTACTATAATGTATAAATACCTGTTATTTTAATTTCTTCTTTTTCTGCTCTTTTCATCCTTTTTAATTTCTTTCTGCTTTTTAGTTTTTCTTTTAACTACAGTTGGTTTTCTACTAGAACTATTATCATTTCTTGTAATAGAAGTTGTCTTTCCTCTAGTTACTGTTGTTGGTCTTCTAGAGGAGGTATTATTACTTCTTCTGTTAATGGTACTACTTTTTTTTGTATTTAAGGTAGCAGGTCTTCTTGTTGTTACATTATTTCTTCTGTCTACTACAGTTCTTCTATTACTATCTATTGTAGCCGATTTTCTATAAGTAGTATTATTTCTTCTGGTAGCTGGCGCTTGTTTTCTTCTTCTTAAAATTTTACTTTTTTTACCAATTTTAGCATTTGGGTTTGCTCTATAGTAATAATAATTATGGTCTTCTCTAATTTTAGAGTAATGTCTAGAAAAATCTCTGTGTGAAAAATAAGAATTATTATAATCAAATATATTTCCAATATTTAAGTTGACTCTTATACCGTTATGGTGATAATAATTATCTTTTACATTTCCGTAAAATTCAGGGTTTCCCCAATAATCATATCTAATTTTTAAATTTCCTACATCGGTTAATTGTCCTCTATAGTACTTCATAAAAACGTTTCCAATTCTGGTTACATTTCCATAATGATCATAGTTTATAAAAGAGTTTCCTATTCTTTGAATTCTACCTCTATAATCTCTAGTTATGTATACACCTTTTCTATTTCTATTAGAAGTATAATGCGTATTAAAATCAAATTCACCGTTGGTAAAAATAAAGAATTCAACATCGCGTTCTATAAAATTTACTGTATTTTCGTATGAGTAATTAAACCTAATTTTATTAGGTATTTCTTTATTGTTTTCTGCTTTAGTAGTTGCTACAAGAAAGAACATTCCTATGAATATAAGTATACCTTTTTTCATAATATATGGTTTTAGGGTTTTGCTTACTCTAATATACTTTTCAGCTTCCGTATTTGATTATTATAATTTCAAAGAACGTGCCAAAAAAGGAAATAGGCATTTACTGGTCTTAGATATACTTTTTTACTTACTATTTAATTTATTGATTATGAATTAATTAGCTTAATGTTTGTGTTTTATTAGAAAATATAGATAAGAACTCGTAAATTCATGAAAAAATTAACGACAAAAAGGAAAATTATTTTTTATGATTGAAGCTATTGAGAAAAACTTACAGAGAGGTATCTCTTTATTAAATACAATTTCTAATGAACAATATTCAGACAACTCGGTAGCTCCTTATTACTCTAGCATAGGTTGCCATATGCGTCATATTTTAGACGTATTTTCTTGTATTTTAGACGGATTAGAGACAAAGTCTATTTACCTAAATAAAAGAAACAGAAACGAATTATTAGAATTACATACTCAATTAGGTATTGAATATTTTAATGAAACAATTTATAAATTAAAAGAAATTAATACGCTAGATTTAGAAAATACAGTATTGGTTACGGATGATTTAGGTTTGGGAGTAAAGTCGGTAAATTATACCCTAGCAGCTATATTAATGCAAGCACACAGTCATGCAATTCATCATTTTGCTAGTATTGGTTATATTATTTATCAATTAGGAATAGAATTACCAGACGCAGATTTTGGTTTTAATCCAACAACACCAAAAGTAACTATAGAAAGAAGTTAAAACCTATTTAAGGCGTTAATTTGTAAAATATACAACTTATTGTTTTGCATAATAACAGCTTCTTTACAATTGGTAGGATACATAAATTGATGCTCTTCTAAATAATTAAAACATTTTTTATCAATGCTAAAATTAGCATAAAAATCTTTTGTTCCTTCAGAATCAAATCTAGATATGCTATAGGTTTCAGCATCAATTTGTGCTTCAATCTTAAACCAGGCACCACTTCCAATTCCGCCCAACCAAGTACCTTTTTTTAATTCAAAAACCTTTTTATTTGGATGCTCTGTGCCAATTAAGTTAGGTTCAATATCAAATTTATTAAAAAAAGAAGTATTGTATTCTTTAAGAATAGATCTATTCTTATAATCTTCAATTTTTTGATTGTAAATACTATGAATAAGGTTATCCGTATTTCCCTTAATTACATTTCCAATAGGGCTTGGTGTTAGTAAATTAGATCTTTTTAACAGCTTTCTAATTTTTTTATTTGAAGAAGAGGCAATAATTGTATCTGTTACAAAACGAGCACAATTGGTACCATTTTTTATAAAAGCTCCGTATGGAATTTCTTTTTCATTTATTAATTGAAAAATATAATTATTCGCTTTTTCAAAATCAATCTCAGTATGCATACTTGCAACCAATCTTCCGTCTCCATGTGTCTTTTCAGGGTGCTTTTCAATCCAAAGTAAAATTTCTTTTAAGTTGGTTAATTTTGCATTTTCAAATTCAGCATTTATAGAAACCAAAAGCTCGGGATCTGTTTCTTTAGATCTAACACGGCCATTAGTGTAACTTGTAATATACCTGCCAAAATCGAAATAATTAATTTCAGTTTCGTCTTTTTTTATCAACAATAATGCCGCATGACCAGCTTGCACAGCGTGCTTACTACCAATACCAATTAGGGGCCATATTTTACTAGAAGGCTCCCAATAAGCAGGCCTTACAACAGTGTCTGGGTAAGAGAGAATTACTATAATTCCGTTAGTCTTGTCTGTACTCATTAATTATTAAAAATAGCTTTTAGTAGAATGTTAAAAGTTTTAAAAGCAAAGTACAAGGTAAATATAATTATAATTACAGCAGCAAATAGAATAAGGTAAGAGAGGTATGCTTGAGGTGTATTGTTAAACTTTTTTAAAGCTTTAAAACCCATTGTAAGTGATACAGGTGAAGCTATAAAAAGAATAAGTAAAATACTTAAATTTCTTAAACCCTTACCCAATAAGTTATAATTAGTACTCATTTTTATAGTTTTTAAGGACGTTTCTAACATTACCATATTTAGTAAGTAACGCACTTGCCTCGGTTTGGTCTATATTTAGTTCTAAAACTAACATTTTTTCACCTCTTTCTACCAATTTTTTGTTAGAAAGTTGCATGTCTACCATTTTATTGCCCTTAATTTTACCTAATAAAATCATGGTTGCTGTAGAAAGCATATTTAGCACTAATTTCTGAGCAGTTCCTGCTTTCATCCTAGAGCTTCCGGTTACAAATTCGGGTCCCACAACCACTTCTATAGGAAATTGAGCAACGTTGCCTAAAGGACTATTTTTATTACAAGCAATACACCCCGTAACAATATTGTTTTTATTACATGCTTCCAAAGCAGAAATCACATAAGGTGTGGTGCCAGAAGCAGCAATACCAACAACCACATCTTTACTAGAAATATGGTGCGCCTGTAAATCTAACCAACCTTGGTTTTTAGAATCTTCTGCAAATTCTACAGCATTTCTAATAGCAGTATCTCCACCAGCAATAATACCAACAACCATTTCTGGCGAAACACCAAAAGTAGGCGGACATTCAGAGGCATCTAAAACACCCAATCTGCCCGATGTACCTGCCCCTAAATAGAAAATCCTTCCACCGTTTTGTAATTTAGTTACAATCTGTGTCGTTAAATTTTCAATCTCTGGTAAAGCCTTTTCTACGGCTAAAGGTACCGTTTTATCTTCGTTATTTATATTGCTTAATAGTTCTGTTACAGACATCTTTTCTAGATGATTGTAGTTAGAATCTTGCTCTGTTGTTTTTATAAAATTCATTGGTCAAAAATACAGAATTCCATACGAATCTTAAATGTTTTTGGGCGTTTTAACGGGCTTTACACTATATCTTTTTTATAATTTTATTTATGTAAGTAACTGCATAAGTAATATTAGTACATTGTTTAGTAACAAGAAGCTAACTCGCTAAATATAAAAAAGGATGCCGTTTCAATCCCTAACGCAGCGCCAATAACAGTACTAGACAGTTACTTTTTTTCTACCAAGCCTATGGTGTATGTATCTGTTTCTGCAATATGAAAATAGCCTAATGGAAAATTATCTTCGTTTGTAGTGTTAACAATATTACCTAATAATGATGAAGGAATAGATTGAAAAGGACCACCACCACTTTCTCCACTCTGACTAGATAAAATGGCAAAATAAGTGTAGTAATCTTTAGAGACTCCATACAATTTAATGTCAATTTCTTTAGGTAATTCCATCTTTTCATCTTCATAGAAATAAGAGAAATTATAATTAGAACCATTAAAATAGGTATCGTCTATATTTACAAAATTATTTTTATTAACCTTAAAAATGTAGTAATTTTCTTCATTTTCATTATCCGAAAATAAAATTTTCAACTCAATTTGATCCTCAGAAAAAAAAGTTTCATCACCTTGTGTAATGTTATCTATAACGGTAGATTTTATTTTGGTAGCTTTTCCTTTGTAGGTTTCATTATTGTAGATTACAGTTAATTCATATTCGGTATCATCCTCAGGAATAAAAGAATTTATTGGACTAAAACTTCCATTAGCATTTGTGTCTACAAAAGGAATTATGGTGTTAGTTGATAAGTTGGTTAAAGTAACAATTGCATTTGTAACAGTCGGAATTTCATCATCAAAATAATCTGCAGATAAACTAAGCTTTACATTCGTATTTGCAACAACAGGACTTTCACTAAAAAGTACTTCAAAAGAAGCATCAATAATTAATTTTGGTTCTATAGAGGGTACATCAATATCTACAACTTTCTCGCAACTTGCAAAAAGGATGATACATAAAACGATAATAATTTTTACATTTTTCATAAGAGTAATAGTACTTAAACCTTTCTAAGAGGTTTAGAATTTAAAATTATAAGTAACAGAAGGCACTAAGCCAAAAATAGAAGTTTGTATTGCTTCATTTCTATAAGTTTCACTATTCTGAGTAAAATTAATAGATGCTGCATTTTGGCGTCCGTACAGATTATAAACTCCAAAAACCCATTCTCCTTGCCATTTTCTATTCGCATTCTTTTCTGGAGTTAAGGTTGCAGAAATATCTAGTCTGTGATAGGCCGGTAACCTATCTGCATTTCTTCTATTATCATTGTAAATTGGCACATTTAAACCTTGGTATTCATATTGTCCAACAGGGTAATTTGTAGGTTGCCCTGTCTGAAAAACAAAGTTTGCATTAAACTTCCATTTTTTATTAAAGTCGTAACTTCCATTAATAGAAAAATCGTGTGTTTTGTCATAAGCAGTATTGTACCATTCTCCGTTATTAATACCAGGTTCTGCAGCTGTTCTACCAGGTGTTAATTGTTCAGATTTAGATAAGGTATA
Organism: Polaribacter sp. NJDZ03; assembly: GCF_019263805.1. Taxonomy (NCBI): domain Bacteria; kingdom Pseudomonadati; phylum Bacteroidota; class Flavobacteriia; order Flavobacteriales; family Flavobacteriaceae; genus Polaribacter; species Polaribacter sp. NJDZ03. Next base: position 4,020,934 of record NZ_CP079195.1, read on the forward strand.
AGAAAACCAACCTTTAAATTTTCCTGCGTTTTTTTTAAGCAAAAACTCTAAGCCATAAGCTCTTGCTTTTCCGTTTAAAATTACCGTTTCAATTTCATTATTGGCAACCAAGTTAGCGCCGTTTATGTAATCTATTCTATTCTGAATGTCTTTATAAAAAACTTCTGTTTCTATAGAATAATCACCTTTTTTTAAAGTTTTAAAATACCCAACAGCATATTGATCTAAAAGTTGTGGTTTTATATATTTTCCACTAGGTGCCCAAACATCTAACGGAGTAGGGGAAGAGGTGTTAGATAATAAATGTAAATACTGTGCCATTCTGTTATAACTTCCTTTTATAGATGTATTGTCATCTAAAATATATGACATAGAAATTCTTGGCTCAAAGTTATTAAAACTGCTAATAACATCACTTCTTTTATATGATTCTGTGTCTGTAGCATCTGCAGATTCATATTTTTTAAACTCACTATTATAAAGTACAGCTTCATTATTTGCGTAAACATTTAGTTCATCTTGGCCTAGTCTTGTAAAATTACTAAAACGAAGTCCGTATTGCAACCTTAGCTTTTCACTTACTTTATGTTCTGCATCTAAATAGACTGCAAATTCGTTGGCATATTTATCAATTAATTTTTCAGGTAGAATTCCAGAATCCTCTCTGTTTGGTACAATTTCTCCAGGATTAAATTTGTTGTAGATGTTGTTTATACCATAACTCAATTTAAATTTATTATTGATGTAATGGTTAAAATCATATTTTAGGTTGTAGTTTGTTATACCAGAATCCCATTCAAAACCAACAAAATCTAGAGTTAATCCGTAAAAGTAATCAGAATAAATAACTGATAGGTTAGAGAATAGTTTATCAGAAAAAAGATGATTCCAACGTAAATTGGCAACTTTATTTCCATAAGTATTTACAAAATTATCACTAATTTCAAAAGCGTCTTTTCCAAAATAACCAGAAAAGAACACACTGTTTCTGTCATCAATTCTATAATTTATTTTGGTATTTAAATCATAAAAATATGCTTTGTTATCCATATCAAATAACGGTAAGAACAAATGTGCATAAGATGATCTACCACCCACTAAAAAAGAAATTTTTTCTTTTTTGATTGGTCCTTCAATTAATAATCTAGAGGATACCAAGCCAATTCCTCCAGTAACTTTAAATTCTTTACTGTTTCCTTCTTTCTGATAAATATCTAAAACAGAAGACAACCTACCTCCGTAATTTGCAGGAATTCCTCCTTTATATAATTTTACATCCTTTATTACATCTGGATTAAAAACGGAGAAGAAACCAAATAAATGTGATGAATTAAAAACAATTGCTTCGTCTAATAAAATTAAATTTTGATCTGCAGCACCACCTCTTACGTTAAAACCAGATGCGCCTTCTCCGGCGCTTGTTACTCCGGGTAGTAAGATTAAAGATTTTATAATATCTGCTTCTCCTAAGACTACAGGTATTTGTTTAATCGTTGCAGATGTAAGTCTGTTAACACTCATTTGTGGAGTTTTAACATTTAAGTTTTCTACATTTCCTTCTATGATAATTTCATCTAAACTTTCTGATTCTTCTTTTAAATTGAAATTTTTAATCTCTTTATCTTTTAGATTAATGGTTTCAATAATTGTAGAATACCCTAAGTAACTAACCTGTATTTTGTATGTACCTTCTGGGAGTGTAATGGAATAAAATCCATATTGATTGGTAGTAGTACCCGAGTTTAATTCTGGGAAATATATAGAAACACCAATTAAAGTTTCATTATTACTATTATCATAAATAGTACCACTAACAGTATGCTTTTCTTGGCTAAAAGCCGTAAAACTAAATAAGAGTAGTAGTAAAAGTGCTTTTTTAAAACGAAACATTTTGTTTAATGATTTAATTTGTAAAATAAAAATACGGTTCTAAAATTTAATATAAAGTGAATTCTATTTTTTTTATATAGGATTTATAAACAATAAAAGCCGATGTATAAACATCGGCTTTTATTAAAAATATTGTATTTAGAAGTCTAAATAGCGTTTAAAATAATATTTAAGGTAGCATTAGGTCTCATTGCAGCATCCGCTAAATTTTCGTTTGGTAAATAATAACCGCCCATTTCAACCGAGTCTCCTTGAATCTCGTTTAATTCAGCAACAATTTTAGATTCGTTATTCTTTAACTCTACAGCAACTTTAGAAAAAGTAGCTTTTAATTCAGCATCTTTATCTTGTGCAGCTAAACCTTCTGCCCAATAAGAAGCTAAGTAAAAATGACTTCCTCTATTGTCTATTTCACCAACTTTTCTTGAAGGAGATTTATCGTTTTCTAAGAACTTATCTGTAGCTTCATCTAACGTTTCAGCTAAAATTAATGCTTTAGAATTATTATTTGCTGTTCCTAAATGTTCTAGAGAAACTGCTAAAGCTAAAAATTCACCTAAAGAATCCCAACGCAAGTGGTTTTCTTCAACAAATTGCTGTACATGTTTTGGAGCAGAACCACCAGCACCAGTTTCAAACAATCCACCACCATTCATTAACGGAACAATAGATAACATTTTAGCAGAAGTACCAACTTCTAAAATTGGAAATAAATCTGTTAAATAATCACGTAAAACGTTACCAGAAACAGAAATAGTATCTTCTCCTTTTATAAGTCTTTCGCAAGTAAATTCAGTTGCTTTTATTGGTGATAAAATTCTAATATCTAAACCTTCAGTGTTATGTTCTGGTAAATATTTTTTTACTTTTTTAATAATTTCTGCATCATGAGCTCTGTTTTTGTCTAACCAAAAAACAGCAGGAGTTTCTGAAGCTCTTGCTCTTGTTACTGCTAATTTAATCCAATCTTGAATTGGTAAATCTTTTGCTTGACACATTCTCCAGATATCACCTTCTTCAACTTTGTGCTCTAAAAGTTTCTTTCCAGAAGCATCAATTACAGAGACTTTACCTGCAGCAGCAATTTCAAAAGTTTTATCATGAGAACCATATTCTTCTGCTTTTTGAGCCATTAAACCAACGTTAGGAACAGTCCCCATAGTTGTAGGATCGAAAGCACCATGTTTTTTACAGAAATCTATGGTTGCAGAGTAAATACCTGCATAAGCACTATCTGGTATAATTGCTTTCGTATCTTGTAATTTTCCATCAGCATTCCACATACGACCAGAAGTTCTAATCATAGCTGGCATAGAAGCATCTATAATAACATCAGAAGGTACATGTAAGTTTGTAATTCCTTTATCAGAATTTACCATTGCTAATTCCGGACCATGATCTATAGCATATCTTATTTCTTGTCTAATTTCGTCACGTTTTTCTTTAGGTAACTCACTTAATTTAGAAAGAAGGTTTCCTAAACCGTTGTTTACATCTGCACCAATTTTCTTAAAAGTTTTTCCATGCTTTTTAAATAAATCTGCAAAAAATACACGAACTGCATGACCAAAAATTATTGGGTCACTTACTTTCATCATCGTTGCTTTCATGTGTAAAGAAAACAATACGTTTTTGTCTAAAGAATCTTCATACTGCTCTTCTAAGAAAGATATTAATGCTTTTTTACTCATTATAGTAGCATCAATAATCTCACCATCTAAAAGGGCTAAATTCTCTTTTAAAATAGTTTTAGTTCCTTTTTCTGAGGTATGAATAATATTTACTGAAGTTGCATTTTTTACAGTTACAGATTTCTCATTATTTGCAAAATCACCTTCTGTCATTGTTGCAACATGCGTTTTAGAGTCTGAAGACCATGCACCCATAGAATGTGGGTTTTTACGAGCGTAATTTTTAATTGCTTTAGGAGCTCTTCTGTCTGAGTTTCCTTCACGTAAAACGGGGTTTACAGCAGAACCTTTTACTTTATTATACAATGCTAAAACAGCTTTATCTTCGTCTGTTTTAACTTCATCGGGATAATTTGGAAGAGCAAAACCTTTTTCTTGTAACTCAGATATTGCTTCTTTTAATTGAGGTACAGAAGCACTAATATTTGGTAATTTAATAATGTTAGCTTCTGGATTTTTTGCAAAATCACCTAAAAAAGCTAAAGCATCTTCTACTTGTTGTTCTGGTTTTAAATAATCTGAGAAATTAGCAAGTATCCTTGAAGATAAAGAGATATCTTTTACTTCAATTTCTATATTAGAAGATTTTGTGAAAGCTTTTACGATAGGTAAGAAAGATCGTGTTGCTAAAGCAGGAGCTTCATCAGTTTTAGTGTAAACAATTTTAGCTATTTTACTCATTTTGAGATATATTTTTATATGTTATTTTGTTTTTAACGAAATGCATTTCGTAAAAAAAAGTGGAACAAATTTATGAATTAATAATGATACTCTTGTTGATTAATTATCATTAATTATGTTGATTTGGTGTGTTTTTAATAATAAATTAAGTGTATTGCTAAGAATGTGAGTTAAAAACAAAATAAAAGCCATATCATACAATTTCTTGTAATGATATGGCTTCTTCGAAATAGTGTTTAAGTACTGTTTGTATTACTAGAATATCAAATAAAAGTTACCTTTTATACCTCTTTAATAAAGAGATTACTTATTGCTATTTCAGTTTTTGAAACATCCTTAATTTTAATCAAGCATTCTACTTTTTTAAAATTTTTATTAATGTTTCAATTGTAATCATTAAAAATAAATCTTTTTAGACTTAAGAACTATTTACACAATGAATAAATCTAATTTTCTTTTTATTCTTTCAAATAAATAGAAGTTTCAGTTTAGTTTTTATGATTAACAATATTATATAAAGAACGTTACTTTATCTATTTACAGGTTATTTAGTAGTTAACTTGTAAATTATATCATAAATATACGATTTGTTTATAGATATATTTCTTTTTTAACATTTTTGTTGTTAACAATCTGTTAACTGTAGTTGTTAATAATTGTGTACTAAAAAAGCGTTGTGATTTCTCACAACGCTTTTTTTAAATCTAAGTAAAAAGAGATTATTTTCTTCTTTTTTCAGTAATTCTAGCTTTTTTACCAGTAAGACCTCTAAAGTAGAAAATACGAGCTCTACGTACTTTACCTCTTTTATTAACTTCAATTTTTTGAATAGAAGGTAAGTTTACAGGAAAAATTCTTTCTACACCTATAGTACCAGACATTTTTCTGATAGTAAATGTTTCTGAAGCTGCAACTCCTTTTCTTTGAATAACTACACCTCTAAAAAACTGAGTACGTACTTTTTCTCCCTCTTTAATTTCGTAATAAACAGTGATTGTATCACCTGCTGCAAATTCTGCAAATTCTTTTCTTGCTACAAATTCGTCTTGTACAAATTTTACTAAAGATTCCATATCTTTTAATTTAATTGGTTTTGTAAAACAACGTTCACGATTTTTTCGTCAGAGGTTAATTTAGCGGTTGCAAAAGTAGTCATTATTTTTTGTTGATAAAATAAAAACTAATTATTTTTTAACCTGATAATTAGCTCAATAGTAAAGCTAAAAAATTATAGACGTTCCATTATTAATTTTAATAAAAGATTGTACTTTTTATGGCTAAACATTCTTTTGATAATACTTCTTTAAGAAGTTTCATCAAGTAAATCTGGTCTTATTTCTTCTGTTCTTTTATAGGCTTGGTCACTTCTCCAGTCATCAATCTTAGGGAAGTTTCCAGACAATAGAATGTCAGGAACTTTCATTCCTTCAAATTCCGAAGGTCTTGTATATACTGGTGGCGATAATAAATTGTCTTGAAAAGAGTCTGTAAGTGCAGATTGCTCATCTCCAATAACACCCGGAATTAAACGAACAACAGCATCTACTAGTACCGCAGCGGCTAATTCTCCTCCTGTTAAAACATAATCTCCAATAGAAATTTCTTTGGTTATGTATTTATCACGAATTCTTTGATCTACACCTTTATAATGACCTGTTAATATAAGTATATTCTCTTTTAAAGAAAGTGTGTTTGCGGTAGATTGATTTAATGTTTTTGCATCTGGAGTCATATATATAACTTCATCGTACAATCTTTCTGCTTGCAACTTTTTAATACAACTTGCAATCGGCTCAATCATCATAACCATACCAGCACCACCACCAAATTGGGTGTCGTCTATTTGTTTGTAATTTCCCAAACCATATTCACGTAAATCGTGAATTATAATTTCTGCCAAACCTTTGTCTTTAGCTCGTTTAATAATTGAGTGATTAAACGGACTCTCTAATAAATTTGGGGCTACTGAAATAATATCTATACGCATGCCGCAAATGTACTATTTTTGTTGGATTTTTAAATACCTGTTTTAGTAATAAAATAGTGCTTGATTTTTTATTAGATGTTCATTATTTCTTAAATTTGTTAGTTATATGGAAGAACTAACTTTAACAACACCAGCGCTTTTATTTTCGGCAATATCTTTAATCATGCTAGCATATACAAATCGGTTTTTGGCCTATGCAGCGGTGATAAGAAATTTACATGATATTTATTTAGAAAAGAAAGACACTTCCTTATTAAGGCAAATTAAGAACTTAAAGTTGCGTTTAAACTTAACAAGATGGATGCAAATATTCGGAATTTCTAGTTTGTTATTTTGCGTGGTAACCATGTTTTTAATTTATATAGGTTTAAATATAGTGGCAGCTTGGGTATTCGGATTTGCGTTAATTTTATTAATTATTTCTCTTGGATTATTGATAAAGGAATTACAGATTTCTATACAAGCACTGCAACATCATATTGAAGATATTGAAGAGCATTTAGAAAAATAATAAAGATGAAATTATTTTACTTTCACAGTAAAATTAGAGAGTATTTTTGCTAATCTTTTTTTCGTTTTAAATATTCTGGTAGACTTTCTGTTTGTTGGATAGCTTCTATTTTTAGTCATATTATTAAAAATAATAGCGGTTACAAACAATATTAAAACGCCTGTTAGAACAGGAGATAAAATATAAAAATAGCCTAAAGAAGTGATTTTTTCTGTTCCTATAATTGGTATTAAGGCAGTTGCTCCTCCTGGAGGATGCAATGTTTTTGTGTACTGCATTAGTATAATGGAAGTTGAAACAGCTAAAGGAGCCGAGATCCAAATAATATCAGGACAAAATTTTAAAACGCTAATACCAACAAAGGCGGATAATAGATGTCCACCGATAAGATTTCTAGGTTGTGAATAAGGACTTTGTATTGCCCCATAAATTAAAACGCTTGAGGCACCAAAAGAACCAATTAAAAAGATGTTTTCTACTTTGCTGAATGATTGAGATTGTATAAAAGCAATTAATCAGATACCGATAAAAGCACCAAGAAAAGACCAAAATTTTTCTTTATAATCTATTAAAGTTTCTTTGTAGATTATATATTTAGTAACCCTATACGTTCTTTTTAATTTTTTTTGTACCATCTATTTTTTCTTTACAGTTTTGTAGATAAACAGCCTACAAAGTTATATCAAAAAGAGTAGATAATAAAGTAGGTTTAAATATTTACGAATAACTAAAAAGAATGATGTTTAAATAGATTTTAATTGTCAATTTATAGATAACACGTTTGTTTATTGAATAAAATAAAACGTTCTAGTCTGTTTATTCCTAATCTTTAAATACTATGCTTTTTTGTCCATTTGAGAACCAATAAATGCAGTTCTTGGTGCTAAAAAATAACCTGTTAAACTAGCAAATAGAATGGGTATAAAATAAGAGAAACCAGTTAATGTAGCTAGTAATATAGTAGTACTCATTGGTGTTCTTGTAACACAAGCATTTATTCCTGCCATGCAACAAATAATTGCTAAGGAAACACTTATAGACGGAAAAAAATGATGAATTATTAAACCAAGTGTTGTGCCTACAAAGAATAATGGTATTATAAAACCACCTCGCCAACCAGACGTTACGGTTACAGAAATAGCAATAATTTTAAAAATGAGTATTAAAAATAAAGAGGTAATAGAGAAATCACGGTTTAATAGAGAGTTAATCTCCTCATGTCCAAAATATCTTGTTAAAGGGAAATAATAAGAAATGATACCAAGTACTATACCGCCAATTAAGGTTTTAATATAAATAGCTGTTTTTATTTTTTTAAAAACAGATTTTAAAAATTTTGTACAATAGATAAATATCCAACCCACAATTGTTGCTGCTATTGCTAATAAAACGGCAATACCAAAATCAAAGGTTCCAGAGTATTGATACGTAGGTAAAGTCCAAGTAGCACCTAAGCCTAAATGGATAATTAAAGAAAAAACAATATAACTAAAACAACTTGCAACCAAAGCAGGCATTATAGCTTTGTAATATTCTACCGCATGTTTGTGATGTAATATTTCTAAAGAAAATAAACTTCCTCCTAAAGGAGCTCCAAACAAAGCAGTAAAACCAGAAGCCATACCAGCAATACTTAGAGAGCGTAATTCTTCTCCTTTTAATCTAAAAATTTTTCCTAACCATGTACCAGTAGAACCTGTAACTTGTACTAAAGGGGCTTCCGGACCAAGGCTTCCTCCAGAGGCAACACAAAGTAGTGAAGAAAGTACCATTGATGGGTTGTTTTTTGGAGTTAATTTTCCTTTATTAAAACGGATGTTATTTACAATTAAATCTATCTCTCCAGGATCTCCAATATAATGGATAATTAATCCAGCTAATAAACCACAAATAGCCATTGTAGGGATTACTAAGAAGCCTTCAAAAAAAGCGATTTTATGAATTAAAAATTCTAAAACAATCCAATAAGTACCTGCAATTATACCACCAATCAATCCTACGAGCGCCCAAAGTAAAAAGGTGCGATTAAAAACAAATGGATTAAATTTTATGGGTTGGTCTAGTAGGTTAGAATATGAAATTAATTTTCTTTTTCTTTTAATTTTCATTTTTCTTATCGATTTGTAAATATAAAAATAGGTGGCGAAATTAGATGAAAATAGTATAGAAACAAAAAAATCTCAAGTGAAAGCTTGAGATTTTAAATTATATTAAAAGGGAAAATAATTTACATTGCTCCCCATTCTTTTAAAGATGCTGTGTTCATTTTAACATAACCTGCATTACCTGCTTTTTCCGCAAGTCTCAAAGATTCTTTCGCAGCTTTAATAGCTCCTTTTTTATCTCCTGCTTTTGCATGAATTAATGCTTGTCTTCTTAATACCCAAAATTTAGGTGAATCAGACATCATTTCTACCGATTTATCAATCCAAGTTTGCGCTTTTTTAATGTCTTTATCTGATTCTAAGTAGTAAGATGCAGCTGCATAATAATCATCAGCAGCAGGACCGTTCATAATAGCTGTAATTTGTTTAGAAACCATAGTGTCTGTTGGTGTTTCAACTTTAAAACCTACGTAGGTATTTTCCCACATAACTCCTAAAACAGCAGAATTATTTGTGATGTCATCAAAACTAATTGTAAAAGTCTCAATTACCATTGGCATTGTTTGTGGAGTTGCTTTTGCATGTGCAGCTACTTTAGCTTCATCCCAATTTTCTGGATTCCCCCAATTTGTAGCATCTGCATAAAAATATACATCCCAAGATTCTTTTCCTGGTTTTGTGTATACGGCATAGGTTCCTTTCTTTAATTCGTTACCATCTATTGTAACATCTGTAGAAAATGTAATTTTAGTATTTTCATTTGCCCCAGTTCTCCAAACTTCATTGAATGGTACTAAATCTCCAAAAATAGTTCTTCCTTTTACTCCTGGTCTAGAGTATTCTATAGTTACGTCTGTTAAACCTACTTGTTGTTCAATTTTTTGAGCTGTACTTGGTGCTGGTGTTTTAATTTGTGCATTTACAGATAATGTAAAAATTGCGACAAATAATGATAAAATAATTCTACTCATAATTAATGGTTATTTAGTGATTTTATTGATAGTCGAAATTACAACTTCAAAATAATAGAATTGTTAACAAAACCTTAAAAAGGATTGTATCTTTGTTAAGTTTGTAGAATTAAAAAGTCTTTTTTTATGAGAAATGTTAGTGTTTTAGGTTGTGGTTGGTTAGGAAAATCTTTAGCGATTTCATTGTTAGATGAAGGCTGTTTTGTAAAAGGTTCTACTACGAGTGAAGAGAAGCTAGAACTTTTAGAAATGAATAGTATAGAACCTTATATTGTTAATATTTCTGAATTTGAAGAGTTTGATGATTTCTTACATACAGATATTTTAATCATTGCCATAACTTCTAAAGATGTGGATGGTTTTGAAAACTTAATTTCTCAAATTGAAAATTCTGAAGTTCAGAAAGTAATTTTTATCAGTTCTACTTCTGTCTACGGACAATTGAATAAAGTAATGACAGAAGAAGATGCCGTTTTAAATACGCCTTTAACTGAAATTGAAAATTTATTTAGAGAAAACACTTTTTTTGAAACCACAATAATTCGTTTTGCTGGTTTATTTGGTGATGTTAGACAACCTTACAATTGGTTTAAAAATGGACGAAAAATTCCGCAGCCAAAAGGATTTGTGAATATGATTCATAAAGACGATTGTATAGAAATTATTCAGGAAATAATAGCACAAGATTGTTGGAATGAAACTTTTAATGCCTGCTCTAATCATCATCCAACAAGAAGAGAGTTTTATACCATAGCAAAATTAAGCAACGATTTTGAAATGCCAGAATTTGAAGATAATGAAGTCTATGAATGGAAAATTATCAGCTCTAAAAAAGTACAAGAAGTTTTAGGGTATACTTTTATTCATGATGACTTGTTAGATATTTAGAGAGTTTAGTGTCATTTTGAAATAAGCTTTTCTTTACAATTGAGAAGTCTTTTTAATTAGCTAATTGTTGTGAGATTTCTCCTCATTCTTCGTTCGAAATGACAGTGCGTTTGTGGAGGTGAGTGTTTTTTTTGATAGACGATATTGAAAACTTTTTAGATCAGCTAAGTGTGAGTTCAAATTGTCACTTCGAAGTAATGAGAAGTCTCATATGAGTGATAAGGCAAAACAGAACAACTTTACGAGGTTTCTCTTTTAGTTTATCTTGAGTGAAGTCGAAAGACTAAAAAACGCTCATTTCGAAATGACAGAACCCTAGATAAAAATAGTGATTCAATAAGTAAAAATAAGTAGCGCTAATTTGTAGAAAAAACTCAGCGAATCTCTGCGTTTTCTCTCTGTGAATCTCCGTGTTACAACCTACTATACTTCCTCTTTCTCAAATAATTAAATACAAACCCGAAGGTAAATAAAAGGATCAATGGGAGAACAACATTTAAAAACTGCCAGAAAGTACGTTCTTTAAACGCTTTTTGTTTGTCTAATGTTCTAATCTGTAAAGTCTTGTTTCTAAGCAGAATTAAACCTGCATCATCTAATAAATAATCGACAGTATTTAAAAGAAAATCTTTATTACCAAACTGTTGATTCGTCCATTTATCTCTATTTAAATCAAACGGTTGCTTTTTTAAAATCTGATTTTTTCCAATATCACCATCAGAAATTACAACCATTTTATTTTTGGTTGCATGCTCTTTAAAAAGCGGAGTTTCAAATGGTTTTACCCTGTCTTTATAAGCCGATTTAAAATTACCTTCTAGTAAAACTGCAACTAACTGATTTCCGCCTCTGTATTCATCTTCAATTACTTCATCAGCAATAGATTGAAGCTCAATAAAACTAGGTGTTCCAATTCTTTTCGTTAAAGTAGAACTTAATAATAAAGGTGTTTTTTTAATGTTGTTTTTTAACGTATCTATCTGGTTTGCAAATTGCAATCTAACAGGAGAAACATTTTTTGTAATTGGATGATTTGGATTTCCACCAACCAAAGGATGGAAAAACCAATCTAAATTTTTAAACTGCGTTTGATTCCCAACTTTACCAGTTGCTAAAGGGATTTGAGCAGCAAATAAGTCTTTAATCAGAGTGGTGTTAATTCTTATTCCGTAAGAAAATAATAGATCTGTTAAGTTTAAATCTCTTGGATACGCTAACATCTTTCCAGAATTGAACAAACTATCTTGATCTGCTTGCACATTGTCTAGCATCCACAATGTTTTTCCGCCATTGGCGATAAATTGATCTAAAGTCAGTTTTTCTTTTTCAGTAAATTTTTCAGTTGGTTTTGCAATAATTGCCAAATCTAAAGACGTTAAATCTTTAAGAGTTTGCTGCGGATTGATTTCTACAGAGTCTAATGTAAATTTTGCTAATTTATATTTCTTAGCAACTTCACTTAAAAAACTATATTGATAAATATCTTGTAACTCTCCGTTTCCAGTAATTACAGCCACACTTTTTTGTTTATTTTGGGTAACAGAATTAATCGCATTAGAAAAGCTATATTCCAAGTTTTCAATGGCTTTTTGTAGTTGTTCGTCTTGCGATGCTACAATGGCATTTGGCAATAAAGAAACAACGGTAGATTTTTTACCGTGTGCTACTTCTGCAAACGGAAAAATAATAGCTTCAGATAATTTACCATCTTCCTCAACGGTTAACTGGCTAGGTAACATACCTCTTTTAATCAGCTCCTCTCGTTGATTATCTGGGTTTTCAAAATTGATTTTTATGTTAGAATTAGTTGTTGCTAACTCTTCTAAATACTGTCTTGTTTCTGCTTGCAGTCTTTTAAATTCTGATGGGAAATCTCCTTCTAAATAAACGGTAACAAATAAAGGACTGTCTACTTTAGAAAGTATGTTTTTTGTGGTTTCGGAAAGTGTGTAACGATTATCTGCTGTTAAATCGAAACGTTTGTAAATTGATTGGTTGATGACATTTAAGAGAATCAATCCAACAATTATAAGGATGCTATTTTTTATATTTTTATTCATTATCTAAACGTGTTTTAGTGCTGAATAAAAAGAATACAGTTACACTTAAAAAGTATACAATATCTCGTGTGTCAATTACACCTCTAGAAATACTTTTAAAATGTTCGTTTAATCCCATTTTTTTAAGGGTTAAATTATTACCGATAGAATCGGAAATTACATCAAACCCATAAAATAAAAAGAAGGTGATAAAAACACCTAAAATAAAGGCTACTATTTGGTTTTTAGAAAGTGTAGATGTAAATAAACCAATAGCAGTATAGGTTGAGGCTAAGAATAATAAGCCAAGATAAGAACCAATTGTACTACCAAAATCTATGTTTCCGGCAGGGTTTCCTAATTGATAAATGGTGTAAATGTAAGTTAGTGTAGGTATTAAAGCAACAATAACTAATAGGAGGGAAGCCGAGAATTTACCAAGTACAATTTGCCAGTCGGAAATTGGTTTTGTTTTTAAGAGTTCTATGGTTCCGTTGTTAAATTCATCAGCAAAACTTTTCATGGTAATTGCCGGAATCAAAAATAAAAATACCCAGGGAGCTAAGAAGAAAAACGAAGTTAAATCTGCAAAACCTGCGTTTAAAATATTAAAATCGCCTTTAAAAACCCACAGAAACAAACCGTTTAACAATAAGAAAACACCAATAACTAAATAGGCAATTGGGCTTGCAAAAAATGAGTTGAATTCCTTCTTTAAGATCGCTATCAATGTAAAATGTTTATGCGTTTACTTGGTTCTTTTTATTTCTAATTTTGTTAATTCGAAATGACAATGAATCTATATAATATCAGTCTAAGCTTGTAGCAGACTAGTTTTATTTATCAAAAGCACCTCGACAAGTTCAGTGTGACATTGCTTTTTTAATTGTTCTTAGTTTTTAAGATGTTACTAAATTAATTTCAAGAACCAATTAATATTTCTGATGTCAGTCTGAGCTTGTCGAAGACTCTTTATTTTGATCTCTAGTTTCTATTTTTCTAACTTATAAATTCTATTGTCTTCAAAACCTTCATCTGTTCTGTCTACTTGCAAATCAAAATCTAGTTTATGTAATAACGTAATAGAAGCAAGATTATTTTTGTGCGTAAAAGCTTCTATGGTTTTTAATTCCATTTTTTCAAAAGCATATTCTAATACTTCTTCAAAAGCCTCCGTCATATAACCTCTTTCTTGGTAGTCTGGGTGAATTTCGTATCCAATTTCTGCATAATTTTCTGCAACATCAAAATTACGTAAACCAATTGTACCTAATAATTCTGCACTATTTTTAGATTCAATAACCCAAAAAACCCCTTTGTTGTCTGCTACTAAATTAGTGGCTTGGTCTATAAAAGCTCTAGCTTCAGAAAGATTTTTAAGAGACTCACGTTGTATATATTTGTTAACTTCTTTGTTTGCTCTTAAACCAAAAACTGCTTTAGCATCTTCTAAGTTTATTGCTCTTAATGTTAATCTGTCTGTTTCTAAAACAGGAAAAGTAGTAAAATCGAAATCCATTATTTATTTATATTTGTCTTAATTTTTTTATTGTAAGCTCACTTTTTTATCAACGCTCCATGCAAGTGGTTTGTCGTTAAAAAACACCTTTGTTTTTGCCCAAACATCTTTAAAAAGAGCTGAGTTTCTGTAATTTTCTAAATCTTCTTCTTGTTCCCAATAAGAGTAGGTGAAAAAGATTTCTGGGTTTGTTTTGTCTTGATATAATTCTAATAAGTTACAACCTTTAGAAGCTCTAATGAATGCTTTTTTTTCTTCAAACATTAATAAAAACTCTTCGATGTGTTTGGTATGAAAACTTAATTTTACAATTCTAACAAACATGTTTTTAGGTTAAGTGAGTGAAATCTGGTTTTATGTCATCGATAAAATCGATAATTATAGCATCTCTATAACCTAAACCTAGCAGGGTAGATGCGCCACCAACTGTATCTAGATTACTTCGGTAAATTGCAATTTCTAAATAACCAGCAGAATTAAAAATAGCCAATTTATGACCTTCATATTGCTGGTTGCTGTAAGATTCATTGCTTACTACTTCATTATATTTACTGAATATTTTTGTAAAAGAATGTTTTCTTGCATGCACAATATAATTTCTTCCTTTGCCAATTTCTTTAAACATTTTTTTACTGATATTGGTAATTACATTTCCGTAATTGTCAATATAAATAATACCTCCAGAAATTTGATTTTGCTGCTGATTTGTCTTTGGCTGAATTTCAACAATCTTTTTAAATTCAGGAATTTCTTTTCCTATAACCGTTAAGTTTCCTCCTCTAGCAATAAAACAAGCTACTTGTACAAATACATCTAAAACAGGAAAACTACTTTCTATTCTATCATGAATATTGATTTCTACAATTTTACTTGGTTGAATTTCCGAAGCAATCATAGAGATTAAACCGTTATCTGGACATACAAAAAAATGACCATCTAACTCTATCGCAATGTGTTTGTTTTCATCACTTAATTCTGAGTCTACACCAACAATGTGTATGGTTCCTTTAGGGAAACTTTTGTAAGAGTTTTTTAAAATATAAGCCGTTTCGGTAATACTAAAAGGAGATACTTCATGTGTAATATCTACAATTTTAGCATCTGGCAATTCAGAATAAATAGCTCCTTTTACAGCGCCAACAAAGTGGTCTTTTGTGCCAAAGTCTGTTGTTAAAGTGATTATAGACATTAAAAAATGGGCTGTTAATTAATTGTGTAAAAGTTGTTAATTATTTTACGCAAATCTAATCATTTTAAAAAATTTATTGGTTATTTTTAGTTGAAATATAAATGTAATTTATTAATAAAAATTAATCATTTGAACGAACGCACTATAGAGCTTACAGAAATTAGTCCTAAAGATTTTTTCGGAGCACAAAACAGTACTATTGAACAATTAAAGAGATACTTTCCAAAAATTAAAATCGTTGCTAGGGGCTCTAAATTAAAAATTTATGGAGAACCAGAAATTTTAGATGAGTTTGAAACCCGTTTAGAGCGATTGATAAAGTATTATAATAAATACAATAAGTTAGATGAAAATAGCATTGAACAAATTTTAACGTCTAACGGAAATGAAGAAAAAACTACAGCAACTAAAAAAGCGAAAGAAGTTTTGGTGCATGGAGTTAGTGGACGATTGATAAAACCACAAACCGAAAACCAGCGTAAAATGGTTGCTTTAATGGCAAAGAATGATATGTTGTTTGCTGTTGGTCCTGCCGGAACAGGAAAAACCTATACAGCGGTTGCTTTGGCGGTTAAAGCTTTAAAAGAAAAAGAGGTCAGAAAAATTATTTTAACAAGACCCGCAGTAGAATCTGGCGAGAATTTAGGTTTCTTACCAGGAGATTTAAAGGAAAAATTAGATCCATATATGCAACCTTTATATGATGCATTAAGAGATATGATTCCGCATGAGCGTTTAGAATCTTATATAGAAAAAGGCGTTATACAAATAGCACCTTTGGCATTTATGCGCGGTAGAACTTTAGACAATGCATTTGTAATTTTAGATGAAGCGCAGAACACAACCCATAATCAAATGAAGATGTTTTTAACAAGAATGGGTAAAAGTGCAAAGTTTATTATTACGGGAGATCCTGGTCAGATAGATTTACCTAGAAAACAAATTTCTGGTTTAAAAGAGTCTTTATTAGCCTTAAAAGATATAGACGGAATTGCACAAGTATATTTAGATGATAAAGACGTGGTGAGACATCAATTGGTACGTAAAATTATTGGTGCTTATAAGAGTATAGAAACAGAATAAAAATTTTAGTTGTTAGTAACTAGTCTTTAGTTTATTTTTGCGGCCACAACAACATAACATATAATGAATACAATTAACAATACTAATTTCAAATTTCCTAACCAGAAGTCTGTATATATAGGTAAAGTAAGGGAAGTTTATAATATAAATGACGCTCTTTTGGTGATGATTGCAACAGATAGATTGTCTGCTTTCGACGTTGTTTTACCACGTCAAATTCCGTTTAAAGGTCAGATTTTAAATCAGATTGCAACAAAAATGATGAATGATACTTCAGATATTGTTCCGAATTGGTTACTTGCAAATCCAGATGAAAACGTTGCCGTAGGTCATTTATGTGAACCATTTAAAGTAGAAATGGTAATTCGTGGTTATATGTCTGGTCATGCAGCACGTGAATATAAATTAGGAAAAAGAACTTTGTGTGGTGTTGCCATGGCAGAAGGATTAAAGGAGAATGATAAATTCCCAGAAGCTTTAATTACGCCGTCTACAAAAGCAGATAATGGAGAGCATGACGAAGATATTTCTCGTGAAGACATTTTATCAAAAGGAATTGTTTCTGAAGAAGATTACATTGTTTTAGAAAATTACACAAGAGCTTTATTTAAAAGAGGAACAGAAATTGCTGCAAAACGTGGTTTAATTTTGGTGGATACTAAATACGAATTCGGGAAAACGAAAGAGGGTAAAATTGTATTGATTGATGAAATTCATACACCAGATTCTTCTCGTTATTTTTATGCGGATGGATATCAAGAAAGACAAGATAGCGGAGAAGCGCAGAAACAATTGTCTAAAGAATTTGTACGTCAGTGGTTAATTGAAAACGGTTTTCAAGGAAAAGACGGACAACAAATTCCGGCAATGACAGATGATAAAGTCATCGAAATTTCTAACAGATATATAGAATTATACGAGCAAATTACTGGAGAAGCTTTTATAAAAGCTTCCACAGATAATGTATTAAATAGGATTGAAGAGAATGTAAATTCTTTTTTAGCACAGAAATAAAAATAAACTAATTAGATTAGACCTCACAGGTTTTAAAACCTGTGAGGTCTTTATTAGTAGTAAAAAACCAACAACCATGATTATAGAACCAAGAACAAGAGGATTTATCTGTTTAACATCGCACCCAACGGGTTGTGAGCAAAACGTGATCAATCAAATAGAATATGTAAAATCGAAAGGAAAAATAGACGGAGCTAAAAAAGTACTCGTAATAGGTGCTTCTACAGGTTTTGGATTGGCTTCAAGAATATCTAGCGCATTTGGTTCTGATGCTGCAACAATTGGAGTTTTCTTTGACAAACCAGCAACAGAAGGAAGACCAGGTTCGCCAGGTTTTTACAACACTGCAGCTTTTGAAAAACAAGCAACTGCTGCAGGTTTATATGCAAAAAGTATTAACGGAGATGCGTTTTCTAATGAAATAAAAGAACAAGTTGTCAACTTAATTAAAGAAGATTTAGGTCAGATTGATTTAGTAATTTACAGTTTAGCATCACCAGTAAGAACACATCCAACAACAGGAACAAGATATAAATCTGTTTTAAAACCAATTGGAGATGTTTTTTCTAATAAAACAGTAGATTTCCATACAGGTAAAGTTTCAGAAATTTCTATCAATCCTGCAGAAGGAGAAGATGTAGAAAATACGATAAATGTAATGGGTGGTGAAGATTGGAAAATGTGGATGGACGCATTACAATCTGAAAACTTATTAGCAGAAGGCGCTACAACAGTTGCTTATTCTTATATTGGCCCAGAAGTAACAAAGCCAGTATATAGAAACGGAACTATTGGAGCTGCAAAAGATCATTTAGAAGCAACTGCTTTTACTATTTCTGACGATTTAAAATCGATTGGAGGAAAAGCGTATGTTTCTGTAAATAAAGCCTTAGTAACACAAGCAAGTTCTGCAATTCCTGTAATTCCATTGTACATTTCTTTATTGTATAAAGTGATGAAGGCAAAAGGAATTCACGAAGGTTGTATCGAACAAATTCAGCGTTTGTATAGCGAGCGTTTATTTGGAGGTGATTTAGCTTTGGATGAAAAAGGAAGAATTAGAGTTGACGATTGGGAAATGAGAGAAGATGTACAAGCAGAAGTGAACAAGCTTTGGGAAACTGCAACTACAGAAAACTTATCTGAAATTGGAGATTTAGAAGGCTATAGCAACGATTTTTACAACCTTTTCGGTTTTAAAGTTGCTGATGTAGATTATGATGCTGATGTAAATGAAGTAGTAAACGTACCAAGTATTCAGTAAGATTATTATCCCGCGATAGCGGAAACTAAAATACAAACCTCACAGTTAATGCTGCATTTATTTCGGCAACTATTGTGAGGTTTTTTTTATCTTGTAAAAAATTAAAGTTGATGAAAGCAGTAACTGTAAAACAATTAAAAGACGAACTTTCTCATAAATCTGCCAATGAGTTGAAAGAGTTGTGTTTGCATTTATCAAAATTTAAAAAAGAGAATAAAGAATTACTAACGTATTTGTTATTCGAATCTCATGACGAAGAACAATACATACAAAGTGTAAAAGATCAAAACGAAGTATTGTTTTCTGAGATTAACACAAAGAGTTATTTTTATATTAGAAAAAGTGTTCGGAAGATTTTAACGCTCAATAAAAAATTTATTCGGTATTCTAAAAAGAAAGAAACAGAAGTGGCGTTATTGCTCCATTTTTGTCGTTGTTTAAAAGAATTTAAACCATCTATAAAAGGGAGTGTAAGATTAGTAGCAACTTTTGATAGGCAAGTGGTTTTAATTAAAAAAGCAATTGCTACGTTACACGAAGATTTACAATACGATTATCAACTAGAATTAGACGAATTATTAGATGAATAAAAAAGAGAGACCAGTATTAACGGATTTAGTGAATGAAGGAACTTCTGAAATGGAAAAATTTCAGAATGAAGTATTAAGACCTGTAATAAAAATGCAGCACAGTTTGTTGATTAGTTCATTTAAGCACCATCTTATAAAAAGAAAAGTAGATTTTACCGATTTAACGGATAAGAAAAGAAGAAGTAAAATTACTGCTGTTTTTAAAACGGATAACAATTATAAGAACTTTACTTTAGGGATAATTATTGGTCATTTTTCTTCGGATGAATTTACTTTTTATGCTGATAATGCATCAGAAATTAATAGAAGAATTTTGCAAATTGTTACGCAAAGATTAAAAGATAGTATTTTGGAATTAGTATAGGTGTTTAATAGTATTAAAAAAACCTAGTTGAAAATAGAGGTATTGGGAGTTATATGTAATTTATGAAAACCGTATAAAATGAATGAATTGAAAATTGAACCATATTATAATCAACCTAATGAAAATTCCTTCTTATACAGATATTTAACAATTGACAAACTATTAGACTTACTATTGAGTGAAAGAATTTCTCTTGTTAGACTTAATCTGTTTGATGATAAATTAGAAGGTAGTTCTTTAAAACATTTGCGCTTAAATCATTTTAGTGAACTCGCTAAAAAAGATATGCAAAAACAAGGTGGAACTTTTGCTAGTATTTCTCTAACGGTTAATCCAACAGAAAGGAATAAACGAAGTCGACACAGAGAACTTTTTCAAGACACGAACTACGCAAGTTGTTGGTATATTGATAATTATGAGTCTGTTGCAATGTGGCAATTATATTCAAAACCTGATAGTGTCGCTATAAAAATTCCTTATAAGGTTTTAAATAAAGAATTATTGGAGGGGAATTTTGAAATTAATGGTAAATATGAAAAATTAAAATTCGGTGCCATTTCTTATCATAGATTTAAAAATATAGCTAACGTTGAAAAGAATAATATAGAAACTGACATTCAAGGTTTTATTAAAGATTCAAGTTTTGATCACGAAAGAGAATTTCGAATAATGGTTGAAAATAAAGATTCTGAAAAAAAATATTTAGAGAATCGAGGAGTATTGTTAGACGAAGATGTAGATAAATTAAATAATTTTAATGAAATAAAAGTAAAATATTTAAAATTTAATAATTTCAAGAAACTACCTTTTGAAATTATTTATCATCCAGAATGTCAAGAGTGGCATAAAAAAAATATTGAGAAGATAATTAGTCAATTCAATATAAAATTTGAAATTCATGATTCTGAATTAAAGAACACATTTAAGTGAAAACGACTAAACTACAGTGTGTTATGTTTTTTGTTGCTTCGATTTTTCTTCAAAAAAGAGGTTCAGATAACACACGTAATCTCCAAGAACATAAACACATTAGCAATAATTATGAATAAAGCATTATACATAATAACAGTCATTCTTTTAGTCAGTTCTTGTAAAAAAGAAAAAAGAACGATTGAGCAAATTGATTTTACAACAGAATATAAATTTTCTAATGAAATAGAGACTAAAGTAGCAAAAGACACTATAGCTTGGAAATATCAAATTTCGGCTTCAGATTATGCAACAAAAGGAGATTACAAAAATGCTTTAATCCAATGGGATTTGGCTATGGGAACAAAGGATCGAAAATTTACAGAAAATCAAGTAGATTCTATAAACCAAAAGTATTCTAAAGTTAAAGCTACAGATTATATTTTTGAACTTGCAAAGAAGAATCAAGTGATAATTATAAATGAAGCGCATCACAATTCTTATCATCGCGTATTTACAAAATCACTTCTTCAGGGACTATACGATAATGGATATAAAAATTTAGGTTTAGAAGCATTAGGGAATGGAAAGTACTTAGATACATTACTTAATAATAGAAAATATCCTATTCTTAAAACAGGTCATTATATTAAAGATCCGCAATTTGGGAATTTGGTTAGAGATGCTTTAGAGATTGGGTATAATTTATTCGCATATGAAAGTGTAGAAGATGTAAATGGAAAACTTAGAGAAATTGAACAAGCAAAAAATATTGAAAAAGTAATAAATGCGAAGCCGAATGAGAAATTTTTAATTCATTGTGGTTTTGATCATGCTTCAGAAGGAATACATAGCTACTGGGAGAAAGCGATGGCAGGAAGACTTGCAGAATTCACAAACATAAATCCTTTAACTATTAATCAGGTCGTTTATAGTGAGAAAAGTAAATCTGAGTTTAATAATCCTTTGTTAAAGGCTTTAAATATAAAAGAATCATCTGTTTTAATTGATAAAGATAATAATCCGTTTAGATATGAAAGAGGAGAAACTTGGACTGATATTGCTGTTTTTCATCCGAATACAAAATACGTTGATAATAGACCTGGTTGGTTATTTAAAAACGGTAATGAAAATGTTTCAATTGATTTAACAGAGATAAAAATTGAATTTCCTGTGATGGTTTTAGCTTTTAAGAAAGGAGAAAATATAGATGTAGCTGTTCCGGTTGATATAACTGAAATGCATGAAAAAAAGCAAAACTGTAATCTAGGTTTAAAAAAAGGAATTTATGAAATTGTAGTAACAAATGGAAAAGAGTCATTTAAGTTTGAACAAAACGTAAAATAATTAGATTTAACTCAGAGTACAAAAAACGCAATTTCCTAGAACATAAAACACCTTATCAATAATTACCAAATGAATTACGCCCTAAAAATAACATCTCTATTATTTATTCTGATATTTATTTCTTGTGGATATCAAAAAACGGAGGAAGATAAACATCCCGAAATTCCAGTTTTCCCAGAGCATACCAATAATAAGATATCTATAAAACAATTCAACACTAATTTAATAGATATTAAGTACAATGAGAAAAACTTATTTGCCAATAATGAAAAAGGTGATTTGATAATTTTAGACCGAAAATTTAATAAAATAAAAGAATTAAACGTCCCTAATAATTACATTAGTAAAGATGGAACTATTTATTTTATGCAACCTAATGAAAAACCTGAGTTAATTGAGGTTTATAAAATGTCTATTGAAAATAATTTCAAAAAAGAAAAATTAAGTAATTTAATCATCAATTCTAGAGAACCATTTTCAATAAGAGATTCTTTAAATGTAGTTTATAAGTGTAAAATAAATGATAAAGACAATATTAAAATCAAGAGTCATATAGATAGTTTGGTTCATGTTGTTTATCAAAAAGAAAATAATTTAACTTCTGATAAAATAAAAAAATTAAAACCAAATCTAGTTTCAATTTATCCTTTATCAAATTCAGTAAGTGTTTTAAAATTCAAGGAGAAAGAATTCGCATTATATACAAGATATGATCATACGAGTGAATTTAAAGACGAGTTAGAAAAAACACGCCTTAATGGATTAAAACCAATATGGAATTTAGAGAAAAGTCCAAAATCATTTGATAAAGTTGTTTTAGGGAATTCATTTTCAGGAAATCATTATGTAGGTGGTTATACTTCTTATGGCTACAATTATGTAGCACTTTCATTGCATAACGAAATAACAAAGTTTAAAGCAAAAAATGCAAACAACGGAAATGGTGTAAATATTTTATATGAAAGCAAGGACACAATTATCTTAAAAGATTTTGAAAAAATGTATCATATAACGTTAAAAAAATAACGACTACCAACACTGTTTAAATCTTATTATTGTTTTTATTCATTCAGTAATTTATGCATTCTTTGAAAAAGTGAATTTGAAAACGAGTAAAGTAAAAATTAAAAAACACGAAACACTTCATAAATGAAAAGTCCTATATACTTCCTATTTTTTATAACTTCCTTTCTTGTCTGTCAAACTTCTTTTGGGCAAGAGAACTTCGAAAAAACAAAGATTGTAACCAATGTCTTTAAAGCGCTAAAAAAGCAGAAAGTAAAAATATTTTTAAAGAGTTTGCCTACTAAAGATGAAATTACTTACCTCATTCCGATAGGACACGCTACGCAACCGGACAAAGAGATTCCTGATGTAAATACCATAATTTCAAACTTTAAAACAGATGCCTCTGAAAATTTTAAAAAAGTAATTAAAAAAGGTAATGATTTTGGAATTGAATGGAAAGATATTATTTTACAGAAAGTGCGCTATGATGCCAACCCAGACCCAAGTTTAGAAATAGAGAGAGGAGATATTACTTTGGTATGCAAAAGCAATGATAAAAAATTTCTAATAGTTATAAGGAAAACTTACAAAATACGAGATACTTGGCGATTGATGAATAGGATGAAAATTACATTATTATAGTGAGGGACTATATAATTTATCAACATTAATAATTGTTTTAACTAATTTTTTGAGTCTAATGCGGTTTATATCTTATCAAATATTATAGAGGCGATAGGTTATTATATTTAAACGCAATTTCTTAGAACACAAAGGATCTCAACCACAACTAAATAAAAATGACAGAATTTCCAGTAATAGCTTCAACAATTTCAGCAAAAGAATTGGGTGAGTTTGCAAAAGAAAAATATGGACTACATAAAAACTTCGATTGCAAATTATTTAGAACAGGAATGAATCACACGTATTTCCTTTCAGATAACGAAACAAAGTATGTGTTAAGAGTTTATAGTCATAATTGGAGGTCAAAATCTGAAATTAATGAAGAAATTGAACTTTTAAATTTATTAAGTGAAAATAACTTAGGGGTTTCTTTTCCTATTAAAGATATAAATGGAGAATTTATTCAAGAAATAAAAGCACCAGAAGGAATTAGATCTGTTGTGCTTTTTTCGTTTGCAAAAGGGAATAAGGTTAGATTTTTGGATACTGAAACATGTTCATTAATTGGAGAATTAATGGCTAAAATTCATAATCTTACAGCTAACAAAACTATAGATCGAATTTCTTATGATAAAAAATCACTGTTAAAATTACCGTATACATATTTAAAAGAATTCTTTTCGGAAGAGTTACCAGAAATGGAATTTATAAAAGGAATTGATGGATTCTTTGAGAAAACCGATTTTGAAAATTGTAAAAAAGGAGTTGTTCATTTAGATATTTGGTATGATAATATGGCGGTGTCTGATGAAAAAGAAATTACTATTTATGATTTTGATTTTTGTGGAAATGGAGAACCTGTTTTAGATGTTGGCTATTTTTGTAACCAGTTATTTCACATTGAAACGGATAAGAAAGAGTACGAAATAAAAAAGAAATATTTTTTAGATGGCTACCAAAGTATGAGACAATTATCTGAAAAAGAATTGAAAATGATTCCTAAAGCTGGTTTAGCTGTTTTTGTTTTTTATCTTGGTGTACAAGCAAAAAGGTTTGATTGGTCTAATATCTTCTTGTCCGAGAATTATCTTAAAATGTTCTATATAGCAAGACTAAAAACGTGGATTGAATATAATAACATCGAAAAAAGAAAACTATGAATGAAATTAAAGAAAAGTATTATAAAAAATTAGATAATTTTTTTAAAGAAATTGAAAAATCTATGCATTCTGAATTATTTGAAGAAGAATATGTAGAGAGATACGATTCTAGTTCTGAAGCTGCTGGAAGGAAAAATGGAGTTAATCCAATGAATGAAGAATATATCTTAAAAGCTGAAAAGAAAAGAGAAGAATTAGGCGTTTCTAAACTTGGTGCAAATGGATTACCTTCAGACAATAGCTCTGAACTTTATGTAAAAAAAATCTTAACAGATTATTTGTTGCAAAAACAAAATAATGAAAAATTAGAAGCTAAGAAAAAGATGAATATTTCGTCTTTTTTTAAAGAACAAAAATAAGGTTTGTAAAAGTTTAAAGGTTATATATTTTTAAACGGAGATTAAAATTAGATAATAAATGAATTCAAGTTTTTTTGATTTAAAGACTTATTTTATTGATGAAAAAGTCAATATTTTTAAGTTTAAAAATTGTTATAAAGTATTTAATGATAAAGGAAATGAGGTTGGTTCTGTAAATCAAAAACTAACTTCAGGACAAAAAGCGATTAGATTATTATTAAACAAAACGATGTTGCCTTTTCATTTAGAAATAAAAGATGCGTCAGGAAATTTACAAGCATCCATATCTAGAGGTTGGACTTTCTTTATGTCTACAATTCGCATTGATGATTCTAAAGGCAATACTATTGGTACCATAAAACAAAAATTTAAGTTATTAAAACCAACTTTTAAAATTTATAACAAATCCGAAGAACTTGTTGCTGTAATTACTGGAGATATGAAAGCTTGGAACTTTCAAATAAATGATGCTTCTGAGAAAGAAATAGGAACCATAACTAAAAAATGGAATGGACCTCTGAAAGAAATTTTTACCACAGCAGACAAGTATAAAGTAGATTTAAAAGCAGGTTTTACTGATGAGTCCAATAAAATAGTAATTCTATCTAGTGCAATAACCATAGATATGGTTTGGAGAGAAAGTAGATAATAATGTAAGTAAAGCGAATACTAATTAATGGTATTTCCTTTCTAAAATTCTTCAATACTAATTAAATATAAAAAAAAGAGGTTATCTAAAAAGTAAGTTTTTGTCAATCTGAATTTATTTCAGATTCTTATGAGTAATGAAATTCAGTAAGTTTAGATACTGAAACAAGTTCAGTATGACAAGATTTATTACTTTTTAGAGAGCCTCTTAAATTTAGTTTTTAAAAATATATTATTTGCTTTTTTTTGCTAATAAGTTCTTTTGATATTTACCTTGTACAACATCAACAATAATTAAAATTGCCAATACAAAATAGAAGGTTGTTTTACTCATTGGTACAATTTCTTCGCCAAAAAGTTTAATGTGTGCTAAATGCCCGCCTTCAGTAACTAGCATAATTCCAACAATAAAAAGGATAAACAAGCCAAGTACTTCATACATTCTGTTTTTAGATAAGAAAGTAGAAATTTTATCAGCCATAATTAACATTAATAAACCACTTATTACAATAGCAATTGCCATAACAATAAATGCGGTTGTAGTGTTTTCTATTTCGCTCGTTAAACCGATTGCTGCTAAAATGGAATCGAAAGAAAATACTAAATTCATAATAACAATACTTGTAATTACTGCATTAGCAGATTTAGTGCCTTTGTCTGAAGCCATATCAGAAACTTCCATTCCTTTGGTCGAAATCATGTGCCAAATTTCTTTAATGGCTGTAAAAATAATAAAACCACCACCTAACAAAACAATGATGCTATGGCCGTTAAAAGCAAAATGAATGATGTTTTCTATTCCTCCGGATAAAAAAGAAAAAGGTTCTTGAAAAAAATCAATAATAGAAACTAAAACAAAAAGGAGTATAATTCTTAAAACAATGGCAATTAAAATACCTGTTTTTCTCACTCTTTTTTGATCTGCTAGTGGCGCTTTTTTAGATTCTAAAGAAATATAAAGTAGGTTGTCGAATCCTAAAACGGCTTGTAAAAGCACTAACATTAATAACGTGAAAAGAATTCCTAACATTTTTTATTTTTTATAATTGATAGATTCAAAGATATTTTGATTGAAGATAATACACAATTTTTATTTGAATTAGTTTTAAAGTTTGGATTTTTAGAGACAGAAGAGAAGAATTTAGAAACCATGAAGCAAGAGACAAACACAAGAGACAAGAAGGAAGGAAATAGGACTCTAATAAAAGTGCATTTTTATGAAAAAACTATGTTTTCTATTTGCCTATGTATTAAAAAAAAACAGTGTAAGCGCAGTAGAAAACTATTTAGTTGGTTTCTTAAAAAAGATATTTCCAAAGAATACGCACACTCACAAAGGCAATTAATATTGCGGTTGCTTTTTTTAATTGAATAGGAGTAAAGTACGTATTACTCATTCTGCTGCCTATTTGTCCGCCAATAAAAACGGTAACTAATAGAATAGAAGTTAAATTCCAATCAATTATAAAATCAGGATTTGAATATTGCCCTAATAAACCAGCTAAAGAATTTACTAAAATAAAAACACTTGCCGTAGCGGCTATTTTTTTAGGAGTGTCCCAATTTGTAAGATGTAATAATGGTGCTAAAAAAATACCTCCTCCAATACCAACCATTCCAGAAATAAAACCTATAGTTCCGCCAAAAAGGCCACTTTTAATCGGTTTAGAATTGTTGTTTTTTTCATCCGAAGAAATTATTCTCTTAGAAATCCACATAGTAATTGCAGCAAAAAGTAATGTAACGCCTAATAATATAAAAAAGAATTGCTGACTTATTTTTAATTTACCTCCTATATACGCGAGAGGAACACTAAATAAAACAACCGGAATTATTTTTTGAAAGTTCAATTTTTTCTGTTGTATAAAAAAGAACACGTTTCCAGAAACAACTACAATGTTACACAATAAAGCAGTAGCTCTAATTTGAGTAAAAACGATTCCTGTTAGTGCTAAAATTGCTAAATAACTAGAGCCACCACCAAAACCGACAGAAGAATATAAAACTGCAACTGTAAAAAACAGTAAAATGATGTGCCAATAAGTAAATAATGAGTCTATTAACAAAATTTAGGTTTAATAATGTAGTTGTATTTTTACCACTATAAATTAAAAATAAAGGTAGAATAAATATTGATAAAATTTAAGAATTAATTGACTTCTTAAATTGCTGAGGAGTCATTAATTCCATTTTTTTAAATTGTCTGTTAAAGTAGCTAGTGTTATTAAAACCAGATTTAAATGCAATTTCAGACATTCTAAAATCTTTAGATTCTTTTATCAATTTTTTAGAGAATTTTATTTTTTCAGAATTTAAAAAATCAATAGGAGAAATACCTAAAGTATTTTTAAATTTTTTATGAAAATGAGAAGCGCTCATGTGTGCTTTTTTTGCTAAAACATCTACATTAATGTCTTTATTGGTTAGGTTTTCTTTTATATATTTAATAACCATACCTATTCTTGTACCGTTAAAAGTAGGCAATGTATCGTTTAATAAAATAGCTTTTGCATTGGTTTGTAGTAAGCGTACAATAAGTTCTTGAATCATTAAATCTAACAAAACATCTTTAGAGGTGTTATTGTTGGTAAAGGTGTAGGTTAGTCTTTTTATAAGTTGATTAACGTCGTTATTATTAGTTAAATGGCTGCTGCTTTTATCTAAACTCCATGTATTATTCTTGTTTTCTATGGCAACATTTTGATTGAATCTATCTACAACCTCGTTAATTTTTGTACCATCAATACCTAAGGCTAAACATTGTGTAGGATTGTCTTTTTTAGCCAACGGAAAATCAATAATCATTTCTTTATTTCTTGGCATCACCACAGATTCTCCAGGGTAAAATTCAAAAGAAGGAATGCCTTCTATATGCATTATTTTCTTACCGGTAAGCATACTTGCAATGATAGGAAAATCGAACTTTAAAGCCACTTTTTCTGCATATTTATGAGTTTCATAAATATTTAATTCGGCATAATCTGCATTATAAGTTGTTCTGTTTTCTACTAATGTAGTTAGTTTTCTATGCTTTTTATGTTGCTCTAATAAGTGACTCATAATTAAATGTATAAAAAATAAAATGACATTCTTGTAAATAATAGAATTGTTCTACAATATAATAAATATGTTCAATTTATAGTGAATGTAATAAAATAACTTTACAAAAGTTGATAATGTATTGTTATTTGAGCAATAATATTATCAATATACTAATTAATAGATCTCTTGTAAAAGAGGTAAATCATATATAAAAAACACTAAATTATGAGTTATTCTAAACCTAAGTTTAAAGACAAGTATCACAATTTTATCAATGGAGAATTTGTTGCGCCAATAGGCGGACAGTATTTTGATAATACCTCACCAATTGATAATAGTTTTATAGCTAAATATCCTCGCTCTCAAAAAGAAGATGTAGAATTGGCTTTAGATGCAGCCAATGCCGCAAAAGAAGCCTGGGGAAATACGTCTGCAACAGAAAGAGCAACAATGTTAAACAAAGTAGCAGATATTATTGAAGCTAATTTAGAAGAGTTTGCATTGGTAGAAACGTGCGATAACGGAAAACCCATTCGTGAAACCTTAAATGCAGATGTTCCTTTAGCCGTAGATCATTGGCGTTATTTTGCAGCTTGTATTCGTTCGGAAGAAGGAGGCGCATCAGAATTAGATCAACATACATTATCATTAACAATTAAAGAGCCGTTAGGTGTTGTTGGGCAAATTATTCCTTGGAATTTTCCATTATTAATGTTGTCTTGGAAATTACCTCCGGCTTTAGTAACTGGTAATTGTGTGGTTTTAAAACCAGCAGAACAAACTCCGTCTACAGCAACTTTATTAATGGAGAAAATAGCAGGTGTTTTTCCTCCGGGAGTTATCAATATCGTTCATGGTTTTGGTCCGGAAGCAGGAAAACCTTTAGCTTCTAGTTCTAAAGTAGATAAAGTTGCCTTTACAGGAGAAACCACAACCGGACAATTAATTATGCAATATGCATCTAAAAATTTAAATCCCGTAACCATGGAATTGGGGGGGAAATCTCCAAATGTGTTTTTTAATTCTGTGATGGATCATGATGATGCGTATTTAGATAAGGCGATTGAAGGTGCGGTTTTATTTGCTTTTAATCAAGGAGAAGTTTGTACTGCGCCGTCTAGAATTTTGGTTCAAGAAGATATTTACGATGCATTTATGAAACGTGTTATTGAAAGAACAAATGCCATCATTCAAGACAATCCGTACGATGTAAATACCATGGTGGGTGCACAAGCATCTAAAGATCAATACGAAAAAATACAATCTTATATAGAAATAGGTAAAGAAGAGGGCGCTAAAGTATTGTCTGGTGGTTCTGCAAATAAATTATCTGGTAATTTAGCAAACGGATTCTATATTAAACCAACTATATTAGAGGGACATAATAAAATGCGCGTCTTCCAAGAAGAAATTTTTGGACCTGTTGTTTGTGTTACAAAGTTTAAAGATGAAGCAGAAGCTTTAGAAATTGCAAACGATACACTTTATGGTTTAGGAGCCGGAGTTTGGACGCGAGATGCACATCAATTATATCAAATTCCTAGAGCAATAAAAGCCGGTAGAGTTTGGGTAAACTGTTACCATGCATATCCTGCACATGCACCTTTTGGTGGATATAAAAAATCTGGTTTTGGTAGAGAAAACCACGTGATGATGTTAAACTATTATCGTCAAACGAAGAATATGTTAATCTCTTATGATAAAAATAAATTAGGTTTCTTTTAGTAGTTAGTCAATAATCTTAAAGACTGAATTATTAATTTAATTCAGTCTTTTTAATACCAAGAAATTATGGAAAGAGTAACAATAACAGAAAAAGCAACTAAAATTTTAGAATTATTAAAAGAGAAACATGGCGAATTAATTTTCCATCAAAGTGGTGGTTGTTGCGATGGTTCTGCTCCAATGATTTTTGAAAAAGGTGACATGTATTTAGATGAAAGTGATATTCTTTTAGGAACTTTAAAAGGTGTAAATTTTTATATGAACCAAGATCAATTTGAATATTGGAAACACACACATTTAACAGTAGATATTACAGAAGGTAGAGGTGCTAGTTTTTCTTTAGAGATTCCTTTAGGACTTCGTTTTTTTATTCACTCTAGGTTATTGACCAAAGAAGAGGAAGTTTTTTTTAATAAAAAGTAGTATTATCAAGGCATAAAACAAGGTTTGTTATTTCGAAATAAGTTTGCATTTATAGTGTTAGAATGATAAAATAAGAAGCTATTTTTGACTTTTATGTTAAAAAAATACATAAATAAATACATTGTTCTTTTAAAACAGAAATATAATTTCTATTTTTAGAATATCAAATACAATTAACTAAATAACAATGAGCAATTACCACATAAAACATTTAGAAGAATATTTTAAAGTATATAGAAAATCAATAAGAGAGCCAGAAGTATTTTGGGAAGAAATAGCAGAAGAGCATTTTTTATGGAGAAAAAAATGGGACAATGTATTAGATTGGGATTTTTCTAAACCAGAAGTTAAATGGTTTGAAGGTGCAAAATTAAACATCACAGAAAATTGTATTGATAGGCATTTATCTACAAAAGCAGACAAAACAGCTATTTTATTTGAACCTAATGACCCGAATGAACCTGCAGAGCATATTTCTTATAAACAATTATCAGAAAGAGTAAATCAATTTGCCAATGTTTTAAAAGATCACGGAATTAAAAAAGGAGATAGGGTTTGTATTTATGTTCCTATGATTCCAGAATTAGCAATTTCTTTGTTAGCTTGTGCAAGAATAGGAGCTATACATTCTGTTGTTTTTGCAGGTTTTTCATCAACAGCTTTAGCAACAAGAATTAACGATTCTGATTGTAAAATGGTGATAACTGCTGATGGTTCTTTTAGAGGAAAAAAATCTATCGATTTAAAGGGAATCGTAGATGAAGCCTTAGAAAAATGTCCGGGAGTAGAAAATGTATTGGTTGCAAAAAGAACCAAGGCAAATATAAACATGAAAGAAGGAAGAGATAAATGGTTACAACCATTATTAGACAATGCTTCTACGGATTGTAATCCTGAAATAATGGATGCAGAAGATCCTTTATTTATTTTATACACATCTGGTTCTACAGGGAAACCAAAAGGAATGGTTCACACAACTGCTGGTTATATGGTGTATACAGCATATACATTTAAAAATGCATTTCAATACAGAGAAAACGATGTGTATTGGTGTACTGCCGATATCGGTTGGATTACTGGGCATTCTTATATTGTATATGGACCGTTAGCAAACGGAGCAACAACCGTACTTTTTGAAGGCGTACCAAGTTATCCAGATTTTGGACGTTTTTGGGATATTATAGAAAAACATAAAATCAATCAATTTTATACAGCTCCAACTGCCATTAGAGCTTTGGCAAAACACGGAACAGAATTATTAGATACGTATGATTTATCTTCTTTAAAGGTTCTAGGGTCTGTTGGTGAGCCAATTAATGAAGAAGCATGGCACTGGTATAATGATAATGTAGGTAAGGGAAAAAGTCCTGTTATAGATTCTTGGTGGCAAACAGAAACTGGTGGAATTATGATTACACCAATTCCGTATGTAACCCCAACAAAACCAACCTATGCAACCTTACCGTTTATAGGAATTCAACCTGCAATTATGGATGAAAACGGAGGAGAATTAAAAGGAAATCAAGTAGAAGGAAGATTGTGTATCAAGTTTCCTTGGCCAAGTATTGCACGTACTATTTGGGGCGATCATCAACGATATAAAGAGACTTATTTTTCTGCCTATAAAAACATGTATTTTACAGGTGATGGAGCGCTGAGAGATGAGGTTGGTTATTATAGAATTACAGGTAGAGTAGATGATGTAATTATTGTTTCTGGACATAATTTAGGAACTGCACCAATTGAAGATGCTATTAACGAACATCCTGCAATTGCAGAATCTGCTATCGTTGGTTTTCCGCATGATATTAAAGGAAGTGCTTTATATGGCTATATTACCTTAAAAAATGCTGGAGAATATAGAAATCATGATAATTTAGAAAAAGAAATCAATCAATTAATTACAGATAGAATTGGTCCTATTGCTAAATTAGATAAAATTCAGTTTACAGAAGGATTGCCAAAAACACGTTCAGGTAAAATTATGAGACGTATTTTACGTAAAATAGCTTGTAACGAAATGGATAATTTAGGAGATACAAGTACGCTGTTAAATCCAGAAATAGTACAAAGTATTATTGATAATAGAAAGTAATTAGATATATTTTTTATTTGTAGATGGAAAACCAGATTACGCTAGAAGATAAATTAAAAGAAAGAATTAAAGAACTAACTTGTTTGTATAGAGTTAGTTCTTTAATTAAAGATAGTAGTTTTAATGATTTAAAAGAATTATTAAAAGAAATAGCCATAAGTTTAAAAGAAGCAGTTCGATTTCCTGAAGAAGCATTTGTAGAAATTAAAGTAGATAATTTTATTTTTATTGAAGGGAAAAAAAGAGAAGATGCTATTTTTATTATTTCTGCTATAAAATCTTTTGGAAAAATTAAAGGATCTGTAACGATAGGTTATTCCAAGCAAAAATTTTCTGAAAACTCTTTTTTAGAAGAAGAAAAATTATTGTTACATCAGATTGCTTCAGAAATTGGAGATTTTTTAGAACGAAAAGAAATCAATGAAAAAGAAGAGATTGCTAAAAGACAAATAGAAAGAGTAGGTAGATTAACTATTTTAGGAGAAATTACTGCGGGAATTGCACACGAATTAAATACACCTTTAGCTAATATTTTAGGCTTTTCAGAATTATTAAAAGAACAATATAAAGGCGATAAAGTTGGGCGTGAAGACTTAAATAAAATAATAAATAGTGCTATTTATTCTAGAGAAGTTGTTAAAAAATTAATGTTTTTTTCTTGTGAAATGCCTCAGCAAATGGTATCTGTAGATATCAATATTATTATAAATGAGGCAATTAGTTTGTTAAAACCTAGTTTTAATAAAAAACACATACGCTGTATCGTCACTTTTTCAGTTGATAAAATTTATTTAAAAGTTGATAAAATTCAGTTAACGCAAGTAATTTTTAATTTGGTAATCAATGCTATTTATTTTTCACCAGAAAGGGGTAAAATACATATTGCTGTTATTGATAAATCTAAAAAGGTACAAATTAGAATTTCTGATGAAGGTTCAGGAATAGAACCTGCTAATTCTGAAAATATTTTTAATCCTT
This sequence comes from Polaribacter sp. NJDZ03, assembly GCF_019263805.1. Taxonomy (NCBI): domain Bacteria; kingdom Pseudomonadati; phylum Bacteroidota; class Flavobacteriia; order Flavobacteriales; family Flavobacteriaceae; genus Polaribacter; species Polaribacter sp. NJDZ03. The sequence continues at coordinate 4,055,038 of NZ_CP079195.1, forward strand.
TTTTTACAACCAAACCTACTGGAGATGGTTCTGGTTTAGGTTTAAGTGTTGTACACGGAATTATTAAAAGTCATAAAGGCACTATAATTCATCAACCAAATTCACCAAAAGGGACTATTTTTGTTGTTAGTTTTCCTAAAAGTTAAAAGATGCTAAACAAAGAAAATATATTAATTGTAGATGATGATATTCTAATTTTAGAACTCATTCAACGGCATTTACAATCCTTAAATTACCATACTTATAAAGCGATATCTGTAAAAGAAGCATTAGAGATTTTAAAAGACACTTCTATAGATTTATTAATTACAGATTTACAAATGCCCGATGTAGATGGTTTAGAGTTAATTAAATACACGTCTGAGCATTATCCTAAAATTCCAAAATTAGTAGTTACCGGTTTTCCTTCTATAGAAGGTGCTTTAGAGGTAATGAAATCTGGAGCAGTAGATTATATTACAAAACCTTTTACAAAAGAAGAACTTAAAACGGCTATTTTAAAATCTTTAGAAATAAAACCGAAAGAAGATACAATTACCAAGATAAAAGTAGCAGAAACTCATAAACCGTATGGCGAATTAATAGGTTCATCGCCTGCAATGAAAAAGGTTACAGATGTAATAGAACGGTTAAAAAATAACAAAGCAACAGTTTTTATTCATGGAGAAAGCGGAACGGGAAAAGAGTTGGTGGCACGTTCTATTCATTATATGGGTAAATATTCCTCAGCACCTTTTGTTGCGGTAAACTGCGGAGCAATTCCAGAAAATTTATTAGAATCAGAATTGTTTGGTTATGTAAAGGGAGCATTTACGGGAGCAGAAAAAGATAGAAAAGGTTTTTTTCAGGCAGCCAATAATGGGACTATTTTTTTAGATGAAATAGGCAATGCTTCTTTAGCAACTCAGCTAAGATTATTGCGTGTTTTGCAAGAAAAAGAAGTAGTACGAGTTGGCTCGCAAAAAGCAGAAAAAGTGGATGTAAGGGTAATTGCTGCAACAAATATTAACCTTAAAGATTTAATTGAGAAAAAGCGTTTTAGAGAAGATTTGTACTATAGATTAACAGTTGTAGAAATTAAAGTACCAACTTTAGTAGAAAGAATTTCGGACATTCCGTTGTTGGTAGAAAAGTTTTTATTTAAATACGGAATAGAGTATAAAGACCGTTTTTTAAAAATTACACCAGAAGCTTTAGAGGTTTTAAAAAATTATTATTGGCCAGGTAATATTAGAGAATTAGAAAATGTAATACAAAGAGCTATTATTATGTCTGATAGCTTTGTAGATGTAGAGCATTTGCCAGAGCATATCAAATATCAAATAGATTTTTCTAAAACAAACAAGTTACTGTCTTTAAAAGAATTTGAGAAAAGCTATATTTTAAAGGTATTAAAAGCCACAAACAACAACAAAACAAAAGCTGCAGAAATTCTTAAAATTGATAGAAAAACACTTCGAGAAAAATTAAAATAAATATTTTTAAAAACGAGTAAAAAAGTAGCAGTTGAGGAATATTTCCTCAACTGTTTTTTTTTGTGACACATATTAATTTCGTGTATCTTATTGATTTTTAAATAATTGAGCAGGTGTTTTAATGTTTTAAAATAAGTGGCATATAGCTTGCCATAAGGTAGTTGTAATTAAAACGATAATTATGGTTTTCAATAATAATAGTTTATGTAATACTTGTGTTCATAAAATAGACTGTAGTTTAACATCAAATAAAAATGCTATTTGGTCTTGTAGTGAGTATGAGAAAAAGGATTTATTAGAAACAAATACAATATCAGATTTTAGCTTTTAAGTAAGTGAGAAAGAAATTGAACTCATTTAATTATAAAGATATTGAGTGTAGAAATGTAAAAAATAAGCTAGCTAAATTAGGTTTAAGAAAACGTTTTAAAGTAGTTTCTGAGTCTATTTAATTAGTAAAAGGAAACCCTAATGAAACAATATTTGATATAACCAATATTGAATCTACTTTTCATATTCCTTTAGGGATGGAGAGTGAAGGTGTCGTTAAAAATAGTATTGTTATAACTCCAAGTATTTTATATTATTCTGGAGGTATTTTAGATGGTTATTTTTAATGTCTTCATATTAGGCTTAATAGACAAAAAGGAAAAGTATTAAACGTAATTAAAGATAGGCAAATAGATTTATGTTCTGCAGCCTAACTTTTGGTAACAGAAGTATTAGAAAGAGTGTATGTAAAACGTGGTGTTTTCCATAGAATTAAATTTTGAAAAAATGAAGTATGGTCAGTTAATTATAGAAGAAAATGAGTTTTTAATACTAGAAAAACTCTTAAATTTAAACAAAGTAGTAGAATCAAAAACGGTAAAAAGTCATATTTTAAAACTACAAGAAGAATTAAGAAATGTAACCAAAGTTGTAACGAAAAAAGAAATGCCTTTAGATGTAGTTAGGCTTAATTCTTTAGTTACAGTTTGTTCTTTAGATGGTTTATGGGAGAAAACTTTTGAGTTGGTTGTACCTTCCAAAGGGAACATTTTAGAAAACAAAATATCATTATTGTTACCTATGGGTACTGCAGTTTTAGGGTATGCCAAAGATGATTTAATTTTATGGGATTTTCCAGGAGGCTTAAAAGAATTAAAAGTTTTAGAAGTAATGCAGCCAGAAAGTATAACAAAATAAATAATAATTATGCAGATAAATAATGAACAAACTGAAAATCAAATAATTCAAAAACGTAGTCTAAACGAAGTAAATAGATGGATGTTAGATCTGAATGAAATTTCACAAGAATGTAATGACCTTGAAAGGAATAGTCTAGACGGAGATCTTTTAAATAAAGAAGTTTCTACTATTATTGAGAGTAACAAGAGGATATATCGTACACTTTTACAATATAAAAATGACTTAGATAACCCAACTGAATGTATTGATTTAGCGTGTGATTTATTTTTTTACAAAGAGCATAAAAAAAATAGAAATTTATTTATAGAACATCTTAATGATTATAAAAACTTGAAAAAGGAATATGATTTAATTTAATTATTGTTAAGTTAGTTTTTTTGTAGGTGGCTCCAAATTAGATTTGGAGCTGCCTTTTTTTATTTAAAAAAAACTACAAAACGAATACTTTTAACTTCAGCACTTAGTTTCTTTAGAAAAACATTGTTTATAGGATTCTCAAAAAAAGTGGATATATTTTCTTTCTAAACCAATTCATATTATAAAAATTGAGGGAATTTAAATCTAATCTATATCTTAGATACTGAATTACTAGTAATAAACTGATTGTGCCATCTTTTACCACATAAAATTGATGTTATAGTGGGATGTTTCCATGCTTACGATCTGGTCTTACTATTTCTTTATTTTCTAGCATAGAAAAAGCTTTTATTAATTTTCTTCGGGTATCTTTTGGCAGAATTACTTCATCTATAAAACCACGTTGAGTAGCACTATAAGGGTTGGCAAAATGGTCGGCATATTCAGCTTCTTTTTCTTTCCATTTTGCATCTGGGTTTTCTGCGGATTTAATTTCACGTTTAAAAATAATTTCGGCTGCTCCTTTGGCTCCCATCACTGCAATTTCTGCACTTGGCCATGCAAAATTCATGTCTGCTCCAATGTGTTTAGAGTTCATAACATCATACGCGCCTCCATAAGCTTTTCGGGTAATTACAGTAACTCTTGGCACGGTAGCTTCGCTAAAAGCATAAAGTAATTTTGCTCCGTGTACAATAATACCATTCCATTCTTGGTCTGTTCCGGGTAAAAAACCGGGTACATCTTCTAGTACTAAAAGCGGAATATTAAAAGCATCACAAAAACGGACAAAACGGGCTGCTTTTTTTGAACTATTGACATCTAATACTCCAGCCAAAAACTTTGGTTGATTGGCTACAATACCAATACTTCTTCCACCTAACCTAGCAAAACCAACTATAATATTTTCAGCATAATCTTTATGTATTTCATAAAAAGAGTCTTTGTCAATTATTCCTGATATTACGGTATGCATATCATATGGTTTATTGGCATCTAAAGGAACTATTGTTGATAGTTCTTCCTTAATTTCATCCTCTAATTTAAATGGCAAAAGGGTAGGAGTTTCTTTATTATTTTGAGGCAAATAACTTAAAAGTTTTTTAATGTCTTCTAAACACGCTACATCATTAGAAGACGTTTTATGTGCCACTCCAGATTTAGTAGCATGTGTACTTGCACCACCTAATTCTTCACTAGTTACTTCTTCATTAGTAACTGTTTTTACTACACTGGGACCTGTTACAAACATATAACTTGTATGTTCTACCATAATGGTAAAATCTGTCATTGCAGGTGAATATACCGCACCACCAGCACAAGGTCCCATAATTGCGGATAACTGCGGAATGATACCCGAAGATTGTACATTTTTGTAAAAAATATCTGCATAACCACCAAGGGAACGAACCCCTTCTTGAATTCTGGCTCCACCAGAATCGTTTAAACCAATTATTGGTGCTCCAACCTTTAGGGCTAAATCCATTATTTTGCAAATTTTTTCTGCATGTGTTTCTGATAAAGAACCTCCAAAAACTGTAAAATCTTGTGCAAAAACATAGGTTAATCTTCCACTAACGGTTCCGTAACCAGTAACTACGCCATCGCCATAAAAGATTTGGTTTTCCATGCCAAAATCTTTCGTTCTATGTGTAACTAAAGCGCCAATTTCTTCAAAAGAACCATCATCTAATAAATACATAACGCGTTCTCTGGCGGTTAGTTTTTTATTTTGATGTTGCTTATCAATTTTTTCTTGTCCGCCTCCTAAATAAGCGAGAGCAATTTTTTCGTTAAGGATTTTTATTTTTGATTCCATTATTGTGTTTGTTTTCTTGTAAAGACGCAAAGGCGCAAAGTTTTGCTAGTTGTGTTGTGTGTTTTTTTTCTCGCAAAGGCGCAAAGACGCAAAGGTTTGTGTTGTTGTTGTTGTTGTTGTTGTTGTTGTTGTTGTTGTTGTTGTTGTTGTTGTTGTTGTTGTTGTTGACTATTTTTGAATTACTTTTATATGAAATAATAATTTACACGTCTAATTTTTATTTTTTTGAATACTGCGACTGCGACTGCGACTTAATACTGCTACAGCCTGCTAGAAACAGGTATTCTCAATAACTTTTTATCTTCTAAATACTTTTTCACTGCAATAATTGCGGCAATTCTAGCTTCTTCTTTCTGCTGATTTTTTATAGCTTCAGGAGAATAGTGTTTTTTAACAAAATGGGTATCAAAATTTCCAGAGCGAAAAGCATTGTGCTTACATACAAAACGTCCAAAAGGTAAAGTAGTTTCAATTCCTTCTATTTGATAATTTTCAATGGCAGTAATCATTAGCTCAATGGCTTCTGCTCTTGTTTTTCCGTAGGTTATTAATTTAGATAACATGGGGTCGTAATAAATAGGAATGTCCATGCCTTGTTCAAATCCATTATCTACACGAATATTTTTGCCTTCGGGTAATTTGTATATTTCTAAATTCCCTACGCTTGGTAAAAAATCATTTAAAGGGTCTTCTGCATAGACACGCAACTCTAATGCGTGTCCGTTTATTTTTAAATTTTCTTGGGTTATAGGTAAAGCTTCACCACGAGCAACTCGAATTTGTAATTCCACTAAATCTGTATTTGTAATCAATTCTGTTACCGGATGCTCTACTTGTAAACGTGTATTCATTTCTAAAAAATAGAAATTGTGTTTTTCATCTAATAAAAACTCAACTGTACCGGCACCTAAATAATCGCAAGATTTTGCTACTTTAATTGCAGCTTCTCCCATTATTGCTCTTAACTCTGGGGTTAAAACAGTAGAAGGAGCTTCTTCAATTACTTTTTGATGACGACGTTGAATACTGCATTCACGTTCAAAAAGGTGTACAACATTGCCGTGTGCATCTGCCATAATCTGAATTTCAATATGTCTTGGTGAGGTTACATATTTTTCTATAAATACAGACCCGTCTCCAAAAGCAGAAGTAGCTTCGCTAATAGCTCTATGCATCTGCGATTCAAATTCGGCATCATTTTCTACAACACGCATTCCTTTTCCTCCGCCACCGGCGGATGCTTTAATTAAAATAGGAAATCCTATTTCTGTGGCTATTTTTTTAGCTTTTGGAATGTCTGTAATGGCTTCTTCCGTACCAGGAACCATAGGGATATTATATGCTTTTACGGCTTCTTTTGCAGCCAATTTGCTTCCCATTATTTTTATAGCCTTAGATTTGGGACCAATAAATATGATGTTGTTTTTTTCGCAAGCTTCTGCAAAGTTGGCATTTTCAGATAAAAAGCCATAACCAGGATGAATGGCATCTACATTTAAATCTTTAGCAACTTCAATAATTTTATTGCCTAATAAATAAGATTTATTGGAAGGAGCTTCACCAATTAAAACAGCTTCATCTGCAAAACGAACATGAGGTGCATTTCTATCTGCAGTAGAGTACACAGCAACTGTTTTTAGGCCCATTTTTTTTGCAGTTCGCATGATACGAATGGCAATTTCTCCTCTGTTGGCTATTAAAAGTTTTTTCATATAATATTTAGTGGTTTTATGAAATATGGTAATCATAGAAAGGTTGATACCTACAAGGTTTTGAAAACCTTGCAGGATAAAAAAAATCTTATTTATTCAAATTCAACTAATAATTGATTCTTGTCAACCGCCTCTCCTTTAATAACTGAAATAGATTTTATAATTCCGGCTCTTGGCGATGTTAATGCATTTTCCATTTTCATGGCTTCTAAAATTAAAAGGGTATCATCTTCTTTTACTTCCATACCAACTGAAACGGTAATGTCTAGTATTAACCCTGGCATGGGTGCTTTAATTTCGTTGATTTCTTTTGTAAAACCAATTTCGAACCCCATTTCTTTAATGAGGGTATCTAGTTCGTTCTGTATGTTAATATTATAAACTGTATTATTTACTTTTACAGAATATGATTTCTCTTGAAAATTGGCTTTTGTAATTTCAGTTTTGTAAGAAACATTATTATTTAGTACATGAAATTCGGAATCTGAAACCTTTAAGACATCTAGATTTAAAACCGCTTTTTGGTCAATCTTAAAATCGAAGGTGTTGTTTACTGCTACTTGATAGGTGTTTTTCACTTTTTCAGAATTTGATTATTGTAAATATATGTTTTTTAAAGTTTTCTTTTTAAGTGGTTTATGTAAAACTTGGTGAAATGATATTGTTTTATGATAAAAAATACTGATTTTTTATTGATGCGTACTATTTTTAAGAACTAGTTTTTAAAGTGTTTTTTAGTATTGATGAAAATTTAAAAACAAGAAAATCAAAATTAAATATAGAGGTTATTTTTTGTTTTGCGTTAGGGATAGAAGCGGCATCCTTTTTTATTTTTTGTAAAAAAGATATAGCGAATAGCCCGACCCTTTTGGGGAACGCCCTAAATATGATGTTGAAATAAAAAAAGGAATCGTTTTATATTACTACCATTGATTTATAGGGTGTTTGATGATTTATAGGGTGTTTGAAAAAATAAATTTATTTTCAACTTAAATTTATTTTAGAATTTTAGGAAGGTTAAGCTGTGTTCAATTAAGATACTCAAACAAGTTCTGTAAGACAATGTTTATTACTTTTTAGACTGCAACTTTTGTTTGTTGTAACTTTGCAAGTATGTCAGACTTCAACTTAATGGCATGTAAATTGAGCAATAAATTTCTCTACATTTTAAAATAAATTATGCAACATTATAAAGAATCTAAAAAAGATAAAACAAAACCAAAAGTAACCTTAAAACAAGCTTTTATAACCATTATTTGGCCAAGAAGAAATTTGGTGTTTTTAGGATTAATTTTAATAATTATTAGAAGTTTATCTGGCTTTATACTGCCAATGCAGAGTAAGGTTTTAATGGATGAGGTGATACCTAATAAGGATTATAGCCAGTTATACAATTTAATATTTATTGTTATTGGAGCCATTTTTGTGCAAGCAGTAACTTCTTTTTTATTGACAAAAGTATTGAGTATTCAGGCGCAATATTTAATATCAGAATTAAGAACACAGGTGCAAAAGAAGGTTTTGTCTTTACCAATCAGTTTTTTCGACAATACAAAATCTGGCGCATTGGTTTCTAGAATTATGAACGATGTAGAAGGTGTAAGAAATTTAATAGGTACTGGTTTGGTACAGTTAATTGGAGGTTCGTTTACGGCAATTTTAACGTTGGTTATTTTGTTGAAAATGAATGTTTGGATGACCATTTTTACATTTGTGCCGTTATCTATTTTTGGAATAATCGCCTTAAAATCATTTAAATATATTCGTCCGATTTTTAGAGCACGAGGAAAAATTAATGCAGAAGTAACAGGACGTTTAACAGAAACTTTAGGCGGAATTAGAGTAATAAAAGCCTTTAATGCAGAAGAACAAGAAAGCAAAATTTTTGAAGAAGGTGTTGATAATATATATCAGAATGTTAAAAAAAGTATGACTGCAACTGCTATTATGACTAGTTCGTCTACCTTTTTAATTGGTTTGGCAACTACCGGAGTGATGGGAATTGGCGGTTATTATATGATACAAGGCAGCATGACTTTTGGAGATTTTATTCAGTTTACATTCTTGTTAGCATTTATGGTGGCGCCAATTGTACAAATGAGCAATATTGGTAGCCAGTTAACCGAAGCTTTGGCAGGTTTAGATAGAACCGAAGAATTAATGAACATGGCTGCAGAGGAAGATGATGAAAATAGAAAGGTTGTTTTAGAAGACTTAAAAGGAGAAATTAATTTTGATAATGTTTCTTTTTCTTATGAAGAAGGAAAGAAGGTGATTAAAAACATTAATTTTAATGTGCCTGCGGGTTCTGTAACGGCTTTGGTTGGTAGTTCTGGTTCTGGGAAATCTACTATTGCTGGTTTATCTGCAACATTTTTAAATCCGGAATCGGGTACCATTACGATTGATAATAAAGATATGTCTAAAATAAAGCTATCTAGTTATCGTAAATATTTAGGTGTTGTTTTACAAGATGAGTTTTTATTTGAAGGAACAATTAGAGCAAATATTCTGTTTCCAAGACCAGATGCTACAGAAGACGAATTACAAAATGCTGTAAATGCAGCCTATGTAAATGAGTTTACAGATCGTTTTGATGATGGTTTAGATACTTTAATTGGAGAAAGAGGTGTAAAACTTTCTGGAGGTCAGCGTCAGCGTTTGGCAATTGCAAGAGCTATTTTAGCAGATCCAAAAATTATTATTTTAGATGAAGCAACTTCTAGTTTAGATACCGAAAGCGAGTCTTTAATTCAGAAAAGTTTGTCTGAATTGGTAAAAGACAGAACAACAATTGTTATTGCGCACAGGTTGAGCACTATTAAACAAGCAGATCAGATTTTAGTAGTAGAAGCGGGAAGTATTGCAGAAAGAGGTACGCATGATGAGTTGATTGCTGCAAAAGGCAGATATTATGATTTGTATACGTATCAATCTAAAATATAAGATAGAAATTAGTGGATAACAATCTTACTGTCTGTTCGAGCGCAGCGCAGTCGAGAACTAATTGATTTTCAAAATAGGTTTCGACTGCGCTCAACCTGACATTTTTCTTAAATTTAAGAGACTATAATTTATGCAAATATGGTCTAACTTCTAATTTAACATTTAAATTCCACTTCTTTTGTAAAGAAATACAATAAAACCGACTCTTAAAGTATCGAATTTAAATATATCATCGAATTATGAAAAAAGTACTTTTATTGTTAGTTGTAGTTATTGCTATTTCTTGTAAGAATGAAGCTAAAAAGGAGGTTAAGGAATTAGTACAAAAAGTTGAAGTTAAAAAAGAAAGTTTTCCGGAAGAATTAGGGAAAGTTTTTGAAGCTCACGGCGGAATTGACACTTGGAGAAATACTGAGGTTTTATCCTTTAAAAAAGGAGATGAAGTACATACAATAGATTTACAATCTCGTGTAAATGTAATTAATGCGCCTAATTATTCTGTAGGTTTCGACGGAGAAAATGTTTGGTTAGACGAAGCAGAAGAAGGAACTTTTAAAGGTAACCCTGCTTTTTATCATAACCTGTTCTTTTATTTCTATGCAATGCCTTTTGTATTAGCGGATGAAGGTATTACGTATGAAAAAATTGCACCTTTAACTTTTGATGGTGTAGATTATCCTGGTTATAAAATGTCTTTTAAATCTAATATTGGTAGTTCTCCTGATGATAATTACAAGTTGTATTTTAATGCAGAAACTTATAAAATGGAATGGTTAGCATACACGGCTACATTTATGTCTAAAAAACCAAGTGATAAGTTTAATATCATTAAATATGGTAAATGGAATAATGTAAACGGATTGATTTTACCATCAGAAATTACTTGGTTTAAAGTTGATGAAAACGGTGTGCCAACAGAACCAGCAAGTCCTGCAGCAGTATTTACAGATGCAGCAATCAGTAAAAATACTTTAAAAGATTCATTTTTTGAAAAGCCAGTAAAATAAATTATAGTATATAAAAAAGTAAGCGTCGTTTTTTACAAAACGACGACTTACCAAGTAAACTAATAAAACCAAGTATTAGTATAAATATTAGAAGTTAGCTTTCTAATAAATTGTTATTTGGTATAAGGTTGGTGATTATAACTCAGCACCCTTTTTAATTTCCAAATCTTATTTTCTAAAATCCAAAGGTGTGTAAAATCTGCAATTCCAACAGTTTTTAATACACCTTTTTGTTTTTGTTGAAACGTGTGTTTTCCTTTTTGAATAGCGCCATAAATAATGCCATTATTGTTTAATTGATGTACTTCTAAAGAATTATCAACTAATTGTCTGGTGTTATTTCCTGGGTTAGTACATAGGTTCTTTTTAATAGCATCAATAAATTGTTCCTTATTTTGGATACCTCCAACATCATGATAGAATTCAAAATTATCAGCAATAATTGGGGTTAGTTTTTCAATTTCACAATTATTAAACGCTCTTTCAAATAAAATACTGTCTTTATCTTTTAATGTTTTAAACAAGTTTGAATTTGTATCAACTTGTGCATTTAAAACAAAGTTGTAAAACAACATCGCTAAAAACAGTACTACTTTTATTAAAATAGATTTTCTAAAAGGTTCTAAAAAAGAGTCCATAGTTTGGTTGCTTACTTAATTAAAGTTAATTATTTTTTTGAAATACTTCCGCCCGAAGTTGTTTTTTTATCAACTGTTTTTGGGTTTCCTTTAAAATCAATATCTCCACCACTAGTTGCTCTAGCTTCTAGTTTTTTTGATGCAAAAATATTAATATTAGCTCCACTAGTTACTTTAGCTATGGTGTTTTCACTTTCTAATTCATAAGCATCTATAGAACTTCCGCTTGTTGCGTTAGAAGCATGATTTATTGTAATTCCGGAAATATTAATATCAGACCCACTGGTAGAATTTGTTTCTACACTTGTTGCGTTTACCTTAATATTTATATCTGCTCCGCTTGTAGCTGAGATAGAAATTTCATCGGTATCTATAACTTCTTTTCCATATACATCACTTCCACTTGTGGCTATTAAAAGAGTTAAATCTTTAATGGTAACATGTACTTTTTTGGCTTCTGCTCTCCAAATTCCTTTATCAGCATATATTTTTAATATACCATCTTCAACTTCCGTAATAATAATATCGTGTAAATTTTCATCAGCTTCTACAATCACTTTATTATTAGAACCTTGGGTTATGTAGACATCTAAACCTGTGCTTACTTTTATTCCAGTAAATTGATCTGCAATTTTTCTTGTTTTGGTAATTACATTTTTATTTCCATTAATTCTATTTATCATATCTACATTACAAGATGTAAAAAGAGTTGCTATAAATAGAATTGCAATAATTTTTGATACTGAATTTTTCATGAGTTTGGATTTAATTAGATTGTAAATTTCTTTTAATAGACGCTTAAAATCAATGATTGGTTACTCAATTGTTGTTTTTTTTGGTTGAATTGTATTAAATAACTTCTTCTGCATCTAAATCATCTACACAATCTGTACATTGTAAGGTTTCATCGGTCATTTTAAAATAATGATTCACCATATCTTTGTCGTAAATATCTGTTTGATTCTCTACGTCATTTAAAAAGTTTTTTACAGAATGATCAAAATAAACAGTGCTACCTTTAGGTATATAAACTGTTATATTAATTTCTTCATCTTTCCAAATATTTTTAAAGTCAGACAAATAATAAGCATCTAAAACAATAGTATTATTGATGATTTCAAATTTATATTCAATTTTTTCAGCATTTGCATTTGCACTATTTCTTGTTTTTCCAGAGGATTCTTTTTCAAGAATTATATATCCCTCATCTGTATTGCTTTTTTTAACATCAACGCTAACATTATTAGAGTATATTTTATTTGTTCCGTCTATTTCAACCTCTTGTATACGAGAACTTCTATTTAAATTATGTTTATAATAGATTTCATCATTATTGACCATTTTTAAAGAGACGGTATCATTTTCTACAATATTTAATGATGATTTTTTAACAAATTGGCCATCATTTACATGAGAGGTTCCGTATTCTATTCCTGTAAAAATCATGGTTAATAAAGCGATTACCCAAATACCTAAAAGGGTTAGTGATGTTGGCTTGCTTATTTGTTTTATACTACTAGATAATATGCGTAAACCCAGTACAAATAAGATTAAAAAAGGAATACCTATTAATAAAAAAGCAGCAAGTGTTAGTGCCCATTTTGGTAAAATAGCATCATAGAAAAATGGTGGATATTGTAAAAACTCGCCATTAACATTTAATACTTCTAAACTTCCTATTGAAAACCCACCAATAATTAGTGATAAAATAACCGCACCAGCAATAAATACCAGTAGAATTCCAATAAACTTACCAATCACTTTAAAGAATACCAGAATAATCTTGCCTATAGTGTTGATAAAATCTTGTAATCCGTTATTTTTTTTTGTCTTTCCCGAAAAAGTCTTATTCATTTTTTCTGAAAACTCATTGGCTCCGTCTTTAAATTTCTCTGATGCTTTGTTGGCAAAATCAGCTACATTTTCAGAAACATTTGTAAACTCTTCACGAATCTTTTTTTCGATATTATCGATGTTTACAGGTTCACCTTCCATCTGTAGTTTTTCTGCCGTAGTTTTAGCTTCTGGCAACAAAATCCAAAGGATAATGTATAAGATTACTCCAAAACCAGCTCCGAAGAAAAGGGCTAACAAACCAAGACGAACCCAGATGGTATCAATATCAAAATAATGAGCAATACCAGAGGCAACTCCACCTAAAAATTTATCCTCACCATCTCTAAATAATTTTTTTCCGGTAGTGTTATTTCTAGTGTAAGAATAATTAGCGTCACTATATTCTTCTTCGGCACCAGCATAATCTTCTGGTTGGCCCATAATTTTAATGATATCTTCTATATCACCTTCATTAATAACCTGTCTTGCGTCTGTTATTTTTTCTGATAACAATTCGCTAATACGTGCTTCTATATCTGCAATAATCTCATTTTTTCCTTGTGGATCATCGCTTAACGATCTAGAAATAGATTCTAGATATCGCTTTAATTTCTGATAGGCAACTTCATCTATGTGGAAGAAAAATCCGCCTAAATTTATGTTGATTGTCTTATTCATTTGTGGTTGGTTTTTTGCTGATTACTTGGTTAACTGCACTTACTAAATTGCTCCATGTTTTGTCTAATTCTTTTATAAATAGACCGCCGTTTTCTGTTAAAACATAATATTTTCTTGGTGGTCCAGAGGTCGATTCTTCCCATCTATAGGTTAATAAACCTGCGTTTTTTAAACGTGTTAATAAAGGATATATGGTACCTTCAACCACAATCATTTCTGCACCTTTTAGCGTTTTTAAAATTTCAGATGTATAAGCATCTCCATTTTTTAAGATGGATAAAATACAATACTCTAAAACACCTTTTCGCATTTGTGCTTTTGTGTTTTCTATCTTCATTTATTGTGATTTTAAATGATTATTTAATAAACTTTATTGTGAAAGGATATTTATAACTTTCTCCCTCTTTAGCTTTTAATGCTGCTATAATTATCAATGCAATTTTAATGATGCCTACAATTCCTGCTAGAGATGCAATACCCATAATTCCGAAGAAATTAAAAGTCTCAAAATTGATGTTAATATGATTAAAGTTGTCAAGATTATCGAAGTTTCTAAAAATTGAACCAATAAAAACAGGAATAAAAGATAATGTCAAAATAAAAATATAGAGAGAATAACTGATATTAAAGTTAATTGCTTCTTTGCCGTGTTTATCTAAAAAGCTACTTCTGTCTTTTAACGTTTGCCATGCAATTAATGGTGTAATTATATTACCAAAAGGAAAAATAAATCCTGCGAAAGCAGAAATATGTATTAAAAAGGCATTGGTGTTTTCGTTATTTTGTTTCATAATTTATAAACTATATAATACTTTCTTATGCAAATATATGTCTTTAAGAAGGTATTATGCAAAGCATAGTACTGTTTATTTTTTTATTTAACATTTTGTTAACATTTTTTATTGTGACATAAAATTGGTAAAAAAGGCTTGTAACTACTGTTTTTATTGAGTTTTTGTTTCGTTTATTTTAACTACCTTGTCAACTTTAATAGAAGTTTCTAAAATTAATTAAATATATAAAATGAAATTTACCCCAAGAAAAGTCAATCTTTTTAACCTTGTAAAATTGCCTTTAGCATATTTAGGAGGCGTAAGAGTGCGTACAATTACAGATACAGAAGTGGTAGTTTCTATAAAATATAGGTGGATGAATCAAAATCCGTTTAGAAGTATGTTTTGGGCAGCACAAGGTATGGCGGCAGAAATGCCAACAGGTGTCTTGGTAATGAAAGCTATTGATGATTCTAAAGTAAAAGTATCTATGTTAGTGACAAAACAAGAAGCGCAGTTTTTTAAAAAAGCTACGGGAAGAATTCTTTTTTCTTGTAAGGGAGGTAATGAAATTAGAGAGGCAATTAAAGCATCTATAAAGACGGGAGAAGGGCAAGTTATTGTTTTAACATCCGAAGGGAAAAATAAAGAAGGAGTGGTTGTTTCTAGATTTCAATTCCATTGGAGTTTAAGAGTGAAGAAATAGTTTCTTAGAAATGAATTTTAAAATGATTGATACATAAATTTGCATTATGTATTCATCTTAAGAAATGAAAAATCGAATAATAGTTACAGTTACGATGCTATTTTCTATTGAGTTACTAAGTGAAAAGAAACAAATTCAATCAGTAATTTTACGTTAATTGGTATTAGTCTTTCTTTTTGTATAGCTCAGGTCTTTCTTCATTATAATCACAATCTTGAAAAATACCACAAGATACATTTGTACGTGCTAATGGTTTTGAAGTTTCAAATTTCTTGTAAAAAGCTTCTATTTCTGGAGATAAATATTTCATAGTTTTTATTTTTAATATTAGATTTATTACTGTTTAACTTATCTGATATCAAAAGTAATAGTTTTGTGAAAGGATAGAAATAATTAAAGGTTAATTTAGTGTTATTAAAACAATCTTTTACTTATTTACGCTAATTTTATAGAATAATTATTGTCTATAAATGTTGTTTTTGTTACTGGTATTTTTATTAAATTATAAAAATATAATAGGTGTTTTTGTAACAAAAACAGACTTAAATCATCTAATTAATATATAAACCTTAAAATAGCTATTATGTTTCAAGATAGAACCTCACAAAACTCATCAAATAAAAATGCACACGAAATAGATTACAGAATTTTTGGTGAAGAAATGCAGTTTGTAGAAATAGAGTTAGATCCGCAAGAAGGAGTTGTTGCAGAAGCAGGAACTTTTATGATGATGGATGACCATATTAAAATGAATACTATTTTAGGAGATGGTTCTAATCAAGAAACGGGTTTGTTAGGGAAGATTTTTTCTGCAGGAAAAAGAATCTTGACCGGAGAGAGTTTATTTATGACTGTTTTTACAAATGATAGCTTTGGTAAAAAACAAATTTCATTTGCTTCTCCATATCCTGGTAAAATTATTCCGATTGATTTAACTGAGTTTGGCGGGAAATTCATCTGCCAGAAAGATGCATTTTTATGCGCTGCAAAAGGTGTTTCTATAGGAGTAGAATTCTCTAAAAAACTAGGTAGAGGATTATTTGGTGGCGAAGGTTTTATTATGCAAAAATTAGAAGGAGATGGTTTAAGCTTTATTCATGCAGGAGGAACCATGGCAAAAAAAGTATTACAACCTGGTGAAGTTTTAAAAGTAGATACTGGTTGTATTGTTGGTTTTACCCAAGATGTAGATTATGATATTGAGTTTGTTGGCGGTATTAAAAACACCGTTTTTGGAGGTGAAGGATTGTTTTTTGCTTCGTTAAAAGGGCCAGGAACGGTATATATTCAATCTTTACCTTTTAGCAGATTGGCAGGACGAGTTTTGGCAATGGCGCCAAGAACAGGAAGCGGAAAACGAGGAGAAGGTAGTGTATTAGGTGGAATAGGAGATTTATTAGATGGTGATAATCGTTTTTAATAAGATCTAATTTTTATTTTAATATGCAGCTTTTATCATTCTATCATTACCAGAAAAATCTTTTTTTAGCTCTATATTTTTAAACCCTTTTTGTTGTAGCATTTCTACGGTCTCTTTTCCTAAATATTGATTGATTTCAAAAAATAACAATCCGTTTTTGGTAAGGTCTTGTTTTGCTAAATCTGCAATTTTTTTATAGAAAATTAATGGGTTTTCGTCATCAACAAAAAGGGCTAAATGTGGTTCGTTTTGTAATACATTATTATTGATTTCTACTTTTTCTAATTCTCTAACATAAGGAGGATTAGAAATTATGAAGTCATATTTTTTAGGTAATTCTTTAGTTTTTAAAATATCTATTTCTAAGAAAGTAATGTCAACTTTATTTAAAACTGCATTTTGTTTTGCTTTCTTTAAAGCTTCCGAAGAAACATCAATAGCAGAAATAGAAACGTTATTTAAGTTCTTAGCCAAAGAAATAGGAATGCAACCTGTACCTGTTCCAATATCAAGAATATTTAAGTTTTTATCTTGATTCTTACTTCTTATTTCTAGAACTTCATTGATAACCCATTCTAATAGTTCTTCGGTTTCTGGTCTTGGTATTAAGGTGTTCTCATCTACTAAAAAGGGCAAACTATAAAACTCAGTTTCTCCTAAAATATACTGAATAGGTTCTTCTTTTTGAAGTCTTTTTACAATACTTTTTAATTCTGATAAAATACTTTCATCAATTAAAAAGTCTGGTTTTAAAACGGTGTCGATTCTTTGTAGGTTCAGTTTTGCTTGTATCAACAAAAAAAAGAAAGAATCAATTTCTGTTTTTGGATACATCGTTGATAATTCACTATTAAAAAAAATACGAAAATTTTGAAGTGTCATAGATAATTTATAATAAAGGGCTTAAAAATCTAGCAAGACGTTCAAGTGTTTTTTGTTTGTTAGATCTGTTTAAGAAATCTTCTAGAGTTACTTTGTTAGCTAAATTTTTTCTTTCGTTAAATTCAGTAGAAATTTCAGAGGTAATTACTTCATCAAAAATCAAAGCATTTAATTCGTAATTGTGTTCAAAGCTTCTACAATCAAAATTGGTAGAGCCGATAGAGGTAATTTCATCATCAATAAATATAACTTTACTATGCGAGAAATCGTCCCTTAAATAAATTTCTACTCCGGCTTTTAATAAACCTTCAAAATAAGAATACATACTATAGGTAGCCATTTTAGAGTCTGTAACTTTAGGCAATAATAAAGTAACTTTTACTCCGCTTAAAGCAGCAATTTTAAAAGCTTCTAAAATAGAATACGTAGGTATAAAATACGGGTTTAAAACACAAATACTTTTTTCTGCTAAATTAATAAGGCTTAAATATTGTTGCATTACAACCGGTTGTTTGTAATCTGGACCGCTAGAAACAATTTGCATTGTAGTGTTTCCTTCAGCGTTACAAACAGTGTTGTATTTTTCTTTCTGACTTAAATTGATATCGGTTGCGTAGTAATAATCTTTTAAAAAAGTGTCGTGTAAGTCTGCTACTGCACAACCAGATATTTGTACATGTGCATCTTGCCAAATACCTAAATTGGTGTCTTCTGTAATATATTCATCAGAAATATTTACGCCACCTGTAAAACCAATTTTATTATCTATAATGGCAATTTTTCTATGGTTTCTATAATTTAAAGAGAAAAGAAAACTTCCAAATTTAAAAGGAGTTTCTGGGTAAATTTCTACACCTATTTCTTTAAGATGTTGTATGGTTTTTTTGTTTAACGGAAAGCTTCCTATAGAATCGTATAAAACACGAACTTCTACATTTTCTTTTCGTTTTTCTTCTAATAAAGTAATTATGTTATTTAAAATTTCTCCATTTTCTAGAATATAATACTGTAAATGAATAAATGATGTAGCGCTTTTAATGGCTTTATAAAGTGCTTCAAAAGTTTCTTTTCCGCTTTTTAAAACAACAACATCATTATTTAATTGTAGTGGTAAATTTGTGTTATTAAAAATTAGATTAGATATTTTAGAGGCTTTGTGGCTCTTAAGTAAAGCTACATTTTTATTTTTTTCATTTTTGAGATTCTTTTCAATATAATCTTTCCTTTTTTTAGTTTCTTTAAGTTCAAAGTATTTTATTTTTCTTCTATTAATTCCGAATAAAATAAAAGCAAAAACACCCATGAAAGGAAATAAGAGTGTAATTAAAATCCAGCTTAAAGATTTAGACGGTTTTACACCAAAATATAAAATATTATAAAAAGCCCAACTAAAGAGTAAAAGGTGAACAGATAAAAGAATAGTGTAAATCAAAATTTTATAATTTTTTTAACATCCAAACAGGGCAAGAATAATGTCCGGTATTTCCCATAGGCTTATCAAGATTTACAAAGCCATTCCTTTTGTACAATGCTTGTGCAGCATTCATATAAGGCATAGTTTCTAAGTAACAATTTTCAAAACCAATTGTTTTTGCTTTTTCTAAGCAAGTATTTATTAATTTAGAACCCAAACCCTTTCCTCGTGTTATCGGTAAAAAATACATTTTTTGAAGCTCGCACGTATTCCCTTCAAAATTATCTAATTGTGCAATTCCTACGCCTCCAACTACCTTGTTATTATGCTCTACAACATAGTAAAAAGAATTAGGTGTGTTATATTTTTCAAACATTAAATCTGTTGCTTTATCTTCGTAAGCAGTACCAATTTTTGGCGCACCCATTTCTAAAAGTACTTCTCTAATAACAATTGCCAATTGTGGGTTGTCTTTAGGTTGAATTTCTCTTATGATAAAATCTGAATTTGTCATTTATTACTGTATTTTTGCAGGAGCAAGTTACCTATTTTTTTAAAAATTGAACATGAAAAATCTTTTATATTTTATACTTTTCTTTACATTAATTACAAGTTGTTCTGTAAGAGAAAAACCCATTTTTATAAAGGTAGATAATGTAAAGGTAGCTTCTTTTAAAGGAGATACTATTCGTTTAAAAGCAGCAGCTTTTTTTGAAAACCCTAATGATGTTGGTGGTGTACTTTCTACGGATGAAATTAAGGTAATTATTAATGGAGCGGAAGTTGCTCAGGTTTCTTCAGATGAATTTGAAGTGCCTGCAAAAAAGGAATTTTCTATTCCGTTAACGGTAGTTATTCCTGCAAGAAAAGTGTTTGACAATAACAAAAACGGAATATTAGGAGGCTTGTTAAATTCATTTTTAAATAAATCTATAAAAGTGCAATTTACAGGAGATTTAAAATACAAGGTTTTTGGGTATTCTAGTGTATATCCGATAGATCAAATTCAGGAAATAAAATTTTAATTTATAGTTATCGATCATAAAACTTACATAAAACGTTGTTTGCAAATTGCCAAAAACGGAATAGGTACTTCTCGTCCTAATCCTTCTGTTGGTGCAGTTGTGGTATATCAAAATAAAATTATTGGAGAAGGCTTTACATCCGCTTATGGAGGTAATCATGCAGAAGTAAATGCAATTAATGCTGTAAAAGACAAAGCGCTTTTAAAAAAGGCAACGATCTATGTAACTTTAGAGCCTTGTTCTCATTTTGGTAAAACGCCTCCTTGTGCAGATTTAATTGTAAAACATCAACTGAAAAATGTAGTTGTTGGTTGTGTAGATTCTAATAGTTTGGTTGCAGGTAAAGGAATTGAACGTCTTATAAATGCAGGAATTAATGTTATTGTAGGGGTTTTAGAAGATGAATGTAAAGAAGATCACAATCGTTTTTTTACGGTTCAGAATAAAAAAAGACCTTATATTATTTTAAAATGGGCACAAACTAAAGACGGATTTGTAGCTCCTTTAACAAAAGTTGAACAGAAACCAGTTTGGATTTCCAATCCATACTCTCAGCAATTAGTCCACAAATGGAGAGCACAAGAACACGCAATTTTAGTAGGGACAAATACGGTTATTGCAGACAACCCGAAGTTAAATGTAAGGAGTTGGACGGGGCATAACCCTGTTAGAATTGTTTTAGATGGTACTTTAAGAATTCCGGAAGACAGTAATATTCTAGACGGAAGTGTAAAGACGATTGTTATTTGTGATAAAAAAATACTGAATAGCAAGGGGTTTCAACCCCTTGAAAATAGAAATAAAATCATTTTTGAAGCAATTGATTTTCAAAATAATATAGCAAAACAAGTTTGCGATGTTTTACAAAAACACCAAATTCAATCTGTAATTATAGAAGGAGGTAGTCAAACTTTACAAACTTTTATTGATGAAAATATTTGGGATGAAGCTCGTGTTTTTGTTGGAGAAACCACATTTAAAGTAGGAGTGAAGGCACCTGTTTTTAAGAAAGTAGTTAAAGAAGAAATAAACATCAAAACAGATGTTTTAAAAATATATACAAATGATTAAAAACATCATTTTCGATTTTGGCGATATTTTTATCAACCTAGATAAAAAACGTTTTGCAAATGAATTACTAGACTTAGGGATTTCGCAAGAAGCAGAAGTCAATTTGCCAATTTTGAACGAGTATGAAATGGGACTGATTTCTACAGAAGAGTTTGTTGTTTTTTTTGAAGCTAAGTTCAATGTTCCAAAAGAAAAATTAGTAAAAGCTTGGAATTCTATTCTGTTAGATTTTCCGTTAAACCGATTAAAGTTTATTCAGGAATTAGCAGAAAGTAAAAAGTATAGATTATTTTTATTAAGCAATACCAATGATTTACATATTTCTTGGATTCAAAATAATGTTGGAATGGAATTCTATAATTCCTTTAAAATTTGTTTCGAACAGTTTTATTTAACACACGAAATTCATTTAAGAAAACCAAATACTGATATTTATGAATTTGTGTTGAATGAGAATAATTTAATTGCAGAAGAAACACTTTTTATAGATGATACTAAAGAAAATACAGTTTCTGCAAATACTTTAGGCATTCATACTTGGAATTTAATTCCGGGTAAAGAAGAGGTAACAGAATTATTTACAAAAAAGGAAAATTTATTTTGATTTATTTAATTTTCAGCATTCTTTTTTCAACCTCACTATTTGTCATCTTTAAATATTTTGATATTTATAAAATTGATACTTTAAAAGCAATTGTTGTAAATTATTTGGTTGCTTTCGCTTTTGGTTTCGGTTTGTCTGAAATTACATTTTCTATTAATGAGATACCTGAAAAACCATGGTTTTTTGGAGCTATTGTTTTAGGAGCATTATTTGTTGCTATCTTTTTTGTAATGGCAAATACAGCACAGCAAAATGGAGTTTCAGTGGCTTCTGTTGCAGGTAAAATGTCTGTAGTTATTCCGGTAGTTTTTGGTGTTTTACTATATGATGAATCAGTAACATATTTAAAAATTATAGGAATTTTAATTGCGTTAGTTTCTGTGTATTTAGCTTCTGTAAAAGAGGATAAGAACAGCTTAAAAAAAGCAGGATTATTATTTCCTATATTACTCTTTTTTGGTTCTGGAGCTATAGATACAACTCTTAAATATGTAGAAGTTAATTTTGTTCAGAAAAATGAAGCATCTCTTTTTTCTGGTAGTTTATTTGGTTTTGCAGCAATATTTGGATTGCTAATTTTATTAATTAAAACGATTCAGAAAAAAGAACCCTTTGAATTTAAAAATATAATTGCAGGTATTATTTTAGGAGTTCCTAATTACTTTACCATTGTATTTTTAATTAAAGCAATGCAAACAGCAGGAATTGAAAGTTCTACTTTGTTTACCATAAATAATGTATCTGTTGTAGTAGTATCTACCTTGGTTGGATTATTGTTGTTTAAAGAAAAATTTAGTTTAAAAAATAAAATAGGAGTTGCATTGGCAATTTTAGGAATTGTATTGGTAACCATTGCTTAATATGTTAGAAGACGTTTATAAAACTATAGAAAAACCATCTGAAGAAACGCTTTTTAAAGAAAAAGGGTCTAAGTTTTTTGGGTATGCTTTCCCTGTTTTATCAGAAGAAGATGTAAAAGAACATTTGGAAGAGTTAAGAAAGAAACATCATGCTGCACGTCATTTTTGTTATGCCTATCAATTAGGTATTGAAGATGTAAAATTTAGAGCAAATGATGATGGAGAACCTAATAATTCTGCAGGTTTACCTATTTATGGTCAAATACAATCATTTGAAGTAACGAATGTTTTAATTGTTTCTGTCCGTTATTTTGGAGGTACAAAATTAGGTGTTGGAGGTTTAATTTCTGCGTACAAAACGTCTGCTCAAATTAGTTTAGAAGCTGCTGATATTTTAGAAAAAACCATCAATATTTTTTATAAGTTAACTTTTGAGTACGATATGATGAATGCTGTACAAAGAGTTGTCAAAGAGAAAAATATTGAGATTACCAATCAAAAATTAGAAATGAATTGCGAGTACACCATTTCTATCAGAAAAAAAGATGCACAAGCAATTTATACTATTTTTGATACTTTATATAAAGTTGATATTAAAGAATTAGAGTAATAGTTTAGTTTAAGAAAAGCCTTTTTTTTATTAAACTGTTAATACCCCAAACCTTTTAATAAATGATCTGGACAGCGAGTTGGTTTCATCGTTTTAGAATTCATAAAAGCTAAAACAGAACTTCCTGTACAAATGAGCTCGTCATTCTGATTTACAATTTCATACTCAAACTCAATTTTAACCATTGGTTTCTTTTTCAATATTGTTTTTATGGTTAAAACATCGTCATACAAGGCCGATTTTATAAATTTAAAATTTATAGAAATAACAGGAAGCATTATCCCGCTTAATTCCATATCTTTGTATGTAACCCCTAAAGATCGCATCCATTCTGTGCGGCCTAGTTCAAAAAATTGCGCGTAATTACCGTGATACACAACCCCCATCTGATCGGTTTCTGAGTATCGAATTCTAGTTTTTGTTATAGATTTTTTCAAGTGATATAATTAATTAGTGTTTTGTGTATTCTACGTAAAAAATAGTTAATAATCAATAGCAAATTGATTTTTTTATACTGAATTTTATTCACATTTTTGTACCACCTTAAAAAAGGCATCAAAAGCCCTTTTTATACCCTTTATTATAACAAAAAAATCGCTAAAATTAA